>JAZLBL010000039.1:0-21592 GCA_045613685.1 Candidatus Fimenecus sp. | reverse complement strand
CCCTCGTCAGAGGGAGGCGACATCACCATATACAAGAGACAGACAAACCCCAATTTGTCTAACTATTTTATTAAAAATCGGTATTTTGTTATATACATACCGATTTTTTTGTGCTATAATAATTTAAATATGTGTGAAAGTGTGTCCTTTTTTAGAAAACGAGGTGAAAATCATGGCATCAACTGTGAAATTATATGAAAACAATTCCTATATAAAATCTTTTGATGCTGTGGTTTTATCTTGTGAAGAAAAAGAAAATGCATACTTTATTGTGCTCGACCAGACTGCTTTTTTTCCTGAAGGTGGGGGGCAATATTCCGATAAGGGCAAAATATCCGATGCAGTTGTTTCAGATGTGCAGATTAAAGATGAAATTATCACTCATAAAACAGATAAGCCTTTTAAAATTGGTGAAACTGTAACTTGTGAAATTGATTGGGATACTCGTTTTTCTCGAATGCAGAATCATACGGGCGAGCATATCGTTTCAGGCGTAATCCATAATCTTTATGGCTACAATAATGTGGGATTTCATTTGAGTGACAATGTTGTTACTCTTGATACGGATGGTCCGTTGAATGAGCAAGACATTGCAAAAATCGAACTTGAAGTCAACAAGGTAATTTATGCAAATAAGAAAATCAATGTGATTTATCCATCTGCTGACGAGTTGTCAAATTATGATTACCGAAGCAAGCTTGATATAACCGAAAATGTCCGTTTAGTAGAGATTGAAGACACTGACCTTTGTGCTTGTTGTGCACCACATGTGGCTAATACAGGCGAAGTGGGAATAATAAAAATAATCAGCTTTATTCCATATAAAAAAGGCACAAGAATTGAAATGGTCGCAGGGGTTTTGGCGCTTCAAGACTATTCAATGCTTCATAATCAAAACAAAAAAGCAATGAATCTTCTTTGCTCAAAACGAGAAGAAACTTTCGATATGACACAAAAAATCCACAAGGATTTAGGCGACATAAAAGCAGAAAACAAAAAGATGTCATCAGAATTAGCTCTTTTGAAGATGGAAAAAACTTCAATAGGCAATGGTGTCTGTGTATTTGTCGAGAATGCAACCTATGATGAATTGCGATTCTGCTCAAACTCATTGATTAAAGAAAATGAATATTGCTGTGTATTCTCAAAAACAGAGAATGCAGGGGTTATATATGTTGTTGCAAGTGAGAATAAAAACATAAAAGATATGGTCTTATTCTTGAATTCTACCTTTAATGGTAGGGGTGGGGGCAAAGATTTTTATGCCCAAGGTACAATTAATGCAACAAAAGAAGAAATAGTTAACAAATTGCTCGAAAGAGCATCATTATAATTTTCAGAAAGGGGTATTTTCTATGTGTGAAAAGCCAAAGTTTTACATCACAACTGCTATTGCGTATACATCACGCAAGCCACATATCGGTAACAGCTATGAAATAGTGCTTACCGACGCTATTGCGAGGTACAAGCGAATGCAGGGCTTTGATGTTTTCTTTCTGACAGGTACTGACGAGCACGGTCAAAAAATTGAAGAATATGCAAAGGACGCTGGTGTTAGTCCTAAAGAATATGTTGATAAGGTTGCAGGTGAAATCAAAGATATCTGCGATTTGCTCAACACAACTTATGACCACTTTATTCGTACAACTGACGATTATCACGAAAAAACTGTTCAGAAAATTTTCAAAAAGCTCTATGACCAGGGCGATATTTATAAGAGTGAATATGAAGGTCTTTACTGCACTCCTTGTGAGTCATTCTGGACTGAAAGTCAGTTAGTTGATGGCAAATGTCCTGACTGTGGCAGAGATGTTCATAAAGAAAAAGAAGAAACATATTTCTTAAAACTCTCAAAATATCAAAAACAGCTTGAAGAATTCATTGAAAATAATGAAAACGTCATTTATCCTGGAGCACGCAAAAAAGAAAAGCTTAATAACTTCATTAAGCGAGGACTTCAGGATTTGTGCGTATCTCGTTCATCATTCAAATGGGGTGTGCCTGTTTCATTTGATGACAAGCACGTTATTTATGTTTGGATTGACGCACTTTCAAACTATATTACTGCATTAGGCTATGACCCAGACGGTAGTGGCGACCTTTATAATAAATATTGGCCTGCTGATGTTCATATCATCGGTAAGGATATTGTGCGTTTCCATACAATTTACTGGCCAATTATGCTTATGGCACTCGGTGAGCCACTTCCAAAACAAGTTTATGGTCACCCTTGGCTTCTTTTCGGTGAAGACAAAATGAGTAAATCTCGTGGTAATGTTATTTATGCTGACGATTTAACACAAATCTTCGGCGTTGATGCTGTGCGTTACTATCTTCTTTCAGAAATGCCACACGCAAATGACGGCTCAATCACTTATGAAGCAATGATTGACCGCTTTAATTCTGACCTTGCAAATACACTCGGCAACCTTGTTAATCGTACTATTGCAATGCAGAATAAATATTTTGATGGTGTAATTCAGGCACCTGTTTGTCCTACTGAATTTGACGAAGATTTGAAAGAATCTGCACAAAAAGCAATCGCAGGATTTGATAAATACCTTTCAGAATACAAGATGAGTGATGCTGTTGAATGCGTTATGAACTTTGCTCGTCGTTGCAACAAATATATCGACGAAACAATGCCTTGGGCACTTGCAAAGGACGAAGCACAGAAAGAAAAACTCGGCACAGTGCTTTATAATCTTCTTGAAGGTATCCGTGTGCTTTCAGGTCTCTTTGCACCAATTATGCCTGAAACTGTAGTTAAAATTGCAGAGCAAATGAATGTTTCTCCTGCAACTTATGATAGTATTAAAGTTTGGGGCGGACTCGAAGCAGGTGTTAAAGTTGGCACTGCTACACCACTTTTCTCAAGAATTGATGGTGAAAAACTTATCGCAGAATTACAGGCTAAAAAAGAAGCAGAAATGAAAGCGAATGCTCCTGCACCAAAAATTGAAGGTCTTGCACAGATTGAATTCAATGATTTTATGAAAGTTGAACTCCGTGTTGCAGAAGTTAAAGACTGTGAGCCAATCAAAAAGGCAAAGAAACTTTTGAAACTCACTCTTGATGATGGCACAGGCACAGACAGAATTGTTGCAAGTGGTATTGCAAAATGGTATAAACCAGAAGACCTTATTGGCAAAAAGATTATCGTTGTTGCAAACCTTAAACCTGCAGTTCTTTGCGGTGTTGAATCAAATGGTATGATTCTCGCAGCAGATGTAACTGAAGAAGATGCAAAGGTAATTTTTGTTGATAAAGATATGCCAAACGGAGCAAGAATAAGATAATGTATCATAATATTTTTGATTCACACGCACATTATGATGACGAGCAATTTGACGTTGACCGCGATGAATTGCTCGACTCATTCAAAGATAAAGGAATATCAGGAATTGTCTGTTGTGGTGTAGATATTGCAACAAGTGAATTTGCAGTTATGCTCTCTCATAAATATGATTTCGTCTATTCAGCGGTTGGGTTTCATCCGCTTGAAAATGGTGAATATAAAGACGGTGATTTAGAGAGAATAAAAGAGCTTGCAAAAGATGAAAAGTGTGTTGCAATCGGTGAAATAGGGCTTGATTATCACTATGAAAAAGAAAGCAGAGAACAGCAGTTGCTTCTCGTTGAAAAACAGATTGAACTTGCAAATGAGCTCGGTTTACCTATTATCTTCCACGATAGAGAATCTCACGAAGACACTCTCAACATCTTGAAAAAACATAAACCCAAAGGTGTTCTTCATTGCTTTTCAGGTAGCGTAGAAATGGCAAAAGAAATCATTAAACTGGGTATGTATATCGGTCTTGGTGGTGCTGTTACATTTAAAAACGCAGTCAAACCTTGCGAAGTCGCAAAGTTTATTCCAAGTGATAGATTGTTGATTGAAACAGATGCACCATATATGACTCCCGTGCCGTTTAGGGGCAAAAGATGTGATTCTTTGCATATTCCTTATACTGCAGAAAAAATTGCAGAATTGCGAGAAGTGTCTGCTCAAGAAATTCTTGATTTAACAGATAAAAATGCAAGAACATTATTTAATATAAGGTGATAATATGCTCAAACATATTGTAATGTGGAAATTTAAAGACGCAGAAGGAAAGACCAAAGACGAAAATATTGAAATTGTAAAAAATGGTCTTGAAGCATTGCCTGAAAAGGTCTCTCACATTAAAAAGCTCACGTTCCTTAAAAATCAGGTTGAATGCGAAAGAAATTTTGATGCACTTTTAGTTGTCGAAACTGAAAATGAAGAAGAATTAGAAAAATATAAAACTCACCCAGAACATAAAGCGGTTGCAAGTTGTGTTGCAAAGGTAACAGAAAATCGTGGTGCTGTTGATATCTGGGAATAATAGGGGATTAAAATGAAATCTTTTTCCGTATTGAAATGGATAAGTAACATTATCGGCAAAAATAAAATATGGATTATTCTTCTCACTCTGATACAATCTGTTCAGGGTGTGTTTGGCGTTGTGTTTGCTCTTTCATTGAGAGAAATTATTGACTCTGCTGTGGCAAAAAACACACAAGTGATGATAAGGGATATAGTTTTTCTTTGCGTTATTGTTATTTGTATGATTGCTTGCATTGCACTTAATAAATATCTTGATGAAAAAGCAAAATCCAGACTTGAAAAAACGTTCAGAAACAAGGTGTTCTCAAAACTTCTTAACCGTTCTTATGCGAGCGTATCAGATGTACACTCAGGTGAGTGGATGAACAGAATTACGTCTGACACAACAGTTGTAATCAATGCCGCTGTACAGATTATCCCGGGACTTTGTGGCACAGTTGTGCGTCTTTGCGGTGCGGTAATTATGCTTTTTGTATTGGTTCCGCAACTTGTGGTAATTTTAATTCCTGCAGGTGTTCTGTTGGCAATTTTTTCTTTTGTCGTGAGAGATAAATTGAAGCAATACCACAGAAACACTCAACAAGCCGATGGCAAAGTGCGTTCATTTATGCAAGAGAGAATAAACAATTTGATTATTGTCAAAACATTTATTCAAGAAACAGAAACCGAGCAAGAAGCTGAAGAATATTCAGATGAGCTTGTTAAAGCAAGAATGAAACGAGTTCGTTTTGTTAATGCTTGTTCTGTGGCAATGAATCTTGCAATGCGTGGAGCATATATTCTTGGTGTAATTATTTGTGCAACTAACATTTCAAAAGATGCCATGAGTTATGGCACAATGATGGCTATTTTACAACTTATAAACCAAGTTGAAGCACCATTTTCAAATATTTCGGGCTATCTTCCATTATATTATTCTATGATAGCAAGCGCAGAACGCCTTATAGAAATTGAAAATATGAATTCTGACTATGACGGTGAAATTCGTTCAAACGAAGACGTGAAAGAATACTATAATAACGATTTTGCAGCAGTTGGTTTACATAATGTTTATTTCTCTTATGCAGAAATGGGCAATGGCAAAACCCACGTGCTTGATAAGAAAAATATTGAGATTAAAAAAGGCGAATATGTGGCTTTTGTGGGCAAATCGGGTTGTGGCAAGAGTACAGCAATGAAACTTATGATGAGTCTTTATCCTTTAGATAAAGGTGAAAAGTATTTGCTCAATAACGATGGCACAAAAGCAGAATTATCAGCAGAATGGCGTGGGCTTTTCGCTTATGTACCGCAGGGTAATTTCCTTGTCAGCGGAACAATCCGTGAAGTGTTAACCTTTAACAATGCTGAACTTATGAAAAATGATGATGCAATTTATTCGGCACTCAGAATTGCTTGCGCAGATGATTTTGTTAAAGAGTTGCCAGACGGACTCGATACAATTTTAGGTGAACAAGGGTCAGGGCTTTCAGAAGGACAAATCCAACGTCTTGCCATTGCACGAGCAATAATGTCGGAAAGACCGATTTTGATGCTTGACGAAGCGACAAGCTCACTTGATGGTATAACAGAAGAACAATTACTTAAGAATTTGCGCACGATGACAGATAAGACGGTTATTCTCATTACTCATCGTCCTGCAGCACTTTCAATATGTGATAGAAAAATCAAATTTTAATAAAAAAATTAGAGAGTGGTTAATCCACTCTCTTTTTTATGCATTTTTTTAAAATTACGGGTAAAAATATTTATAAAGAAAAATGGAGTGAAATTATGATTACCCGTCTTGGAAGATACACACTTTTATTAGAAACAAAACCATCAATAATCGGTAGTGCCGCCATTGTTGGCAAAACCGAAGGTGAAGGTCCACTCGCCAAAGAGTTTGACCATTGCTATGACGACGATTCCATTGATGGTTGTCCGTCTTGGGAGAAAGCAGAAAGTGCACTGCATCGAGAATCAGTAACAAGAGCTATTGCAAAAGCGGATTTATCACCAAAAGACATTGATTTGATTATGGCAGGGGACTTGCTTAATCAGTGTATTGGTACATCTTTTGGTATAAGAGAAATGCAAATGCCTTTTATGGGAATGTATGGTGCTTGTTCAACAATGGCACTTTCAATGGCAACGGCAAGTGTTTTGGCAGAGTCAGGAGCAATAAATTATGCAGTAGCGTCAACATCATCTCACTTTGCATCTGCCGAAAGACAATTTCGTTTGCCTCTGGAATATGGTGGACAAAGACCACCTGCGGCGCAAAGAACAGCAACCGCATCGGGTGCGTCGGTAATTACAAGTCATAGAGAAAATACACCTTGTATAGAGGCTTGTATTTTTGGCAAAATCACGGATTTGGGCATTAAAGATGCAAATAATATGGGCGCGGCAATGGCACCGGCAGCCGCAACGACTATTGCAGACTTTTTGAAAGATACAAAAACAAAACCTAATGATTATGATTTGATTTTAACAGGGGATTTGGGCAAGGTCGGTTCAGAATTGCTCATCGATTTGCTTAATAAAGATTACGATTATGATATTTCACCAGTCCATAATGATTGTGGACTAATGATTTATGACCTTGAGAGACAAGATGTGCATGCGGGTGGCTCGGGTTGTGGATGTAGTGGTGCAGTGGTGAATTCATATATAATGAAAAAACTCATAAACAAAGAATTAAATAAAGTGCTTTTTGTGGGCACAGGTGCGTTGCTTTCTGCCACATCTGCTTTGCAGGGTGAGAGCATACCATCAATAGCACATGGAATACTTTTAACATCGGGTGAATAAAATGATGCAAGATATAAATACAATTATAAAACTTACAAACACATTGAAATTTTTGAATTTTCTGAAAAATGCACTGACTGTTGGGATAATAGCCTTTACCGTTTTCAGAATAGTAAATATTATGCGCGAGACTGCTTAAAAGAGGGATGTTGAAAACATTCCTCTTTTATGTTTTTACTTTCATTGCATTAACGCTTTAATTTGTTAAAACTTTTTCGCTAAAATTGTTTACATTTGTTAAATTCTGTTGTATAATGACATGTAAATATTTTTTTAAAGGATGGTTTTTATGGAAAATGGTCTCAAAAAGCAATATGGGCTTTTAATGGCTATCTGCATGGTTGTAGGTACTGTTGTAGGCTCAGGTGTCTTCTTCAAAGCACAGGCAATTCTTCAAAAAACTAACGGCGACATGCCTCTTGGCATTTTGGCGTGGGTTGTCGGCGGCATTATTATGATTTGCTGTGTTCTCGCATTCTGTGTTATGGCTCAGCGTTATGAAAAAGTTAACGGTCTTGTTGACTATGCTGAGGCAACAATCGGTAGCAAATACGGCTATATGATGGGTTGGTTTGCAACAACAATCTATATGCCTGCAATGACATCTGTTCTTGCATGGCTTACTGCAAGATACTTCCTTACTTTCTTGGTATCAGTAAACCCTGATTTACAGCTCGCAGGCGACCCTGTAACAGGTAGCGAAACATTCCTTCTCGCAGGCTTTATTCTTATTTGCACATTTGCTGTAAATACACTTTCTTCAAAGCTTGCTGGTAAACTTCAGATTAGTGCTACATTCATCAAGTTTATTCCACTTCTTTTGATGGCAATTGTTGGTACAATTTATGGTCTTACACACAATCTTGCTGGTGAGACAACATCAATCCTTGCTTCTAACTTTGCTACAAGCGCTGGCGACATGTCACCACTTTTTGGTGCTGTTGTTGCTACTGCTTTTGCTTATGAAGGTTGGATTCTTGCTACATCAATCAACTCAGAAATCAAAGATTCTAAAAAGAATCTTCCTATCGCTCTTATTGTTGGTGGTATCATTATTATTGCAATTTACCTCTTCTACTACATAGGTGTTGCAGGCGGAGCTCCTGTTAAGACTCTTATGGACGAAGGAACAGCTTCTGCTTTCACAACAGTTTTCGGCAATGTTCTTGGTAATATTCTCAACCTCTTCGTTGCAGTTTCTTGCCTTGGCACACTTAATGGTCTTCTTATCGGTACAATCCGTGGTATGTACTCACTTTCAGTTCGTAACATGGGTCCAAAGGTTGACCTTATGAAACAGGTTGACCCAGCATCAGGTATGCCTTCAAACTCATGTATTGTTGGTCTTGTAATTGTTGCTGCATGGCTTGTTTACTTCTATGGTGCAAACCTTACAGCTACACCTTGGTTCGGTAAATTCAGCTTTGACTCATCAGAACTTCCAATCATAACAATTTATGCACTTTACATTCCAATGTTCATTAAGTTTATGATTAAAGAAAAAGAACTTTCAGCAGTTAAGAGATTTGTTCTTCCTGCACTTGGTGTGGTTGGTTCAGCATTTATGGTGTTTGCAGCTCTCTATTCACACGGCTATATGCCATACCTTGCAGCAAAAGAAAACGGCGAATTCTCTTGCCCAGTTCTTTTCTACCTTGTGGTATTCGCTGTAATTATGGCAATCGGCGCTTTGGTTATGAAACCAAAGAAGAAAGCATAAGATAGTTTTAAACGGCGGTGAACCCCAAAGGAACACCGCCGAATATTCCTGTTTTATCAATGAGTGTAAAACAGACAAAAAGCTTATAACCAACTGAAAAATCAGGCGTAAAAAGTTGCCACAAAACTTTTTTGAAAAAATTTTAAAAAAGTTGAAAAAAAGTGTTGACAAATCTTTTTAGATGTGGTAAATTATACGAGCCGCTGAAAACAGCAGCAAAAATGTGGGAGCATAGCTCAGCTGGGAGAGCATCTGCCTTACAAGCAGAGGGTCACAGGTTCGAGCCCTGTTGTTCCCACCAAATGGCCCGGTAGTTCAGTTGGTTAGAACGCTAGCCTGTCACGCTAGAGGTCGACGGTTCGAGCCCGTTCCGGGTCGCCATTTTTTGCCTCTGTAGCTCAGTTGGTAGAGCAGAGGACTGAAAATCCTCGTGTCATTGGTTCGATTCCGATCGGAGGCACCAATTGTATGCGGATGTAGCTCATCTGGTAGAGCGCCACCTTGCCAAGGTGGAGGTAGCGAGTTCGAGCCTCGTCATCCGCTCCATAAAAAACAGGACACAGAATTCTCCCAGTTTCTTGTGTCCTATTTTTATCAAAAAAATAATATGGTGGCATAGCCAAGTGGTAAGGCGTGGGTCTGCAAAACCCTGATTCATCGGTTCAAATCCGATTGCCACCTCCAAAAACAAAAACCAGACCAATCGGTCTGGTTTTTATTTTTAGTTTGTGTTGTAAAATCGGATTTGAACCCCTTGGGTTCGAGCGTTAAGAAAATGATGCAGTGCATCGTTTTTAGCGAGAAGTGGTGAGACGGGTACCGAATTTCAAAGAAATTGGGTCGTCGAGCCACCAACATTCGAGGCGTAGCCGAAGAAGGTTGTCAAATCCGATTGCCACCTCCAAAACAAAACCCATCCAAATGGATGGGTTTTTTGGAATTACATATTAAAACTTTCTCACAAAACTACATCTCTTGCAAAGTTCTTCACAAGCGTTTCGATTTGAAAATCCATTATAAATATTCTGTGCTCTTTCTGAGTTTATGATTTCTTCTAAATCTTGTTCGAAGATATTTCCAAGATTTATTGTGCCATCGTTATCAAGGCAACAAGGAACAACTGTGCCATCAGCAAGAATGCCAAATTGAGTGCGAAGACCGTAACAGAAAATATTTTCATTGGTGTCGTCGCTTTCGAGTGTAGGCCAATCGAATTTATCACCATACTCAACATATATCTTGTTTCCTATTTTTATACTGTTACACTCTTCAACCCAAGGCTTAGGGAAATAATTTTCGAGTTTTGCTAAAATTTCATCATTCAAACTATCTTTACCGCCATTGTTCCAAAGTCGAAGAACAACGACTTTTTTGTTTTCAGCAGATTTTGCATAATCAAAACAATCTTCTAAATATTTTTCAAATGAGTTTTTATTATCATTCGCTTCAAAAGAATGCAATGAAATATAGGTTCGATAGTGTGATTTTGAATTTAACAAAACGTCTTTCTGTTTGCTTAACAAAGTGCCGTTTGTTACAATCTTAACCATGAACTTCATTTCTTCGGCAATTTTCAAAAATGCTTCAAAGTCAGGGTGGCAAAGTGGTTCACCAAGAAGATGAAAACAGATGAAGTCAGTATATGGTTTAATTTTGTTAAGTACTATTTTGAATTCTTCTCTGTCCATTCTTTTTGGCTTTCTTGTTGTGCCTGGACAGAATGAACATTTTAAGTTGCAGATATTTGAAATCTCAACGTATATTTCTCCAAATCTTTTCATTTTATCACCACCTATAGTTATAACTATAGCACAACGCGAAACAATAGTAAATAAAAATTTTCTTTTTTATTGAAACAAACTTTTTGATGTGCTAAAATATTTTCATAAAAACATCAACGGAGATTTTGGTTATGTATGATTTCAGAATAGAAACGGATTTAGCGGCCTTCGATAACTTTGTAAAAGCTAATAAAGGGTCATATCTTCAATGCTCAAAATGGCCTGAAGTTAAAACTTCTTGGGGGTCAAGGTTTTATAGCGGATTTTTCGGCGAAGAAAGAGTATTAACTTGCCTGGTGCTTTCAAGAGTATTGCCTGTTGCAGGTGAAATCTGGTATATCCCTTGTGGTCCTTTGTGCGATTATAAAAACGAAGGATTACAAAAAGAATTTACAGACTTTATCAAAGCAGAAATGAAAAAAGCAGGAGCAACTTGTCTTGTGGTTGACCCACTTATTCCATTGCGTATCAGTGGCGAAACTCAGGAAGACGGCGTAAATGCTCACAAATTATTGACATCTTGTGGCTATTCATTAAACCCTAAAATTGAAACATACACATACAAACATCCTGTGCAGACATATATACCTTTGCGTGATGCTGATGGTAATATTATTCCGTCAGATAAGATTCTCAAAAACTGCGAAAAGGGTGTCCGTTATAGTGTGCGAATCGGCACAACACGTGGACTTGAATCAAAACTTTACACCTATGAAGATGTAAAGAATAATCCACAGATTATGGATGAATTTATGAGTGTTATGCAAGATACATCAAACAGAAATGATTTTGTTTCTCGTGATGGTGACTATTGCAAAAATCTTATGGAAAAATTCAGCGATAGTTCTGATATTATTATTGTCTATTATAACAAGAAAAAAGACTGCGAATTAGAAAATGAGCGTCAGGCTAAAAAGCAAGAGCTTTTAAAAGCACTTGAAACTGCACCTGAAAAGAAAATCAAGGGTATTAAAGGTGATATCGAAGCAATCGATAGCAACACTAAAAACTTTGAAATCAGAATGGACGAAACAAAGGGATACCCTGAAGATGCAGTAATCCCTGTTGCAGGTGGATTTACTTTGCGTTATGGTGGGGTTGCATCTTGCCTTTTCGGTGGCACAAGAAATATAATCCGTAACAATACTCGTTCAAGTCATTATCTCAATTATCTTCGCATTTGCAAGAGTATCGAGTGTGAATGCGACTATCACGATTTGGGATATGTGCTCGTTGATTCACCTGAAATCAATAACGATGGCACTCTTGGTGAAATGAAACCTAACAAAGACTTTGTGGGCATAAATGAATTTAAGTTAAGCTTCGGTGCTGATTATATGGAGTTTATCGGTGAATATGTGCTTGTGGGTAATAAGCTTAAATATTATCTTTATAGCAATCTTATGCCAAAGGCAAAGAAACTCAAAATGAAGCTTGTGAAATTGATTCGCAGATAAGGTGATACTATGCCATATTTATTTACACATTTTAAAGAAAAATATACACCTGATGGTGAGCAAGTTTATTTCAGCATTAGCCGTGATGGACTTAACTGGGAGAAAGTTAATGACGGTAACCCTATTTTAACTGCAAATCTTGGTGAAAAGGGTTGTCGGGATATTGAAATCGTGCGACTTCATACAGGCGAATTTGTGATTCTCACAACTGACTTGTGTGTTGCAAATCGTTATGACGAAAATCTTCAACTTGACTGGTCAAATATCAATCGTACAGGTAGCAAGTGCCTTCGTATGTGGAAAACTGATGACCTTGTGAATTTCAGCGAAGAAAAATTAGTTCATTTCGGTCGTGACGATTTTGGTTGTATGTGGGCACCTGAGGTGTACTTCGAAGAAGAAACAGGGGAATATTTAATCCATTGGGGCTCAACTGTGGCAGAAGATGACTACAAGCATATGTCGATTTATTGCTCTGTTACAAAGGATTTTGAAACATTCTCTGAACCAAAGCTATTCTTCACAAAAGACAATGAAATTCTTGACACTCATATCCGAAAAATTGACGGTGTTTATCATATGTTCTATAAAAACGCACATAATCCGTCAATGAATATGCATGCAACATCAACTAACCTTTATGGACCTTATGAACATGATAAAGGCTTTGAAGAATATATGAATACCATTGAAAAACCTGGTTCTTATGAAGCAGGTACAAGTTTCGTTTTGCCTGATGGTAGATGGTGTGTGTTATTTGATTTCTTTGGTTGTGAGAAAGAGAAAATGGGATATGTGCCATTCATTTCATCAAAACCTGGAGATATGAACTTCACTCGTTGTCCTGAATTGTTCAAGTTTCCTTATGGGTTTAAGCACGGCGGGGTAATCGAAATCACTGAAGAAGAGTATGAAAGATTAAAAACCGCAAAATATTAAACGGTCAAAGAGTGGGATTTAGACCCACTCTTTTTTGTTCAACAAATTTAAATTTGTCGGGGTCTTTTTAATTATATTTTTTTGGCTCCCTCTGACGAGGGAGCTGTCGAGCGTATGCGAGACTGAGGGAGAGACAGGATAGAATTAAATCGGTTTTGCTTATCTCTCCCTCCGTCAAAATCAAAGATTTTGCCACCTCCCTCGTCAGAGGGAGGCAAGGCGACATCACCATATAAAACAATTCGACAAACCCCGATTTGTCGACGCGATTGTTTAAAATATTGAATTTTTGTAGTTTGAATTTGTGCTTAAATACAAAATAGAGCGAAAAAACATGAAAAAAGATACACACAAACACTATATATTGTTAATTTTATCTTGTAAAATCTAGAGATATTTGATATAATAAGATATTAAAAATAATATGTGTAACTATGCCCGAATGGAGTAGGAAAATGGATAATAAAATTGATAAATTTAATGAAGAAAGACAAAAAGATTTAATCATAGGTCGAAATGCCGTGACAGAGCTTATCAAGTCAGGCAGAGAGATTGATACACTCTTTGTTATTCGTGGTGAAAAGGGTGGCTCACTTGGTAAAATAATCGGTGAATGTCGTGAAAAAGGCGCTGTGGTTAAAGAAGTTGATAAAAAGAAACTTGACTTTATGTGTGGTCACAATAACCACCAGGGCGTTGCAGCAATTTGTGCAGCTCACGATTATTCAACTGTTGAAGAAATATTGCAGGTTGCCGAAGAAAGAAACGAAGCACCTTTCATTGTTGCTTGTGACGGAATTGAAGACCCACACAATTTGGGTGCAATTATCCGTACTGCAGAGGCAGCCGGTGTTCACGGAATAATTATTCCAAAACGCAGAAGTGCATCTCTTAATTATACTGTTGGCAAAACCAGTGCAGGTGCACTTGAATATATGAAAGTTGCTCGTGTGTCAAACCTTGCATCAACTCTTGACGAGTTAAAAGAAAAAGGTTTGTGGGTTTATGGCGCAGATATGGATGGTCAGGATGTCCGTTCAACAAATCTCAGTGGTGCAGCAGTGCTTGTTATCGGCTCAGAGGGCGACGGAATGAGCAGAATTGTCCGTGAAAAATGCGACTTCATTATTTCGCTTAAAATGAAAGGTCAAATTAATTCACTTAACGCATCAGTTGCAGGTGGCATTTTAATGTACGAATTCTCCAATCAAAGATAAAATTAACTATAATAAATTTTCGGGGGACTTTATTATGGCAGACAGAATTCCAGATTCTCTCATTGATGAGATTCTCGCATCCGTAAAAAAATATGAAGTAATAGATACAGAAGTTTCTTCTGAGAAAGTTGATGCATTATTAGAAGACATCAAAGAAAGTGTGCCTTCAAATTTTGCAGAAGAAAAGACAATGGTGATTTCTTCATTGCCAAAAGAAGAAACAAAAGAGAAGTTCAAAGTTAACATTTCTGAAATAGCAGAAACAGAAAAAACAGTTATTTTGCCAAGTGTTACAGAAGATGTAAGTATTCACGTTGAAGAAAGTGGGCAAATCGGATTTTCTGCTGATGGCACAAAAATCGGTAGCGAAGAAATTTTTGAAGAAAAAGAAGAACCAAAAGAAGAAGTTAAATCTGTTAGCGGTCAGATTTCTATTGAAAAAACAAGAATGTTCAACGAAGTTAAAATTCGTGGGGAATATAATCCAAACATTTCTCATAATTTAGGAAATAAGGTCGTTAGAACAACAACAGGCGAGGGTGACCCACTCTCAACTCCTGTTATGAGCGAAGAAAAATACAGAAAGCATTTTATGAATCAACCTGTGCAGAACATCGAAAAAACACAGGAACACCGCAAACTCATTGAGTCGCTTCCCGAAAAGACCATTGAGACTCCCGGTATTGTTGTTAAAAAGAATAATGTGTTTAAAGCGAATACAGATGGTTTTGAACCATTGCCAGTGATTGTTCCTGCTGAATATGAATTAGAGCAAGAGAAAAACAATCCTGTTGCCACTCAAGAAGAAAAAGATATTTATTCAGATAATCAGATTATGCTTGAAGGCTTTGGCACAGACGATGAACCAGTTATGCAACAGTCTGAAGAAGAAGCAGAAGCAGAGCTTCGTGAAACAAGAAAAACTGTTGTTGATAACTTTATGAATGGTGGCTTGATTTTCAAGCAAGAAGTTGGAGAAGGCGAAATTGGTGCAACAACTCCAAAACGTCGTTTTGAAAGACGCAAAGTATCGGTTGCTCGTGAATATTATGGTCCAAAAGATACAAATGCTGTTTACAGAGTTTTTGAAGCAGAGAAAAAGAGTCTTGTTGCAAAGCTTTCAGGACTTTCAGTAATTTGCGTTATAATGTCATTGCTTGCAGCAGTTGCGGGCGCAGAAAACGGTAATTTTGAGATTTATGGCAACAATGAATATGTTTATGTTGCAATTCAACTTATCTTATTGCTTGTTGCTTGCGGTGTTTATTATCGTAGCTTTATTGACGCAATTAAAGGATTTAAAAATAAAGTATTTGATATGAATACGGTGATTCTCGTGTCAGCATTTGCGGGCGTTTTACAATGCCTTGTGGGATTTGGTTTTACAGATAGTGTTGAATCAAGTGCAAGATTGTTGGCGGGCGCAGCGGTTTTACCAATGATTTTGAAAACTGTTGGTGAACTTATCCGTTGCAAAGGTGATATTGCAAACTTTGAAATTGTGTCAGACGAAGAAAACGAATTTTATTGTGTTCAAAATATCGGCGACGAAGAAACAGCTAACGAAATTGCTCGTGGCTTGATGCTTGGTAATCCTGACATTAAATATTCAGCAAATATTGGTTTCCCTGCAAGATTTGTTGAACTTTCCCGTTCAGCAGAAGTTACAGGACCATTACTTAAAATTGCAGTTCCTGCAGTTGCGGGTGTTTCATTGTTGATTGGCATAATTTTCGGCATTATCAATGCAAACATATTTGTGGGTGTCAGTGCGTTTGCTGGAGCTGTGCTTATGGGACTTCCATTAGCAGCAAGTCTTTGTGCAATTTCAAATCTCTATGCAGAGAATAAAAAACTCAACGAAGAAGGCTCGTTGATTAACGGATATAGTGCTGTTGAAGACGCAGTCAACTCAAACGGCATAATGGTAGATGCTTGTGACGCTTTCGTTAGTGGTGGTTGCAATATTGAGGGTATCAAACTCTATCACAAAATGCGAATTGACGAAGCAATTCTTTACACAGCGTCAGTTATCATCGAATCAGGTGGAGTTCTTTCAGACATTTTCAATGGTGTTATTATTGGCAAGCAAGAACTTTTATTCCCGGTTGAATCTTTGGCTTATGAAGAAAAATTAGGATGTTCTTGTTGGATTCATAATCACAGAGTTCTCGTTGGTAACAGAGAATTACTTGTGCATCACAATGTTGAAACTCCTGATGAAGACCTTGAAAATAAATTTAAGCAAAACGGCAGAAATGTTATTTATCTTGCAATTGAAGGCAAAATTGCTGCAATGTTTGTAGTTGTTTATAAAGCAAATGAAGAAACAGCAAGATATATGCAAGAACTTGAAAAAGATGGTCTTACAATATTCTTCAGAACATCAGATGCAAATATCACAGAAGAATTTATTGAATCAGAATTCGGTCTTCCTTCAAATGTTGTGAAAATCATTAATCCTATTGCGGGTGAAATGTTTACAAAGGTGAAAAATAGCGAAATCGACCGTGCAGATGCAATGATAATGCACGATGGTAGTGCAAAAACAATGTTTGCTGCTCTTCATAGTGCCTTTGCTATAAATTCTTATGTAAATACATCAAAAATTATCCAATTCGTTTCATCATTCTTGGGTGTTGCGATTGTTACTTTACTTGCAAGTCTTTCAGGACTTGCACAAATTGGTGTTTGGCAAATTATATTGTATCAAGGAATTTGGGCGACAGTACTCAGTGTGCTCCCAATATTACGAAAAAAATAATTTAGGGGATGACAATTTTGTCAGAAATTTTAAACACAATTAAAGATGTTTTCTTGTGGCTTTGGGCATTTGATGAAGTTAGATTCACTATTGATGCACTCGTCAAACTTGGTCTTGCTGCATTGCTTAGTGGTATAATCGGCTTTGAACGTGAACATTCACATCGTCCTGCAGGTTTCAGAACACATATTCTTGTGTCAGTTGGCTCTGCTCTTGTAATGCTCACATCAGTTTATATTGCAAAAGACCAAGGCATGGTAACAGATGTTACAAGAATGAGTGCACAGGTAATCAGTGGTATCGGTTTCTTGGGTGCAGGCACAATTCTTCGTGAAGGGTTTTCTGTTAAAGGTCTTACAACTGCTGCATCACTCTGGGCAGTTTCTTGTATCGGTATTGCAGTAGGTTCAGGTTATATTGTTGGTGCTTTGGTTGCTACATTTGTTATCTATCTTACCCTTAACTCATTGAAGAGATTTATTGTTCGTGGTTCTGCAGGTAAACTTCTCTTTATTGAAATTAAAGATATTGGAACACAAATTCCACTTATCACAAAAACAATTAAGCAATGTGGTGGAACAATTCATTCAATGGAAGTTGTTTATACCGAAGCAAAAGATTTGAAATTCAAACATAAAAAAGATACTTCTGTTATTAAAATTCTTGTGTTCCCTAAAAACGATGATTCTCTTGCAATAATTTTAAGCACAATCAGAAGTATGGAAGATGTAGAGGATATTTATGTTGATTGATAGTGTCACTCTTTATGAGGGTGAGCATATTGAAGATTTAGGATGTGACACCAAGGTGGTTGTGTCAAAACAACATACTTTTGGCACAGATGCGATGCTTTTAGCGTCATTTGCAAACCCTAAAAGAAACGATATTGCTTGTGATTTTGGCACGGGTTGTGGAATAATTCCATTCCTTTGGTTGAGAGACCAAAAGTGTAGTGAAATATCAGCAGTTGAAATTCAAGAAAATGCTTGTAATCAGGTTGAGCGTTCGATTCTTCTTAACAATACAGAAAAAATCACTCTCTATAACAGAGATTTAAAAAATCTTGAAGGATTAAACCTCGCAAGTTTTGATTTAGTTACAATGAATCCACCTTACAAAATCGAAAATGGTGGAATAAAAAATGAAGACGAAAGTGCAACCATTGCCCGTCATGAAACTTTTTGTAATATGGATGACATCGCAAAAAGTGCATCAAAACTTTTGCGGTTTGGTGGTAAATTCTGTATCTGTCATCGCCCCGAAAGAGTTTTTGATGCAATGGTGGCGATGAGAAACAATGGCATTGAGCCGAAAAGATTACGCTTTGTGTCTAAAAAAGGCGACACTCAACCTTGGCTTGTATTGATAGAAGGCAAGCGTGGTGCTAAAAACGGCTTGAAGGTGGACAAACCTTTTATAGCATATAACGACGACGGCACTCTCACAGACGAGATGCTCGCCATTACAGAAAAATATAGAAAGGAAACGGACAAATGAGTGGTAAATTATATGTAGTCGGCACACCAATCGGTAATTTGTCCGATTTTTCACCAAGAGCAAAAGAAGTTCTAAGTACGGTAGATTTTATCGCAGCAGAAGACACAAGAGTCACAACAAAACTTCTTAATAAATTTGAATTTAAAAAGCCACTCATAAGTTATTATGAGCACAATCGTCGTGAACGTGGCGAAATAATCATTAAGCGTATTCTTGATGGAGAAACTTGTGCGATTGTAACAGATGCAGGAATGCCTTGTATTTCTGACCCGGGACAAGACCTTGTGTATCTTTGTCACGAAAATAATATTCCTGTTGAATCTGTGCCAGGTCCAACGGCTTTTGCAACTGCTCTTGCAATCAGCGGTATGGAAAGTGGCAGATTTACATTTGAAGGTTTTTTAAGTACAAACAAACCAAGTAGAAAAGAGCATTTGGACGAGCTTCGCGACGAAACACGTACAATGATTTTTTATGAAGCACCACATAAACTAAAAGCAACTTTAAAAGATATGCAAAAGGTTTTTGGCGACAGAGAAATTGCGATAGTAAAAGAACTTACAAAAATTCACGAAAACGTTATGAGAACAACACTTTGTGGTGCGTGTGAATATTTTGAGAAAGAAGACCCTCGTGGTGAATATGTTTTAATTATCGCAGGTGCAGAAAAACAAAAAGAAAAACAACCTGTTACATTAGAACAGGCTGTCGAATTTGCAAAAGATTTAGTTTCTAAAGGTGTAAGTGTCAACGAAGCTGCAAAAACTGTTGCAGCTGACACAGGCATAAAGAAAAGTCTTATATATAAAGAATTACTTTGATTCTTTATTAGAATATTTATACATTCTTGCAACTTCTCTGTCAATGAGTCTTGTGGCTTCATTTATGATAGTTTCCATAGATTTTGGCAACTGTTCACTTCTCTTTGGTTTATTATCACCGTCAAAAACAAGAGAATTGATAATGTGGTCAACAAGATTTGTTGTAATAAAAGGTGCTAATTCTTTTTTAGCGTTTTCGTGATTGGGGATTGCGCCTTGACGAAGCGCAGAGAGATACACTTTGTAAATTGTGAGAATATAAATATTTCTTATTCTTGAAGCATAGTTTCTTCCATAAACACCAAGACGCTCTTGAATATAAACTGATGAGCGGAAAACGGTACTCATTCTTACTTCGCTGTCTTGTGGAATTTCATAATCTACAAAAAGTGCGTCAGACACCATTTTGTTGTCAGTAAGACCTAATAGATAATCGGTGCTTACATCATAAAAAGTTGATGCACGGCAAAGAAAGTCAAGTCCACATTCACGAATTCCTTTTTCATAGTGTGAAAGCAAGGCTTGAGAAACACCAAGATGTTCAGCGGCTTCTTTCTGACTTAAATTTTTATCTTTTCTAAGACTTATGAGTCTTGAAGAAATTGATGTGCTCACAAAATCATTCCTTTATACTTAAAGTATAAAAATTATATAACAGTTTAAACATTTTGTATATTGTATTTAATCACAAATTTTCAGGAGATATAATATGAAAACTTACCAAATTCATTTAATCCGTCATGCAGTAACAAAGGGTAGTCTTGAAGGTCGATATATCGGTCATACTGACGAGCCTGTGTGTGAAGAGGGTATGGCACAACTTAAAGATATTATGGAAAACTATGGTGAATATCCAGAAGTTGATGCAGTTTTTTGTAGTCCACTTAAAAGATGCATTGAAACAGCTCAGGCAATTTATCCTGACAGAAACCCAATCATTCTTGACGATTTGAGAGAATATGACTTTGGTGAATTTGAAGGCAAAACTGCTGAAGAATTACAAGATGACGAAGATTTTGCAGAATGGCTTAGTGGTACAAATCCAAACAAAGCAGCACCATTTGGCGATAGTCAGGTAAGATTTAATTACAGGATTTGTGATTGCTTTGAAAAAATTGTTGATGGCGTAATTAAAGCAGGTGTTAAAAATACTGCGGTAATTACTCACGGTGGTGTGATTATGTCACTTATGCAGACTTATGCACTTCCAGAAGCAGCAATGCACGAATGGCTCACACCATCTTGTTGTGGATACACTTTGCGTGTTGACCCGTCAATCTGGTCAAGGGGAATGAAAGTTGAGGCAATCAACGAGTGTCCAGCACAACCAAAAGAGTTTGAACATGAACTTTGGGATGTCTATGACCCCGATAAAGACCCATTTGATGTGGCATATTGGGAAAATGATGAAAATTTCAAGGACAAGTAATAAAAAATTTCTAAATTAGCAATAAATAATACATTGAATTAGAAAAATTATAGTGATAAAATTATTTTGAATTATTACCACTGATTTAATTTGGAGGGGAAATTATGAAAATGTCATTCCGTTGGTATGGCGAAAGCGACCCAATTTCGTTGCAATACATTCGTCAGATTCCAAATATGAAAAGCATTGTTAGCGCTGTTTATGATGTAAAACCAGGTGAAGTTTGGCCAGAAGAGTCAATCGAAAAAATGGTAAAACAGTGTGAAGAAAATGGTCTTGTTTTTGACGTTGTTGAATCAATTCCTGTGCACGAAAACATTAAGCTTGGCAGAGATAATGTTGATGAGCTTTTAGAAGTTTATTGTGAAAACATCCGCCGTTGTGCAAAATATGGTGTTAAATGTGTAACATATAACTTTATGCCTGTTTTTGACTGGACCCGTAGACAGCTTGATAAAGAAGCAGAGGATGGTTCAACAAGCCTTGTTATGTATTGGGAACAGATGAAAGGTCTTGACCCACTTAAGGATGATATTCATCTTCCGGGTTGGGATGCCAGCTATACTCAGGAAGAAGTCAGAGAATTAATTTCAGCTTATGGTGAGCTTGGTGAAGAGGGACTTTGGAAAAATCTTGAAAAATTCCTTAAAAAAGTTATTCCTGTTGCCGAAGAATGTGGTGTTAAAATGGCAATTCATCCTGATGACCCACCATATCCAATTTTTGGTATTCCAAGAATTATCACTTGCGAAGAAAATATCGACAGAATGTTAGCTCTTGTTGACAGTGAAGCAAACAG
>JAZLBL010000038.1:0-16282 GCA_045613685.1 Candidatus Fimenecus sp. | reverse complement strand
CCATACATAACATTTGATGTGATTGTGAGCACAGACAAAGTATGAATAGCATTTCTATATGTTGGTGTCTGACGAAGTGCAGTAATCATTCTGTGAGCCATATCTTTTGCAATAAGGTCAACTCTGTCGTCATCATTACCATATTTAGGGAATTCACCTGTTGTATTGAAATCTGTAACGAATCCGTCTTCATTTTTGATAGTTTCAACATTTGCGAATTTGATAGCACTTAATGAGTCTGCAACGACTGAAAGACCCGCTATACCAAATGCCATAAATCTTTCAACATCTGTATCATGAAGTGCCATCTGAATTTTTTCATAGGCATATTTATCATGCATATAGTGAATGACATTCATTGTATTTACATACAAATGGCTAAGCCATTCGATATAGATTTGAAATCTCTCCATAACAGCGTCAAAATCGAGAGTATCCATAACAGGCATTTGTGGACCGATATGCATTTTGCTTGATGCATCATAACCACCATTAATTGCAATAAGCAAAAGTTTTGCAAGGTTGCAACGAGCACCGAAGAATTGCATCTGCTTGCCAATTTTCATTGCAGAAACGCAACAAGCAATAGCATAATCATCACCATAAATTGGTCTCATTACATCATCATTCTCATATTGAATTGAGTCAGTATCTTTTGATACTTTTGCACAGAATTTTTTGAAGTTTTCTGGCAAAGCATTTGACCAAAGAATTGTGAGGTTTGGTTCAGGTGATGGTCCGAGAGTGTAAAGTGTGTTGAGCATACGGAAACTGTTTTTTGTAACAAGTGTATTTCCGTCAAGGCTTCGACCACCAACTGCTTCGGTAATCCACATTGGGTCGCCACCGAAAAGTTCGTTATATTCAGGTGTTCTCAAATGACGAGCCATTCGAAGTTTCATAACAAAATCATCCATAAGCTCTTGTGCTTGCATCTCTGTGAGCACACCATTTGCAATATCACGTTCAATATAAATATCAAAGAATGTGCTAACTCTACCTAATGACATTGCTGCACCATTCTGCTCTTTGATTGCGCCAAGATAAGCAAAATATGTCCATTGAATTGCTTCACGAGCATTTTTTGCAGGACCACTTATATCATAGCCATACATCTGAGCCATTTCTTTGAGATAACCCAAGAAAGCAATCTGTTGGAAAAGTTCTTCTGACAAACGGATATTCTCTGTCTGCAAGTCACCCGTCGCACGATTTGCCTTGTCTTTTTTCTTTTCTTCAATTAACCTATCAACCCCATAAAGTGCCACACGACGATAGTCGCCGATAATTCGGCCACGGCCATAAGCATCAGGAAGACCTGTGATAACATGGCATTTACGAGCCGCACGCATTTCATCAGTATAAGCACGGAAAACGCCATCGTTGTGAGTTGTTCTGTATTTAAATTCTTCTTCAACCTTTTCGCTAAGCTTATAACCATAAGCCTCACAAGCCTGACGCACCATTCTCATTCCACCGAATGGGTTAACACCGCGCTTTAAAGGACGGTTTGTCTGAAGACCCACAATAATTTCTTTGTCTTTATCGAGATATCCCGCTGAAAAGCTTGTAAGTGAAGATACTGTTGCTGTGTCAATATCAAGCACACCACCATATTGTCTTTCAAGCTTGAAAAGCTCATTAAGTTTATTCATAAGCTCAGTTGTGCGCTCTGTCGCACCACAAAGGAATGAGTCGTCACCTGTATATTCTTTATAGTTTTGTTGAATGAAATCACGAACATTGATTTCATCTTGCCATACACCTTTTTTAAATCCGTTCCAATTGATGTGTTCCATTACTTTTCCTCCCTTGAATTGCCTCAAAAACAATAAAAGGCAATTCCATTTTTCAAACAAAACAGAATTGCCCAGACGGTCGGCTATATAAGATATTTCACATTCCCCCGTGGTAACCCACGAATTCCGTCAGTTGTGTGAAATTTACAATATAATTATAACTTTAATACCCATAAAAGTCAAGTTTTGCACCAGACAGATTTTTGCAATATTCGTCATAAATATTTTGTGTATTTGCACAAAAAACAGTGTGTCAGTCTCACTAACACACTGCATAAAAATTTATTTTTTAAGACCTAATCTTTCGCTTGCTTCTTCTCTCATTTTATATTTGAGAATTTTGCCTGCTGCATTCATTGGGAATGCTTTTACAAAGTCAACATAGCGTGGAACTTTATGTCTTGCCATATTAGCATTGATATATGCTTTCATCTCGTCTGCGGTCATTTCTTCACCGTCTTTTAAGATGATGCAAGCCATAATTTCTTCGCCATATTGTTCGTCAGGTACACCGATAACCTGAACATCACTAACCTTTGGATGAGTATAAATAAACTCTTCGATTTCTTTTGGATAGATATTTTCACCGCCACGGATAATCATATCTTTAAGACGACCTGTGATGTTGTAGTTACCCTCAGGTGTTCTGCAAGCCAAGTCACCGGTATGAAGCCAACCATCTTTATCAATAGCCTCAGCAGTAGCCTTTGGCATTTTGTAATAGCCCTTCATAATGTTGTAGCCCCTTGCTACAAACTCACCATTAACGCCGTCAGGACAATCTTCACCTGTTTCAGGGTCGATAATCTTGCATTCAACATTTGCAAATGCACTACCAACAGTTTCTGTTCTGACTTCAAGAGAGTCATAATAACTACTCATTGTGCAACCTGGTGCTGCTTCTGTCTGACCATAAACTGAAACGATTTCTTTCATATTCATCACTTCAGTTGCTTTTTTCATAAGGTCTGCAGGACAGTTCGCACCCGCCATAATACCTGTTCTCATATATGAGAAATCGGTTTTTGCGAAATCTTCGTGTTGCATCATTGCAATGAACATTGTTGGAACACCGTTAAAGGTTGTAATGTGCTCATTGTGAACACAAGCAAGAGCCGGTTTTGGTGAGAAATATGGCAACGGATACATTGTAGCACCGTGAGTCATTGATGCTGTCATTGAAAGCACCATACCGAAGCAATGGAACATTGGCACTTGAATCATCATTCTGTCAGCAGTTGATAAATCCATATGGTCGCCGATATATTTACCGTTATTTACAACATTATAGTGTGTGAGCATAACACCTTTGGGGAAACCTGTTGTACCTGATGTGTATTGCATATTACAAACATCATCTTTATCAACAGCCGCAGCCATTCTATAAACTGTTTCAACAGGAACTTGTGATGCACGAGCAATAGCGTCATCCCAAGTCATACAACCCTTTTGTTTGAAACCAACTGTAATAACATTTCTAAGGAATGGCAAACGACGAGAATGCAATGTGTCCCCTGACTGCATTGAATCAAGCTCAGGGCAAAGTTTTGCAATAATTTCACCATAATGTGTATCTTTTGCACCTTCTGTCAAAATCAATGTGTGAGTATCTGACTGACGAAGCAAATATTCAATTTCTGCAATTTTATAAGCAGTGTTAACTGTAACCAAAACTGCACCAATTTTAACAGTTGCCCAGAAAGCAATATACCACTGTGGCACATTTGATGCCCAGACTGCAACGTGATGACCAGGTTTCACACCCATTGCAACAAGTGAACGAGCAAATGTGTCAACATCATCTCTGAATTCGCTATATGTACGGGTATAGTCAAGTGTTGTGTATTTAAAGGCATATTGGTCAGGGAATTCTTCAACCATTCTGTCAAGCACTTGTGAGAATGTGTAGTCAATCAAAAGGTCTTTTTTCCAGACAAATTTACCTGTATGAGCACGGTTATAATAAAGAGTTTTTTCATTTCTTGATGGGTCATTGAACTGACGCATAAAGTTCACATATTGAGAGAAGATAATCTCCATATCGTCAAGTTCTTCGCACCAAGCAGGGTCCCAAACGAGAGAAATGAAACCATCATAGTTAACTGAACGAAGTGCGAGCATCATATCGGCAACAGGCAATTCACCCTCACCTGCAAGACAATATTCAACACCATTTTCAGTTTTAACTGCATCGTGAAAATGAACATGACGAACATAAGCACCAAGATTTTTAATAACGTCTTCTGCTGATTCACCATATTCAAAATATGCTGCAGAGAGATTCCACAATGCACCCAAATTATCGTGAGCAAAGCCATCGAGCATATCACGAAGCACTGCTGTGCTTGCAAAAAGACCTGATGTTTCAAGCAAGAGTGTAACACCTTTTTCTTCTGCTTGTGGAATAACTTTTCTAAGAAATTCTTCTGTCTGCTTTAATGCAGTTTCTTGATTTTCAGAAGCTTTTGCACGAAGACGGATATATGGAATATGCAAATTTTCTGCAATTTCCAAGCATCTTGTCAATTCTTCTTCGATATTACTATCTTTATCAGCTAATTCACTGATTGTATCAAGACAAGAGATTTTTAAGTTTTTGTTATATAAACGACGAAGTGTTGCCGCCGCTGTATAATCGTGAAAAGCACCATCTTTTGCTGTGAAAAGACGATTATAAATGTTGTGGAGCTCAATACCCTCAAAATGAAGATATTCTGCTACTTCACAAAAATCTTCAAAGGTGCTATTATGCCAACCCTTTGTTGAAAATGAGAGATTCATTTTTTATGCCTCCTCATAGACAATCTTGTTAACTGCGTTAAGATATGCACGGATACTTGCACCCATAATATCAGTTGAAATACCGTTACCTGAATAGAGTTTTCCACCTGAGCGAAGTTTAACGAGAGCAGAGCCCATTGCTTCTTTACCCTCTGTAACTGACTGAATCTGGAAATCATCTAATTCATAGTGATGACCGATAATTCTGTCAATAGCCAAAAAAGCAGCGTCAATAGGACCTGCACCAATGCAAACATCCTGAATTGTTTTGCCGTCTTTTTCGAGAGTAATCTGTGCACTTGCAGAGATAATGTTACCGTTATTAATAACATAACTGATTAATTTATATGTTGCAGGCACTTGCAATGCAGCACTTGCTACGATTGCTTCAAGTTCTTTAAGGCCAACTTTTTTCTTTGCTGCAACACGCAAAAATTCTTCATAAACTTTATTCTGGTCATCATCTGACAAGTCATAACCAAGATTTGATGCTGCTGCGATAACATCTGCCTGACTGTCTTTTTCGTCAAGACAAATTGATTCTGCAACGGCACTTGTAACAGTAACTGCTGCACGCTCTGAATCTGCTGTGTTGCTAATCCAACGAATTTGCTTTGCAATTCTCATAAGCTCTGTTGTTTTGAGATTTGTCTTAATGCTATATTTTTCACCACAGTTTTTAACCATTGCTGCGAAAACATCTAATGATACATTTTCACCATCAACTGATGTTTTAACTGTTGTAGCACCTTTTCTTACAGAGAGAATTGCCTGAGCAGTTGCAAGACCATTTTTATTATTGCAACCAACACCAACAGGCACTTTTACCCAAGATGCAACTTCTTCAATGAAGTTTGCAAAATCATCAGGCATTGTTTCTGCTGCACTGTCGCAAACTGAAACTGATGTTGCACCATTTTCTACTGCGATTTCAACAAGTTTTTTAAGGAATTCAGGCTCTGTTCTTGTTGCATCAAGAGCACAGAATTCAACACAATTACATTTTTCTTTTGCCATTTTTACTGCTTCGCCAACCCAAATAAGCATTTTATCAGGTTTTTTGTGGCAAGTATATTCCATACCAACTGGGGACACTGGCAATTCGATACGAATGCAAGGATGATTAGCATTTGCTAGCGCTGCTGCTGCCTGTTCAATGCTTTCTTTTGTGAGTCCTGCTGCAACTGACAATACACCCTTTTTAACAAATGATGAAACAGTTTTAACGAATAGAATATCTGTTCTCGCATCGCTAATTGCAGGAATTTCGATTACATCAACGCATAATTTCTCTAACTGACGAGCAATTTCAATTTTTTCTTTGAATGAAAATGAGTTTTGCTCTCTGCAGAGAGTAGCATCAGCAATTCTGATTGTTTTCATAATGAGTATTCATCCTTTCATTTTTTCGGGAAAATTACAATAAAAAAGCCCCTGAAACAGTGGATTTTCTGTTTCAGGGACGAAATTTCTTCGCGGTACCACCCTGTTTACCGACACAAATCGGTCAACTCTGTAAGACTCTGACAAGCCTTTTGCCGTGGTAACGGGGCAAGCCGTAACTACCTACACAATTTTAAAAACCTTCAGTAGTTATGCTACGGAATGAGACTTCTTTTTCTTTTCATACTGTCTTGCACCAACCGACAGCTCTCTGAAACGAAACTTGGAAAAAGAATAGTTCCCTCAACGCATCTAAAAATATAAATATTGCTTGATAGTTTAGCACAGGTTTTCTTGTTTGTCAAGAAATTTTATTCGAAATCTGCGCCCAACTGTAATGCTTTAAGGTTTGTTTCAAGCATATCTGCACGTTTTGCAGAAATCACCTTTGAAAGTGTTGCTTTAACATCTTCTGCGTTGAAACCACCTAAAACTTCAAGAAGTTTACCCATCAAAATCATATTTGCAAGTGTTGGGAAACCATTTTCACTTGCAAGACGAGTTGCAGGAATATAATAAACAGTAACGTCATCACGCTCTACTTTTCTTTCGATAAGAGTTGAGTCTGCTAAAATAATGCCACCTGAAACTACTGTATTTTCGAACTTATCAAGTGATGGCAAGTTCATTGCAACCAAAATATCAGGATTTGAAATGATTGGTGAGCCAACTGCTTCATCACTGATGATAACGCTACAGCTTGCTGTACCACCACGCATTTCAGGACCGTATGATGGCAACCAGCTAACCTGTTTGCCGTCTGTAAGACCTTTATATGCAAGGAATTTACCTGCGAAGAGGATACCCTGACCACCAAAACCTGAAAGTAACATCTGTTTTGTACTCATTATTTATCCTCCCCTGCACTTCTGTCTTTATAAACACCTAATGGATAATATGGAAGCATTTTTTCGTCAATCCATTTAAGTGCTTGTTGTGGTGTAAGACCCCAGTTAGTAGGACAAGATGAAACAACTTCAACCAATGAGAAGCCCTTGCCGTCTAACTGATTCTGGAATGCCTTTTTAATTGCTTTTTTAGCATTTCTAACTGCTTTAACACTGTTTACAGTAACGCGTTCAAGATATTCAGGACCATCAAGTTGTGAAAGCATTTCGCAAACCTTGATTGGATAACCACAATGGTTAACATCACGACCATAAGGTGAAGTCTGTGTAATCTGACCTGGCAATGATGTTGGAGCCATCTGACCACCTGTCATACCATAAATTGCATTGTTAACAAAAATAACTGTAATGTTTTCATTTCTTGCTGCTGCGTGAACAGTTTCTGCCATACCGATTGATGCTAAGTCGCCATCACCTTGATATGTGAAAACAACATGGTTTTCAGGGTCTGCTCTTTTTACGCCTGTTGCAACTGCAGGTGCACGACCATGAGCTGCTTCAATCATATCGCAGTTGAAATAGTTATAAGCCATAACAGAGCAACCAACAGGTGCAACACCGATTGTTCTGCCTTCAATGCCTAATTCGTCCATAACTTCTGCAACAAGACGGTGAATAATACCGTGTGTACAACCTGGACAATAGTGCATTGACATTTCATTTAATGAATGTGGTTTATCAAATACAACCATTATTTTGCACCTCCGTTTTCTGCTACCTTCTTAATTGCTTCTAACACCTGTTCAGGTGAAACAATCATACCACCAACACGATTGCAAAGAGTAACAGGCACTTTGCATTCTGTTGCTAATTTAACGTCTTCAATCATCTGACCCATTGAAAGTTCAACAGAGATGATTGCCTTAACCTTGTCTGCTGCCTTTTTAAATGGAGCAACAGGGAATGGCCACAATGTGATTGGACGAATCATACCAACCTTGATGCCTTGCTTTCTTGCTTCGTTAACTGCATTCTTTGCAACACGAGAAGCGATACCGAAAGCTGCGATTGCATATTCTGCATCATCCATCATATATTCTTCATACATTGCTTCGTTTTCTTTAATATAATCATATTTTTCATAACGAGCAAAGTTAAGTTGTTCAAGTTCTTCAGGAACAAGTGAAAGAGAGTTAACAATATTGTGTGTTCTCTCGAGTTTTGTACCAACTGTTGCCCATGGTTTTTCAGGAGCAGGTTTTACATCAAATTCAAGAGAAACAGGTTCCATCATCTGACCCATTGTGCCATCTGCGAGAATCATTGATGTCATTCTGTATGTATCAGCAAGTTCAAAGCCCTTAACTGTGAGTTCTGCCATTTCCTGAACTGAAGCAGGAGCAAGAACTATCATATGATAGTCGCCATGACCGCTGCCACGAGTTGCCTGGAAATAGTCTGCCTGGCTTGGTTGAATACCGCCAAGACCTGGGCCACCACGCTGAACGTTAACAACGAGTGCAGGCAAGTCTGAACCTGCCATATATGAAAGGCCTTCACTTTTAAGTGAAATTCCAGGGCTTGATGATGATGTCATAACACGACGGCCTGCCGCTGCAACACCATAAACCATATTGATTGCTGCGATTTCACTTTCTGCCTGAAGGAATACGCCACCGATTTTTGGCATTTTCTTTGCCATATAAGCAGCGATTTCTGTCTGTGGTGTGATTGGGTAACCGAAGTAATGACGACAACCTGCAATAATCGCAGCTTCAGCGATTGCTTCGTTACCTTTCATTAAAACTTTATCTGCCATAATTCTTACCTCTCTACCTTAATTACACAGTCAGGACACATAATTGCACAAGATGCACAACCGATGCAAGCAGCTTCATCTGTAAGCTCTGCAGGGTGATGTCCCTTTTTGTTAATCTTATCTGGTGATAATTGCAAAATGTTTTTTGGACAAGCGTCAACACAAAGTCCGCAACCTTTACAGTTATCTGTTTTAAAGGTTAATTTAGCCATATATATCGCTCCTTTAGATTAGAGAATTTTATCTTGTAATGTCAACGCGAAAGGCATTGGCACTTTATCAATTAATTCATCACTTAAACTTGCTTTGAATGTGGTCGCAACTAATGGTAACCCCGTTGCTTTTGACACTGCATCAGCATATTCGAGTGAGCCGAGCACATCATCTGCAGTTGTTTCTTCACCCAAATTTGAGTTATTGACAAGCCCTGTAAATTTAATTCCACAGGCAAACTCGATTTCACCCATAACTTCAAGTGTATCTTCAACTGTTCTTGTGAGTGGTCTGCATTTATTTATTACCATGAGCATTTCATAGTCATTTTCTTCTTTGATTTTAGGTGCTAATCTACCAAGTGCCAAAGCACCACGGTCATCGCCACCCACATCAATGAGCACTCTATGAGATGTGTCATCAGTAATTGAATACATTTCTTGTGGCAATGCAGGAATATCAACATTACTGTTCGCAAATTCTGAACAGATGAGTTTAATACCTGCACGAGCCAATTCTTCACTGCTATCTTTTGTTCGGAAATATGGATTAACAATGTCTAAATCGGCAATAGTAACTTTATCATATTGCTCTTTCATCATCAATGCTAAATTCACGGCAACATTTGTTTTGCCGCTGCCATAATGACCGCACAAAAGAGTTATTCTTTTATCAATTTTCATATTATTCATTATAACTTATTACGCTGAATTTTGCCACTTACAGTTTTTGGAAGTTCTGTTCTGAACTCAACAATTCTTGGATATTTATAAGGAGCAGTTCTATCCTTAACATATTTTTGAATTTCTTTCTTGAGTTCTTCAGTTGGCTCTGTGCCATTTGTAAGCACGATAACTGCTTTAACTACCTGACCGCGAACTTCGTCAGGGGCTGCACAAACGCCACATTCAAGAACATAAGGGAGTTCCATAATAACGCTTTCAATTTCAAATGGTCCGATTCTGTAACCTGATGACTTGATAACGTCATCAACACGACCAACATACCAATAGAATCCGTCTTCGTCACACCAAGCAGTATCACCTGTGTGGTAATATCCGTCGTGAATAACTTCGTCTGTCTTTTCTTGGTCTCTGTAATATTCTGTGAACAAGCCACAAGGTGAACCATTCTGAAGATTAACAACGATTTCACCAACTTGACCAACTGGTACAGGATTTCCGTCTGCATCCATAAGTGAAACATCATAAATTGGAGCAGGTTTACCCATTGAACCAATTTTATGTGGTGCACCTGTAAGGTTACCGATAATCATTGTGCTTTCAGACTGACCAAAACCTTCAAGGATTTGAAGTCCTGTTGCCTTTTCGAATTGACGATAAACCTCAGGGTTGAGCGCCTCACCCGCTGTTGTCATATGCTGAACTGATGACAAATCGTATTTTGAAATGTCTTGTTTAATCATCATACGAAGCATTGTTGGTGGTGCACAGAATGTTGTAATCTGATATTTTGCAAACATAGGAAGGATGTCTGCTGCATCAAAACGGTCAAAGTCATAAACAAATGTTGCTGCTTCTGCAAACCATTGTCCATAGAATTTACCCCACATTGATTTAGCCCAACCTGTGTCTGAAATTGTGAAGTGTAAGCCATCAGGGTTAACATTGTGCCAATATTTTGCTGTATGGAAATGTCCCAAAGGATACAAGTGATTATGCAATGCAATTTTTGGATATCCTGTTGTACCTGATGTGAAGAACATAAGTAATGGGTCTTTGCCACATGGTGCATCTTCTGTACGGCTATAACGAGTACTGAAAAGTGTGTACTCTTCATCGAAACTACGCCATCCGTCACGATTACCATTAACGATTAATTTGTTTTTAAGTTCAGGGCATTTTTCTGCTGCCAATTCAACCTGACGAGCAGTATCTCCATCTGCAGTACAGATAATTGTGTTAACCCCTGCTGCTTGGAAACGATATTCAAAGTCGTGCTCTTGCAACTGATTTGTTGCAGGAATTGCGATTGCGCCAAGCTTGTTAAGACCTAACACAGCAAACCAGAATTGATAGTGACGTTTAAGCACCAACATAACTCTGTCGCCTTTTTTGATGCCCAAAGATTTAAAATAGTTTGCACATTGGTTAGATGCCTTTTTCAAATCTTTAAATGTAAATCTGTTTTCAGTTTTATCGTTACTGATATGTAACATTGCAAGTTTATTTGGCTTGTCTTCTGCTAACTTATCAATAACATCAAAAGCAAAGTTGAAGTTTTCAATGTTTTTGAATTCAATCTTTGTTGGTGTGCCGTTTTCATTCTTTGTAACATTAACATATTTACGATAAACACGGTCTTTTGTATCAGGAGTTGCTTTCTTCACTGCAACTGTGCGGCTTGGAGTAAGCTCTGGAATTGGCTCACCTGTTGGGTTAAGAACGATTGCATAGAATACGCAGTCCTGACCATTAACAGCAATCATACCGTGAGGAGTATCACTATCATAATAAATACTGTCACCAGGTCCTAAAACTTCTTGATGCTCACCAATTTGAACAAGCAAACTACCTTCAACAACAATGTCACATTCCTGACCTGCGTGAGTTGTAAGCTCGATTTCTCTCTGCTCTGCATCAGGGTCATATTTACATCTTACATACAAAGGCTCTGCAATACGATTCTGAAAAGCATAAGCCATATTGTAATATGTCATACCATGTGCTTCAGCAACTTCTTGACCTGATTCTTTACGAGTAACTATAAATGATTTAAGATTTGGGCTATAACCCTCAACGATTTCAGTAACATTGACACCGAAAACCATTGCAACACGATAAATGAAAGCAAAGTTTAAATCCCCGTTACCACTTTCGCAGTTACGGTATTCTTCTGCTGTGACGCCGACCTTTGCAGCCATTTCTTCGATAGTGTAGTTCTCGATTTCACGAAGCTCGCGAATACGACGCGCCATCTCTTGAATTTTGTAGTCCAAACCTGTTATGCGTTCCATAGTTTTTCTCCATTCTCGGGACGAAAAAGCACCCGTCCCAAAGTTTATGACTTTGAGACGAGCGCCGAATATCTTTCGTTGCACCCGCGGTACCACTCAAATTGCAGTTTACAACTGCCACTCAGGGTCTGACAACCCTTATGCATTCACGCAGCAATCACGGAGAGATTCTACTAACCACAAAGGGCTTTCTTTCTCTCGGCTCGGAAGCTACAAACACAAAATCGAACCTGAATGACTTTCACCAACCGTCATTTCTCTGAAACTGTCTTTTTTGTGCACTCTTCGTCAGTGCCTTTAACATTTAATTGAATGGTATTTTATCATAAACTCCATTCGTTTGTCAACATATAATAAGTATTATAATTTGTTTCTCTGGATTTTACCGCTGATTGTTTTTGGAAGTTCTGTTCTGAACTCAACAATTCTTGGGTATTTATAAGGAGCTGTATGCTCTTTAACATATTTCTGAATTTCTTTTTTAAGCTCTTCAGATGGCTCTGTTCCCTTTGTGAGAACGATTACCGCTTTAACTACCTGACCACGAACTTCGTCAGGAGCAGCACAAACGCCACATTCGAGAACAAAGGGGAGTTCCATAATAACACTTTCGATTTCGAAAGGTCCGATTCTGTAACCTGATGACTTGATAACGTCGTCAACACGGCCAACATACCAATAGAATCCGTCTTCATCACGCCAAGCAGTATCACCTGTGTGGTAATATCCGTCGTGGATAACTTCATCAGTTTTTGCCTGGTCACGATAATAACCCTTGAACAAACCACAAGGAATACCATTTTGAAGATTAACTACGATTTCGCCAACTTCACCGTCTGGAACTTCATTTCCGTCTGGGTCCATAAGTGAAACGTCATAAAGTGGAACAGGAATACCCATTGAGCCAACCTTATGCTTGCCACCAAGAAGATTTGCGATTGTGAGAGTCAATTCTGTCTGACCAAAACCTTCCATAATCTGCAAGCCTGTTGCTTTTTCGAATTGACGATAAACTTCAGGGTTAAGAGCTTCACCTGCTGTTGTCATATGCTTGATTGATGACAAATCGTATTTTGAAATATCCTGTTTAACCATCATACGAAGCATTGTTGGTGGTGCACAGAATGTTGTAATCTGATATTTTGCAAACATCGGCAAGATGTCTGCTGCATCAAAACGGTCAAAGTCATATGTAAACACTGCACCTTCGCACAACCACTGACCATAGAGCTTGCCCCAAAGAGCTTTACCCCAACCTGTATCAGAAATTGTGAAGTGCAAGCCGTGTTCACTGACACCATGCCAATATTTTGCAGTGATATAATGTCCCAATGGATATTTATATGAATGTGCTGCGATTTTTGGATAACCTGTTGTGCCTGATGTGAAGAACATAAGCATCAAATCGTCGCCACATGGTGTTTCTTTTGTGCGATAATAGTGTGCACTATAAAGTGGGAATTCTTCGTCAAAATTATTCCAACCATCACGTTTGTCACCAACAAGGATTTTTGTTGTGAGTGATGGACAAGTTTTCTGTGCTTCGTCAACATGAGTTGCGATTCCGTCGTCAGATGTGCAAACGATTGCACTAACACCTGCTGCGTTGAAACGATATTCTAAATCGTGCACCTGCAACTGATGTGTAGCAGGAATAACAATAGCACCGAGCTTGTGAAGGGCTAATACTGCAAACCAGAATTGATAGTGACGCTTGAGCACAAGCATAACTCTGTCGCCTTTTTTAATGCCCAACGCCTTGAAATAGTTAGCACATTGGTTGGATGCGCGTTTCATATCGTTGAATGTAAATCTTCTTTCAACCTTGTTCTTATCAATATGAAGCATTGCAAGTTTATCAGGTGATTTTTTAGCAATAGCATCAACAACATCAAAAGCAAAGTTGAATTTGTCTTCATTAGTGAAATCAATAGTCTTAACACGACCGTTTTCATCTTCAGTTGTTGTGATAAAATCTTCACTCACAAGGTGTTTATCGCCTGAATGAGCAGTAACGATTGTGTCACGAACAACAGTTTCGTCAGCATTTTCACCTGGCAAAACAACTGCTACGAATAAGCAATCCTGACCATCAACAGCAATCATACCGTGTGGTGTTGAGCTGTTGTAATAAATGCTATCACCTTCGCTCAAATATTCAATGTTGTCACCAATCTGAATTTTAAGACGACCACTCATAACAAAGTCAAATTCCTGACCTGAGTGCTTTGAAAGATGAATTGGTTTGTTCTGTTGCTCTTCGTTATATTCATATCGAACCCAATAAGGCTCTGCAATCTTTTTACGGAATTGTGGTGCAAGGTTTTGAATTTCAATGCCATCTTCTTTAGCAGTTGCCTGACCCTTGCCCTTTCGAGTAATTGTATAAGAAGACAAGTGAGCACTTCTACCTTCAAGCAAAACAGTAATATCTATGCCGAAAACCTTTGCACACTTATGAAGAAATGAGAATGGAAAATCAACTTCACCATTTTCATAACGGATATACTCTTCTTCTGTTACTTCTGTTTTCTGTGCCATTTCTGCTTGAGTAAAATCTGCGATTTCGCGCATTTCACGAATTCGCAATGCCACCTCTTGCAATTTCTTTGATTCAACTGTTGACATAAGCAATTCCTCCTATGCAAGTTCTAAAAATAAAAAAATCGTCCCAAAACTAAATGTTTTGAGACGAATGTTAAAATCATCCGCGGTACCACTCAAATTGTAGCATTTGCTACCCCTCAAGGTCCAACAACCTTTATGCATTCACGCAGCAATCACGAGAAACATCTACTCCCCAAAGGTTTCGGGTTTCCAGCTCAGAAGTGATGGGTTTTTAGATTTTTGTTATTGACTTGCACCACCCGTCAATTCTCTGAAAACAAGACATCTAAACCGTCTTCGTCATAGCTTTTCCTATTAAATTACGGTTATTATAGCACCACACAAAGTCAAAGTCAAGAATTTTTTGTATTATTATATATAGGTATTATGCACAAAGTTTTTCGTTATTTCACACTCTACTTTTCGTAGGTTGTCAAATTTGCTGTAACAGCTTATAATTAACCCAGATTTCATAAGGAGAATTCGAAATGAACACATATATTACAGGCACAACAATTAAAAATCTTCGCGAATCAAAAGGACTTACACAGTTGCAATTAGCAGATATAATCGGTGTCAGCAGTAAAACCATTTCAAAATGGGAAACCGCAAAGGGACTCCCCGACATTTCGCTTGTTGAGCCATTAAGTCAGGCTTTAGGCGTTTCGATAATGGAGCTTATGTCAGGCGAAACTATAATAAATAAAAACATTTCGTCAAATATTCTCTTTTCGAAATTCTATGTTTGCCCAATCTGTGGCAATGTGATTCATACAACGGGCGAAGCTGTAATCAGTTGTTGCGGAATCACCCTTCCACCACTTGAAGCAGAAGAAACTGACCAAAATCACGAAATAGCCATTGAACATGTCGAAGATGAGAAATTTATAACAGTAAAGCACCCTATGACAAAAACTCATTATATTTCTTTCATCGCTTATGTAACTTCAGATAAAACTCACTTTGTAAAGCTCTATCCCGAAGGTAATGCGGAAACTAGAATACAATTCCGTGGCAAAGGTTATCTCTATATCTATTGCAATAAACACGGATTAATGAAAAAGAAAGTATAAAAACATCAAAAAATAGTATTGACAAACAAAACAAAATGGTTTATACTATCAAAGCTGTCGAAAAAAGAATAGCTTTCGGGGTGTAGCGCAGCTGGTAGCGCGCCACATTTGGGATGTGGATGCCGCAGGTTCGACTCCTGTCACTCCGACCACAACGGAAAAGGTACCCTTTAGGGTGCCTTTTTTGTTGTGCATTGAAAATGAGGAGTCGAACCTCATGGAGGTTTGTGCGTCAAGAAAACGATATAGTATATCGTTTTTAGCACAAAGGCGTGAGGCATTTATGCCGAGCGTGTAGTATGCAACGAAGTTGCATACGGTCGACTCCTGTCACTCCGACCAAAATAACAGTTTCAACTTCGGTTGGGACTGTTATTTTTTGTGTTTAATATTGTGGATTCACATTGTGAGTTTATAATTTGACTTGTTGTGTCACAACCACTAAAAAGTACAATAGTTTTAATACAACTGTTGTACTTTTTTCTTTTTATGGTATAATGTGCTCACAAACCAGTTTGGGAGGTTACTATGAAAAAAATGCTATTCTTAATTATCCCTGAGCTTTTGATAGTCGCTATTCTTGTATTTTCATATTTTTCTCCACTTCTGGTGATGACTTACTCGGGATTACCATATAAGAATGATTATGATATTCCTGACGATATCCTCGAATATCAGGTTATCTCTACAGAAAGGAAGGATGATTGGATGGCTAAATGGAT
>JAZLBL010000037.1:0-73598 GCA_045613685.1 Candidatus Fimenecus sp. | reverse complement strand
TGGAATGACATTGCAACAGCGTGAGCACCGTTGAATGTTGCCACAAAGTCACCTGCAGAAAGGTCGCCTTTAATCAGTACACAATAACCGAGATAAAGTGGAAGAATGAACATAAATCCAAGTCCCTGAACACCGACCTTTTGTGTACAGTTAAGGGCTGAAATCTTGTTCCAATACTTTTTCTGATTATTGATAACATCATCAGCAGCATCATTGTATCTGTCAATAAGCAAAGGTGAAATATTGTTCATTCTTACTTCCTTTGCATAATCCTGCAAATAGAAAACACGCTGGAAATAGTCGGCGCGTCTGTGATATTTTGCATTGTCAATTCGTCTTTCCATCATAAGAGTACCAACTCGTTTACTGATAGGAAGAAAAACGCAAATCACAACAAGAATAATCACAAGACACCAAGGGTCAATGGTGAAAAGCACCGATGAAACTGTTATAAGTGAAATAATGTGACCGATATACATTCTCACAAGACCTAAAAGATTTTGTATATTACCTGATGATGACTCAATGGTGAGAATGAAATTGTTATAGAATTCAGGATTATCGTAGGACTCAAGGTCAAGACTTCTTGCTTTGTCATAAAGTTTCTGATTAAGACCATAGTAAAGCTTTTCTCGTTCCATATTCCAATAGAATTCTCTGAACAACCACGAAATCACGGTTGAACCGACAAGTATAAGTGCTATAACACCAACGGTATAGAAAATTCTTTCAAGATTTGTACCTTCTGTAACAACATCAATGATATATTTTACACCGATGACACGGATAAGGTTGTTAGGCAATATCATTAAAATTCCCCACATAAATTCACCAATAACCAAGAGGGGAGATACGGAAAAAAGCATTTTTACAAAGAAGAAAATGTTAGAAGGCATTGAGTGAAGTGTCTTTTCTTTTTCTTTTTTCTTAAACATTTTCACTCACCTCACTTTCACCTTTATAGCTTGATGCCTGTAAAGTGAACATCTTGCTGTATTCACCATTCTGTGCCATAAGCTCACTGTGTGAGCCTGATTCAAGAATAGTGCCGTTGCCTAAAACAAAAATTCTGTCAGAAAGAACAGCGCTTGAAAGTCTGTGTGAAATATAGATAACAGTTTTGTTTTTTGTTACTTCAATCAGGTTTTCATACATTTTGTATTCTGCAATAGGGTCAAGTGCAGAACTTGGTTCATCAAGAATTGCGATTTCAAAGTCCTGTGCAAAAAGTCGTGCAGCAGAAACCTTTTGATTTTCGCCGCCTGAAAGACCTGCACCATTAATTTCAAATTCACGGGTAAGTACAGTATCAGCACCATTAGGAAGACTTTGAATTTTATCCCAAACACCACTTTGACGAAGTGCTTTTTCAGCAAGTTCCTTTTCTTTATCATTGCATTCATGACAGATAATGTTTTCATTAACTGAAATAGCAAAATTCTTATAGTCCTGAAAAACCGTCGCAAAAGCATTACGAAGTGACGCTACATTATACTCTTTTAAGTTTATTCCATTATAAAGAATTTCACCTTCATCAGGGTCATAAAATCTTAAAAGCAGTTTAACAAGTGTTGATTTACCTGCACCATTAATACCAACAATGGCAATAGTTTCACCACGCTTGATTTTAAACGAAACATTTTTAAGAATAGTTTTATTTGTATCGGGATAACCGAAAGTAACATTTTTAAATTCAAGGCTCTGAAATTCTTCGGCATCTTTTCCACCATCAGTGATTTTTGGTTCATAATCAAAGAAATCACGCAAATTTTGAAAGTACAATGCCATCTGTGAAAGCTCGTCAAAGCCTTCTGCAATACTCATTGTAGAATCACGGACAGAGTTAATTGATGAAAGCACAACAGAGAATGAAGAAATTGAAAGTGCCTTTGTGAAAATGAATTGATATCCCGCAAAGGCATATGTACCAATAATCGGTATAAAGTCACTAAAAAGTGAACTGAGCATACTGTAAAAGAAAAGCTTAGGTCCGTATTTTTTAAGAATTACAACATTAGCATCAATTGCAGCCTTGAATCGACCGATAAGCACTGCAAAAATGTTAGATGTTCTCATATCCTTTGAATACTCTTTTAAGAACATTGTACGTTGAATATATGCCTTGATTCTATTGTTTGTTGTCATTTCAAGGTCACGCTTGTAAACAGCCTTGCTCTTGTAGATTTCTATTACAAAAACCAAAGTAACAGGCAACAGGAATAACAAGTACATTGGATTGATGACTGTAACCGTTGTTATAACACAGATGAGAGCTATAATACCACCGACAATGGCAGCAACATCCCAACAAATCAGGTCATAGTAACTTGATGAAAGAACAAGCGTAGCTCTTTGATACTTGTCATAAAATTCAGGATTCTCGTAACAGCTTACATCAAGCTGAACTGCTTTCTGGAAAATCTTGTTATTAAGCTCTTTAAGCACAGTTTTTGCAGAAATAAGTCTTGTTCTTTCGGCAAAAGCAGAAATCACATTTACAACCAAATACACACCAAAGAACAGTAATAGATATGTAAAATATGTTTTGAAGTCTGCATCGCCGTCAATAATGCTCAAAAGCACTTTCAAGAACAAAATATTCTGAACATACATTGATAAAACCTTGTTGGAAATTTCTGTAATAAACCAACCAATTAAGAGCCTTTTATCTGCTTCCCATACGAGCTTTAAAGCATAAAAAGCATTTTTAAAAATAGGAACCTTAACAGGTTCGTGAAGTTTAATCCAACGCATATTAGCCTCCAAATAAAATATGGTATATTATATCACGATAAAAAAGCATAATCAATGTTGAATTACCACTATATGTATGATATAATATAAGCGAAAAAAGAGTAGAAAGATGGTTATATAACCATCTTTTTTAGTTTGTTTATATGACAAAGGGTGTTAAAATGCTTTTTATTTTAGTTGTTATTTATATTGTTTTTATATCTTTAGGGCTGCCTGATTCACTTTTCGGTGCAGCGTGGCCAGTTGTCCACAAGGATTTTGGAGTTCAAGAAAGTTTTGCGTCTTTATATGGTATAATCACAGGCTTTTGTGTCGGTGGAGTAAGCTTTGTTGCTGGTAAAGTAATACGTAAATTTGGTACTCCTTTAGTTACTTTTGTTTCCACCTTGCTTACTGTATTAGGACTCTTTATTATGAGTATTTCACCTAATATTATCTTTATGATGCTTGGCGCAGTAGTTTTAGGCTATGGAGCTGGTGTAATTGATACAGCATTAAATAATTTTGTTTCACTTCATTATAAAGCACAGCATATGAACTGGCTTCATGCATTTTGGGGTGTTGGTGTTACAATTAGTCCACTTATATTATCATTGTTTTTGTCAGGTGAAACTGGCTCATGGCGAAACGGATATCGTGTGATAGCATTAATTCAGCTTTCAATAGCAATTATAATTGCTTTATCTCTTAAAAAATGGCGTACAGTCAAAGAAAATAATGACGAGCAAGAAACTTCAAATGAAAACAAAAAAGGTTTTATTGAAATTCTAAAAATTAAGGGCGTGCTTACGAGTCTACTCTCACAGGGATTATATTGTAGTATGGAGTTCCTTATTGGCACATGGGGAGCATCCTTTCTTGTCCATGTTCATACATTGCAGCCTGACGAAGCAGCAAAGTGGATTTCTTTGTATTTCTGTGGAATAACAGTTGGTCGAATTATATCAGGATTCATTTCAATGAAAGCCTCTGATAACACAATGATTCGTTTAGGCATTGTAACATCCTTTGTGGGTATTATTATTTTAGCTCTACCACTTGGCAAAATTTCAATTTTAGGGTTATTACTAATCGGCATAGGCTTTGGACCAATCTTCCCAAGTATATTACACAGTGTGCCTGAGCGTTTTGGTGAAGAGTATTCTGCTGATATCACAGGGTTCCATATGGGTGGCGCATATGGTATCGGATTCTTTGTTCAGTTGGTTTTCGGATTTGTTGCAACTGCAACAACATTTAATATTACATCTTTTGTGTTGTTGGCACTTTGTATCGGACTTTTCTTTGCAAACGAAATTACAATTAAAAAAGTTAAAAATAAATAAAAAAATAAACAGAACACATACTATACCGAAAGGATTTGATAGTATGTGTACTGCTGTTTCTTATAGAACAAAAGACCATTATTTTGGTCGAACACTTGACCTTGAATATTCATATGACGAGAGAATTGTCATAACACCGAGAAACTTCCATTTTAAATTTAATCACATTAACGAAATTAAAAACCACTATGCGATTATTGGAATGGCAACTGTTGTTGATAATTTTCCACTATATTATGATGCGGTCAACGAAAAAGGGCTTTGTATAGCAGGACTTCGTTTCCCTGATTATTGTGTTTATCACGAATATTGCGATGAAAAGGAAAATTTAGCATCATTCGAGTTGATTCCTTATATTTTATCTAATTGCAAGAATGTGAACGAAGCCAAAGAATTACTCGAAAATATTAATATAACAAAAGATGATTTCAATGGTGATTTCATATCAACACCACTTCATTGGATGATTTCTGATAAAGACCAGTCAATTACTGTTGAAAGTATTGATGACGGCTTAAAAGTCTATTATAATCCTGTTGATATTCTCACAAATAGTCCACCATTTCCAATACAAATTTTTAATTTGAATAATTATATGAGCTTGTCAGTCAATGAGCCTGAAACAACATTCTGTGATAACCTTAATTTGTGTAATTATAGTAGGGGAATGGGTGCCATGGGCTTGCCCGGGGATATGTCGTCACAATCAAGGTTTGTTCGTGGTGCTTTTATAAGGCTTAATTCAGTTACAGAAAAAGGTGAAAACGAGAGTGTAAGTCAGTTTTTTCATATTCTTGATTCTGTATCGCAACCTAGAGGTGTAGTAAAAGTTGAAGAAAAATTTGTAAAGACTGTTTATTCATCTTGTTGTAATACAAACAAGGGTATTTATTATTACACAACCTATGAAAACAGAAGGATATCGGCTATCAGTCTTAACAACGAAAATCTTGACAGATCTTGCCTTGTTGTGTATAATCTTGAAACAGAGCAAAGCATTTTTAATCAGAATTAAATATATAGCTGCCACCGGGTAGTGAGAATCTTAGCATTCGTGTGATATATCGTTAGGTCTTTGAAGATATATCAAACGGATGTTATTTTTTTGGAGTATTTATGAAAAGTTTACTAAACTATTTTACAAAAATTGAAAAGATATTATGGTGCAGTTCAGTATTCTTAATTCTTGCATCATTTATAATATTTGACCGTGAAAATTATCTTTCACTTTTGGCATCACTTATAGGTGTAACATCGCTTATTTTCTGTGCAAAAGGTAATCCGATTGGTCAAGTTCTAATGGTTTTGTTTAGCATCATATATGGCATTATTTCATATTCTTTTGCCTATTATGGTGAAATGATTACATATCTTGGAATGTCAGGACCAATGGCGCTTTTTGCTTTAATTGCTTGGCTTAAAAATCCATATAAAGGTAAAAAATCACAAGTAAAAGTTAATAGAATAAGCAATAAAGAAATAGTGTTTATGCTTGTTCTATCAATACTTGTGACGGTGTTGTTCTATTTCATTTTAAAATATTTTAATACTGCAAATTTAATACCAAGCACACTTTCAATCACAACAAGCTTTATTGCTGTTTATCTGACATTCAGAAGAAGTCCTTATTTTGCACTCATATATGCACTCAATGATTTGGTGCTGATTGTTTTGTGGACACTTGCAACTTTAACAGACATAAATTATATATCAGTTTTAATCTGTTTTATAGTATTTTTTATCAACGATATTTATGGTTTTATAAGTTGGTTGAAAATGGAAAGATTACAAAAGAATAATATGTAAAAAAGTCTGTACAGTATTAACTGTGCAGACTTTCTTTTTAGCGCATAGCATTACCAATGCCGTTTGCCATGTCGCCAACTGCGTTGCCGGCACCTCTACCTGCGTCACCAACAGCTTCGCCAACATTGCTTACAGCATTACCAATACCATTGCCGATATCGCTTACTGCTTCTCCAACTTTGTTTGTTGAGTTTGTTGTATTAGTTGTGCTTGTTGTACTTTTGTTAGTTGTACTTGTTGAATTGTTCTGGGTTACTTTGCCGTCATCCATTTTGCCACAACCTACAAGGAATAAGCAGAGAATAGCAGTAATAGCAACCATAATAGCTGTAATTTTTTTCATTATTTTACCTCCTTAAATCGTGGTGTTAATATTATCTGCAAAAAGTTTTTTATTATTCTATTTTGTTAAAACACCGTTATCACTATAAAGCAAAATTAAAATGTTGTCTTCTTGCCCAGTTACGCTATCAATATAAACTAAAAGCTCTTGTCCATTATGTGTCTTGCAATGAAATTCATAACAATATTGTTCAGTTTTCCATTCAGTTGGAATAACACAAACACGAGAATCAATTATAGTTAGCTCATCATTAATGCTTTCTTTTGCATCAATAAGACTCATTTTATTTTCTGGTACTTTTCTTTCAGCGTGATTTGAAATATAACCTGTCGCGTCAAATGACAAAATTTTTCCATTTTCAAGACTGACACTAACTTTAATTAAATCAGGATAAAGAATAATATCATTTTGTACGGCGGAAAAATTAATAGTGCAAACACCATCATCAATAAAATAATAACTTTCTTTAAGTTCTGTGTAACCAATTTTTTTCAAATAACTTACTGCGTTTTTTAAAGCATCTTCATATTTGTAGCTTGTTTCACCGACATATTCAGAACTTAACATATAAAGTGGTTTTCCACCGAGTTTTGTAACAGCAATGGTGCAATTCTCACTTTGATAAATATAGCAAGGGATATTGCCGTTTTCGTCACTTGAATATTGAAGACTTGAATCGCTACAAACTGTTTTGGCAATTTCAAGACCTTTGTCTTTTGTTATTTCGTTAAGACCTTTTAAATATTTTGCTTCTCCTTGTTCAATATGGTCAGAAAAAGGACCATCATAAATAAGCGATGGTAAATCAGAGATTGATTGCTCAACATCATCAAAACTACCGCTTATAGTTGAAATATTATCATCGCGTTTTAAAAGCGTTGAGTTTGTACTTTCGAAAGAAAAATTACCATTTTCAAGGTCATAACACATTTTTTGGACTTGCTCATTTAATGAATAGCAAAAATCATAAAGTTGTTTTAATTGATTTCGTTCACTTACAGTTAACTTTTCACCAGTTGCGGTTTTTCTTTGCAACGACATCACAAATTCGCCGATTTGTGATAAAAATTTATAGGTATTGTCAAGTGAAGATTCACCAGTAGGCAACATTGATAAACTGTTCTTTGCGCTTGATGCTTCACGCCACATTTCTGATGAAAGTTTTGAAAGCATAGCAGGGGTGTTTGCATATATTGTTTTTTCAAGATTTGTTGAAATATTATTGAGATATTCGTCTAACGAAATAAGTGCCATTTGTCGTGTAATCATTGTTTCTCGTTCATATTTATTCGCTTTTACAGTTTGGACAATACTGAATATTCCAAGAACTAAAATTACAGCAGATAAATATAGCACAATTCTAGCTTTTGTTCGTACGGATAAGGCTTTTTTATCCATAATTTGCACTCCTTTTAATTTTTAGTGTTAATGTTTACAAAAAATTCAAAAATATACCCTAAAAAACTTGATTTTTTATTTGCCAAACAAGTGTTTTTGTTGTATAATGTATTTTGATTAATTATGCAGAATGGGAGAGAAGTGTCATGAGTGTTTATCTTGATAACAGTGCAACGACAAAACCTTGTGAATCAGCAGTAAAAAAGGCTATTGAAATGTGCACAGAAAACTTTGGCAATCCATCTTCTCTTCATATGTGCGGATATAACGCAAAGAAAGAATTAGATGAATCAAGACGAGTTTTAGCATCAGTTTTATCTTGCTCAGAAAATGAGATTTTTTTCACATCAAGCGGAACTATTGCAAACAATACCGCAATAATAGGAACGGCAAGAACAAAAAAACGTGAAGGTAAAAAAATCATCACAACAGCACTTGAACATCCAAGTGTTATAAAGCATTTTGAAATGCTTCAGGAACAAGGTTTTGAAACAGTTTTCTTAAAGCCTGATGTTAATGGCAAAATAAGTTTAGACGAACTTTCAAATGCAGTTGATGAAAATACAATTCTTGTCAGTGTTATGGCAGTCAATAACGAAGTTGGTTCAGTTCAGGATATCGCAAAAGTTAAAAGCATAATACAATCAAAAAATTCAAAAGCATATTTTCATTGTGATGCAGTTCAGGCATTCGGTAAAATCCCTTTAAAACCTAAAAAGATGGGCATTGACCTTATGAGTATGAGTGCACATAAAATTCATGGCTTAAAAGGTGCCGGTGCATTGTTTGTAAATAGCTCTTCAAGACTTTTACCAAGCATTGTTGGTGGTGGTCAAGAGAATGGACTAATTTCAGGAACAGAACCAATGCCAGCGATTTGTGCTTTTGCAGCAGCTGTTAAAGATATCGGCAACATTGAGAAAAATTTCGACTATGTTGCATCTGTTAAAAACTATTTTGTTGATAAAATTCGCAATATTGACGGAATATATATAAACTCAACAGACGACAGTCTTCCTTACATAATCAACATTTCAGTTGAAGGTGTACCATCACAGGTAATGCTCAATTCTCTGTCTTCAATGGGAATTTATGTTTCTGCAGGCTCTGCTTGTGCAAAGGGACATAGAAGTGAAGTGCTTACTGCTATGGGCGTTGCTCCAAAACTTATTGATAGCGCAATAAGAATCAGTTTGTCAAAAAATACCACAGAAAATGATATGGATTTATTATATAATGGAATAGTGGATACAATTAAACGTGTCAGGAGATAAAAATGAAAGAAATTATACTCATAAAAAATGGTGAATTAGCACTTAAAGGCTTAAATCGTTCAACATTTGAAGATATTCTTATTAAGAACATCAGAAAAAGAATTAAGCCATTAGGTGATTTTGAATACAGAAAAGAACAATCAACAGTTTCAGTTGTTCCGATGGACGACTATGTTGATATGGATGAAGTAAGTGATAGAATCAGCCGTGTTTTCGGTATCGCTGCTTTTTCAAGAGCTTTGCAGGTTGAAAAAGATATTGATGTGATTTTAGAACAAGCACCAATCTATCTTGCAGACCAGTTGAGAAGTGCAAAAACTTTTAAAGTTGAAGGCAAACGTGCAGATAAGAAGTTTCCTCTTAAATCACCTGAGCTTTCAGCACAGGTGGGTGGTGCGATTTTAAGCAAGTTCCCACATTTGAGAGTTGATGTTAAAAATCCTGAAATATTAGTTACAATTGAAATTCGTGAAAAGTTTGCATTTATTCGTGGCAATCAGACTAAGGGTGCAGGCGGAATGCCAACAGGAACGGCAGGTAAATCAGCTATTCTTATTTCAGGTGGTATTGATAGCCCCGTTGCAGCATATATGATGGCAAAGCGTGGATTAGTGCTTAATGCAATTCACTTTGCATCACCACCATATACTTCTCCACAGACAGAAGAAAAAGTTCATAATCTTCTTCGCAAAGTTTCAAGATATAGTGGCAATATAACACTTTTTACTGTTGGATTTACAGAAATTCAAGAAGCAATCCGTGATAATTGTCCTGAAGAATTGTTCACTCTTGTAATGAGAAGATTTATGATGAGAATTTCTCAAAGAATAGCAGAACGAGAAGAGTGTAAAGCACTTATCACAGGCGAAAGCTTAGGTCAGGTTGCAAGCCAGACGCTCAATGCGCTCGCTTGTACTGATGCGGTGGTTTCAATCCCAGTTTTCAGACCGGTTATCGGGCTTGATAAAGAAGAAATCATTAAAATATCAAGACAGATTGATACTTTTGATATTTCAATCGAGCCTTATGAAGATTGTTGCACAGTGTTTACACCAAAACACCCTAAAACAAAACCACAAATTTCTGTTTTGGAACAAGCTGAACAGAGCCTCGATGTTGATGCTTTAATCGAAAGAGCACTTGAAAACACAAAAATTCAAAATATTTGTTTTTAGGATGACAGAAATGACACTTGAAGAAAAAGTAGTTAAAACCCTTAATGAAAAAGGTCTTGTGTTAGCAACTGCCGAGTCTTGCACAGGTGGATTAATCGCAAAGCGTATTACTGATGTAAGTGGCTCGTCAGGAATGTTTAATTGTGGTATTGTGAGTTACAGCAACGATATAAAAGAAAAAGTCTTGGGTGTAAAACACAAAACTCTTGAAACATTTGGCGCAGTCAGCGAACAAACTGTTCGTGAAATGGTTAAAGGCGTTCTGAAAATATCAGAAGCTGATATTGCCGTTGCCGTTTCAGGAATTGCAGGACCAAATAGTGATAATACACAAAAACCTGTTGGAACTATTTGGTTGGCAGTTTCAAACGGCAAAAAGACTTATGTAAGGCATCTTCAAAAAAACTTCCTTGATGATGTAAGAAACTCAAATAGAAATTATGCAACAGAAGTTGCATTAAAATTAGTTTTATTAATGGTAGGTGAATAGATTGACAGAAAAAATGGGCAGTGGTAAAAAAATCATTCTTGTTGTTTGCATAATTGTCTTTGTTTGTTCTTCTGCTTTATTATTAAAAACAGTTGTTAATGAATATAACAACAAAAAAATGTATGAAGACCTTTCAAATCTTGTTTCAACAAATGCAAATACAGAAGAAACAACTGCGCCCGATTATTCTGCACTCTATGCAAAAAATTCTGATTTTATCGGTTGGATAACAGTACCAAATACATCTATAAATTATCCTGTTTTACAGTGTGACAATAACGATTATTATTTAAATTATAATTTTAATAAAGCAAGAGATGCTCGTGGAGCAATCTTTATGGATTACAGAAATAACCCTGTAAATCTTGATTCAAACACCATAATCTATGGTCACAACTGTTACAACACAACAATGTTTTCAGAACTCAGCAAATACCAGAAAATCGATTTTTATAAAACAAGTCCTGTTTTTGAGTTTAATACAGTTGAAAGAACATATAAATGGAAAATATATGGTGTACTTATAACAACTGCAAGGTCCGAAGAAGATAATGGTTATGTCTTCAATTATATCTATCCTTATATGGATGGCGAAAATTTTAAAGGCTTTATTGAAGAAGTTAATAAGCGTCGTTTATACATAACTGATGTTGACATAAACGATGATGATAAAATGCTCATACTCTCAACTTGTGTCAGAAATCTCGATACATATAAAAACGGAATCAAGACATATAAAGCAGACGCAAGACTTGTGGTTGTAGCCCGTGCCGCGAGAGATGGCGAGAGTGAAACAGTTAATGTTGATAACGTATATAACAATAAAAATGTTAAATATCCACAGATTTATTACGATAACAAAAATATAGAAAATCCATATAAAAATGATGAAAAATGGTATCCAAAGGAGGTTGTGCAATAATGAGTAACATAGAAAATAATGAAAATGAAATTCTCTCCTTTGAAGAATTGCGCAAAAAACTTGGTATGGATGAAGCGCCTGCTAAGAAAACAGTGAAAAAAGATGAATTATCATCACTTCAAAAAGAAATTGAAACAAAACCCATAGAGAAAAGACAAGAAACACCAGCTGTAAACGATATTGCTGCTGATATTGAAAAACAAATTGAAGCACAAATTGAAGAAGAAAAGACAGATGGTCCTAAAACACTTGTTGAAAACGGCAAAACATTTGTGGATGTTACTGAACAATATGTAAAAGAACCTGTTATTCTTGAAACCACCGAAACAGTAATTGAAAAACCAGTTATTAAGAAAAAACGACGCACATTCAATCAGATTTTCTCTGATTTCTTCAGTGGAATGATACCTTTGAAAAAAGATAGTACCAAAGAAAAAATCAGAAAAATTGTAATGGATTTATCAATAATTACAATTTTGGGTTGTGCTATTGCTTTCGGTGAACTTTATAACCAAAATCGTGAGCAATTACAAATGGATGAAGAAATCAAAGGCCAGATAGTTGATACTGATAATTTCGACGATAATCAATATGTTGAAGCATGGCAAGAGCTTTTTGCACAATATCCACAGATTAAATTCCCTGAGAATATGAATCTTAAATATTCATATCTCTATGCACTTAATCAGGATTTGGTTGGGTGGTTGAATATCCCGGGTACAAACCTTGATGTTCAAGTTGTTCAGGGACCAGATAATAATCATTATCTTCGTCGTGACTTCTACGGCAAGTCAAATCGTTATGGTTGTCCTTATATGGATTCAAAAAATGACTCGAAATATCTTGACGATAACACAATTATTTATGGTCATCATATGAGCGATGGCTTAATATTTTCAAACCTTGATAAATATAAAACATTAGAAGGTTATAAAGAATCGCCAATTATTGAGTTTAATACTTTGTATGAAACTTATTATTTCAAAGTTTTTTCAGCGTTTTATATTAACGCTACTCCTGCAGATGATAATAATTATTTCTTTAATTTTATGATTACAGATTTTTCAACTGATGAAAGATTTTCAAAATTTGCAGATGAGTTAAAGAAAAGAAGTGTTATAGACACAGGAATTAGTGTTCAACCAGATGATAAGTTGCTTACATTGGTTACTTGTACTTATGAATTTAATGATGCAAGATTCGTTGTGGTTGGAAGAATGGTTCGTGCAAACGAAAAAGTAGAAGTTGATACAAGCAATGCAACACTTAACACAAATCCAAAGTTCCCACAGGCTTGGTATGATGTGAAAGGTCTTACCAATCCATTTAAAGACGATAAAAAGTGGGACGAATAATTAGTTAATAATTAGTTTTATATATGGGTAAAAGAGAGGTAAATGAATATGAGAGTTAGATTGTTGGCACTGAACTTTGACAAAAATATGCCTTTTGCAAGATTTCAGGCAAGAGTTGTCAGCAGTATCAGTATGTATTCTGAAGAAAATACAACTTTCGAAATTTTTGACAGCATGCAAGAACTTTTTGGTGCGTTACAAGATGCATTGGAAAATGATGAGCTTATTATTACTGCTGTTGATACAAAGCATTATAATAAACTTAAATCAGTTTTAATGCAGGCGCTTGAAACAGAAGTTCAATACAACCCAACTATTCTTAATATGCTTGAAAGTGATGAAGAAATGGATGATAAAACTCGCAAAGAGTTTTCATCATTCCCTGAACCTGCAACAGTGTTCTTATCAAAAGACGGTCTTTATTCAGGCTTTGGAATTGAAAATGGCGAACAATATTTGATGTTTGTTCCAATCGATAACGAGAGAATCAACCTTATTCTCAGAAATGGTGTTGTACCATTTTTATCAAAAAACATTGAAACTATTAGTGGCGAAGAATTTTTGAGTGAAAATAAATTTTATGATAACGAAAAGGTAGCTATTGCAGTCAGAAGACTTATTGATTCACAGTCAATAGTTGCCGTTAATGGAACACAAAATGCAGAAGTTCTTAAAAGCTGCGGTGATAGTGTAGAAGACTTTGATAGTGTGTTTGTGTTTACGCCACATGTTGAAGACAAGGGTGAAGTTAACGCAACTGAATATGCTGCACAACTTGCAAAAGTGAGTTTGGACCTCTCAGCAGCAAATATCGGTGCATCAATCAGTGATATTTATAACGCAGGCAATGCTAAATTCATCTGTATCGCAGTTGCAAATGATGAGTCTGCTATTGTACGTAAACTCTATATGGCAGAAGATGAAACAGAAGAAGCATTTGTTGAAAGTGCTGCGATTGAACTCATTGAGCTTATAGGTGAAAAGGCTAGTGGTGTCAGAAGTGTTGGCATTGAAATTTCTGACGGACCTGAACTTATTCCAGAAGAAGAGAAAAAGCCAACAAACAAGAAATCAATGATAATTCTTGCTGCGGTTCTTGGTGCTATTGTTCTTCTCTGTGCAGTTTTTGGCGTTGTTTATAAAGTTCAGGGTGAAAATGGCGCATTAGCAAATGCTCTTAATTCAATTTTTGGTAACGAAACAACCACAACTACAACAACTACTACAACTGAAACTACAACAGAACCAGTTGAAGATATGCAAGCAGAATTTGTTAAATTTTCTGACTATATGATGTCAAATATAATCGCTATTGAAAAGAGAAAGACTGAAGCTGAAACTTCTACAACAGAAACAACAGGTGTTGAAGGTGAAAGCACAACTGAACCGGAAGTTGTCGAAGATAAGGGTGCTCCAGCTGTTATTAAAATTAACGGTGTTGAAATTGAAGCAAAAGAAGCTCTTGCTCGAATTGTTATGACTGAAATGGGCGAAGGTTACAATGTTGAAGCAATTAAGGCACAAACAGTTGTAATTTATACTTTCCTTAAATATTGCGACAATAATTTTGAAGTTGATGGTATCTTAATCAGCGAAACATATAATGACGAAGTTAAGAGTGCAGTTGACTCAGTCTTTGGTCAGTATCTTGCAGTGAAAGATGTTGTAGCTCTTACACCATACTTTGCAGTTGCTGCCGGCAAAACAACAGATGCATCTACAATTTTTACAAATGAATATAGTTATCTTAAACCAGTTTCAATAAATGGTAACCCTGATACAAAAGCAGAAACATATAAGATTGAAAGAAAATTCTCTCTTGGTGAAATGAAGGGACTTCTTCTTCAATACAATAGCAAACTTACACTTGACGAAGACCCTGCTTTGTGGTTGAGAGTTGTTGCTCATGATGCTGCTGTTTCTTCAAGCATTGGGTATGTAACAAAGGTTGCAGTGGGTAACATAGAAATTTCAGGTCTTGAATTCAGAAACAGTGTGTTGGGTTCATCAGTTCTTGCTTCACATTGCTTTACAGTGTTCTACAATGAAACTGATAGCACTTTCACAATTACAACTTATGGTAATGGTTTAGGTGTTGGTATGAGCCAGACAGGTGCAAATCACCTTGCAAATACTGGCATGAAATATGAAAAAATCCTTTCAACATATTATAAAGGAACAACACTCACAAAGGAGAAAAACATATGAGCAAAATTTTAGTTACAGGTGGCGCAGGCTTTATCGGCTCTCATACTTGTGTTGAACTTCTTAATGCAGGTTATGAAATCGTAGTTGTTGATAATCTTTATAATTCGAGCGAAAAATCGCTTGATAGAGTTCGTGAACTCACAGGAAAAGATTTTGCATTTTATCCTTTTGATATTCGTGATAAAGAAAATATGCAAAAGATTTTTGATGACCATAAAATTGATGCTTGCATCCATTTTGCAGGACTTAAAGCTGTTGGCGAGAGCTGTCAGAAACCACTTGAATATTATGATAACAACATTGGTGGTACATTGGCTCTTTGTGAAGTTATGAAGAACAACAGATGTAAGAAAATTGTTTTCAGTTCATCTGCAACAGTTTATGGTACTGATAATGTTTCACCACTCAAAGAATCAATGAAAACAGGTGGCACAACTAACCCTTATGGCACAACAAAATATATGATTGAAATTATTCTTGACGATTTCCATAAAGGTGATAGCGATTGGGCTGTTACACTTCTTCGTTACTTCAATCCTATTGGCGCTCACAAAAGTGGTCGAATTGGTGAAAATCCAAATGGAATTCCAAACAACCTTATGCCATATATCACTCAGGTTGCTGTGGGTAAATTACCTTGTTTAAATGTGTTTGGTGATGACTATAATACTCACGATGGCACAGGTGTGCGTGACTATATCCACGTTGTTGACTTAGCTCTCGGTCACGTTAAAGCGGTTGAGAAGATTCTCAAAGACGAGCCAAAGGTAAATGTTTATAATCTTGGCACAGGTAATGGTTATAGTGTTCTTGATATTGTAAAAGCATTTGAACAGGCATCAGGTCAAAAAATCAATTATAAAATTGCACCACGTCGTCCTGGTGACCTTGACACTTGTTATTCTGATGCTTCAAAGGCACTTAATGAACTTGGTTGGAAAGCTGAAAGAGACCTTCTCGAAATGTGTGAAGACTCTTGGCGTTGGCAAAGCAACAATCCAAATGGATTTAATGACTAAATGCTGTAATAGGGGATTTTAAATGAGAGTATTCGATTTTGATAATACCATTTATGATGGCGAAAGTGGTTTTGATATTTTTCTTTATTTCTTAAAGAAAGACCCAAAAGGCGTTGCAAAATTTGTTCCTAAATTTATGGAAGGTTTTGTTAAATATAAGCGCCACTTAATTACTATTGAAGAAGTAAAGACGGAATACGCTTCATATATCAAAGAATATTTCAAAAGAATTGATAATATTGAAGAAGACTTTAAAAAATTTTGGGATATAAATGAGAAAAATATCAAAGCATTTTATCGCAAAATTCAAAAAGAAGATGATGTTATTCTTTCAGCTTGCCCTTATTGTCTTTTGAGTGTAATGACAAATCGTCTTGGCATCAAAAATGTTATTTCATCTGAATTAAATCCTGAAACAGGCGAAATTGGTGAAATTTGCTATCATGATAATAAAGTTAAAATGTTTCATGAAGTTTACGGCGATGCAGAAATTGATGAGTTCTATACAGATTCAATTAGTGATAAGCCGTTAATGGATATTTCAAAAACAGTTTTCTTGGTTGATGGAGATAAAATTATCAAAATCAAAAAAGATGGAGTTTACCTTGTAGATAAATTCCAATAAACAAGTTAATATTGAGTTGGTTGGGCAGTTGCGCAAATCTTTGATTTGTGAGGAAAGTCCGAGCATCATACAGCAGGGTAACGGCTAACGGCCGCCGAGGGTGACCTTAGGGAAAGTGCATAGAAAATTACCGCCGTTTTTAACGGTAAGGGTGGAAAGGCGAGGTAAGAGCTCACCAGCGTTGCAGAGATGTAACGGCTGAGCAAACCCTACCCGATGCAACGTCGACTGAAGTTGTTAGCTGGGCAGATACTTCGAAAGACGGCTTCAGGCACATAGCAATATGTGTCGCAGATAGATAATTGCCTTAAACGACAGAACTCGGCTTACAGACCAACTCATTATTTTTAAGGACTTGATTTCAAGTCCTTATTTTTTAACCTAAAAATTTAATCACCATATAATATCTTGAGGTGATTTTTATGTTTGAAGCATTATTAGGGTCCCTTTTTCTGTGCTCAACTCTTATGGGAATAGTTGCTTTTTGCTATGCAATTATGTTAAAATTATTAATACCTAAAACTCGTAAAGATTTTTTCGTTTTTATGCCCTGTGACATATCAAGTTCTGATGTTAGAAAGAAAGCATATGCTTTAAGATTAAAACTCAATTTAATAGGTGAAGACCTTCATGGTAAAGTTGTTGTGCTAGACAGTGGAATGCGCGAAAACGAAAGAGATAATCTTTTAGAAATTTGCAAAGAAAGCAATGGAATATATTTGGTTAACAAAGAATATATAAAGGATTTTTTAGATGGAAGAATTTGAAACAAAAATCAAATTAACAGGAACAGTTACAGACATAACATTTTATAACGACGCTAATGGATACACAGTTTTCTATGTTGACATTGGCGATGAAGAATTGACCGTTGTTGGTAACACGATAGATGTTAAAATTGGTGACCGTGTTGAACTGGTTGGCGAATATACATATCATTCAATTTATGGTCGTCAGTTTAAAGCGGAGTCTTGTAATGCAACTTTGCCAGAAACAGTAGATGATTTATATCATTATCTAGCAAGTGGTGTGATAAAAGGTATTCGGGAGTCAACTGCACTTAAAATTATCAATAAATTCGGTGAAAAAACTTTTGATATTCTTCAATATGAGCCTGAAAGACTTGCAGAAATTAAAGGTATTTCTCTTGAAAAAGCAAAGAAAATAGGCAAAGAATATAATCGTCAATGCTCTACTAGAGCCTTGATTATTAATCTTTCAAAATATGGTCTAAAAACAAACGAGTGTCTTTTTGCTTTTGATAAATTAGGCGATGGTGCGGTGCAATTAATTGAAGAAAATCCATATATTCTTTGCGAAGGTGATAGTAGAATTTCGTTTGAACGAGCCGAGCAAATAGCAGAAATGTTGCCTAATAAACCTAAATCACAATATAGAATCGAAGCGGGTATTCTCTATGTAATCAGTTATAATTTCAAAAATGGTCATACTTGTGTGCCACTTGAGAAATTGTTTACACCATCTTGCGATTTACTTAATGAAACTCGCGAAAATATTGAAATAGCTATTGATAATTTAACACAAAATAAAAAGATAATTATCAAAGAAATCAATAATAAAGATTTTGTTTTTATCCCTGAAGCATACCATGCAGAGATGTCAATAGCAAACAGAATTAAGGTCTTATTAAAGTTTCCACCTGAAAATCCTATTGATGTAAAATCATATATTGAAAACATTGAAAAAACTTGTAATATCCAATATGCTGATAAGCAAAAAGATGCAATTATTACAGCAGTAAATAAGGGAATTCTTATTCTTACAGGTGGCCCTGGTACAGGCAAAACCACAACATTAAATGGCATAATCACAATGTTTGAGAAAGACCATCTTGATATTGCTCTTTGCGCTCCAACAGGTCGTGCAGCACAGAGAATGACTGAAGCAACCGGTAGAAAAGCTACAACAATTCATAGATTGCTTGAAGTTGAGTGGAGCAATGCCAATAAACCTGTTTTCAAAAGAAATCTTAGAAATCCATTAGATTGTCAGGCAGTAATTGTTGATGAAATGTCAATGGTTGATATTTTTCTATTCCAAAGTTTGCTTGAAGCGTTACCTTTTGGTTGCAGACTTATTATGGTTGGTGACAGTGACCAATTACCACCAGTCAGCGCAGGCAATGTGCTTAAAGATTTAATTGATTGTGAAATGCTACCAGTTGTGCAACTTAAAGAGATTTTTCGTCAATCACTTGAAAGCAATATTGTTAAAAATGCTCATTTGATTGTAAATGGTGAAAAAATTGAAACAGATTATAAAGAAGGGGATTTCTATCTTTTACAAAGACATTATCCCCTTGATGCTGTACGCACAATAAAAGATTTATATTCAAAAAGATTAAAAGATGCTTATAATCTTGACCCCACAACGCAGATTCAGGTGCTTTGTCCGTCTAAAAAAGGTGACACGGGCACAATTAATCTCAATAAAGTTTTGCAAGATGAGATTAACCCAGCATCACCTGAAAAAAGTGAATATAACACTGGTTATAGAGTATTTAGAGTCGGCGATAAGGTTATGCAGACAAAGAATAATTACAATATTCATTGGGAGTCTTATGATGAAGAAGGCGACGGGATATTCAATGGTGATATCGGATTTATTGAGCATATCGATTTGCGTCGTGATGCTATTATAATCGATTTTTCAGGTCGTCGTGCTACATATACAAAAGAACAATTAACTGAACTCGAGCTTGCCTATGCAGTAACTGTCCACAAAAGTCAAGGTAGTGAATTTGATGCAGTAATCGTGCCGGTAATTGCTGTTAATAGTCGTCTTTGTTATAGAAACTTGCTTTATACTGCAGTTACAAGAGCAAAAAGACTTTTAATTTTAGTGGGAACAACAGGTTGTGTTTATAATATGATTGAGAATTCAAAAACTCAACTTCGTTATTCTGCATTGAAACATTTTATGCTTGACAACTGATATAATAGGTGTATAATGTATTCAAGCCAAGTAAATAGTGCATGGGTGCTGACAGAATAGTCGGCTGAGATTGAAGCTAATCTGCTTCTGACCATTGAACCTGATACGGATAATGCCGTCGTAGGAAAGCTTTTCACAGTTCAGCCTTGCGGTATCTGCTCTGGCTGAATTTTTTTATTTGGAGTGAAAGAAATGAAACAAAAAAACAAAAATCTTTATTGGCTAGTCGAAAGTGCAGTAATGATTGCTTTGGCAGCAGTTTTAGAAATTGTTGCTAAAATGATTATTCCAGAAATGCCCTTTGGCGGACAAGTCTCAATCGTAAGTATGCTTCCAATCGTCCTTGTCGGTTGGAAATATGGTTTGGGTAAGGGTTTGATTACAGGTTTTGCATATTCCCTTGTCCAGATGGCACTCGGCGTTAAAACAATAAGTGCATTGATTATGCCGGCATCTGAAGATTATCTTGGTAATATGGGAAATGTAGTATTAATGTTTATTTTTGACTACATAGTTGCATATTCGGTATTAGGATTAGGTGCACTTTATAAAAAAGCAATTAAGAACAATGCATTATCATTGTCATTAGGCGCATTTACTGTACTCTTGTTCAGATACTTATCCCATATCATTTCAGGTTATATTCTTTATGGTGCTTGGGCTGAATGGTTCTTCACGCAAGAAGGTTTCTATTCATGGGGTGCAACTATTATGAATACATTTAGTGGTAACGCATTATCACTTGTATATTCAATCATTTATAACGGTTTCTATATGATTCCTGAAATCATTATTACAACAATTGTTGCTGTTGTTGTAGGCAAAATTCCTCAAATAACCAAAACAAAGATATAAGAAAAAATCCCTTACTCAAGATGAGTAGGGGATTCATTTTTATTCATCAAATCTTCTGTCAAGACTTCTGTATTGAATTGCTTCTGTAATATGTTTAACATCTATTTCGTCTTCACCATCTAAATCAGCGATAGTTCTTGCTATTCTTAAAACCTTGTCATATGCACGAGCCGAAAGTGAAAGACGGTCAAAAGCAGTTTTTAAAATCAAAAGTGCATTTGGCGACATATAACAGAATTTTTTAGTGCTTTCTGCATCCATTTTTGCATTGCAAGTGATTTTAGTGCCTTTAAATCTCTCGTGTTGAATTTCTCTTGCTTTTTCAACTCTCTTTTTAATTTCAGCCGAAGATTCTGCTTTTTCGGTGCCTGAAAGATTTTCAAAATCAACAGGTGGCACACTGATATGTATGTCAAGTCGGTCTAAAAGTGGACCACTTACTCTGTTGAGATATCGCTGTGCAGTACCTGCTGAACAGGTGCAAGGTCTAGTGGGATGTCCTAAATATCCACATGGACAAGGATTCATAGCGCAAATCATCATAACAGAACAAGGGTATTGGAATTTAGCGGCTGCACGAGAAATTGTAATAACTTCATCTTCTATTGGTTGACGCAAAACTTCAAGCGTATTTCTGGTGAATTCTGGTAATTCGTCAAGGAATAAAACACCATTATGAGCAAGAGAAACTTCACCTGGTCTTGGAATTGCACCACCACCTGAAAGACCGGCAGGTGAAACAGTATGGTGCGGTGAGCGGAAAGGTCTTGACCTTAAAAGAGAAACACCACTTGGTAAAGCGCCTGCTATTGAATAAATATTTGTTGTTTCAATAGCTTCATCAAAAGTCATATCAGGCAAAATTGATGGCATTCTTTTGGCTAACATACTTTTACCTGAACCGGGTGGGCCAACCATTAGTACATTATGTCCACCTGCAGCGGCAATTTCTAGTGCTCTTTTTACTTCTTTCTGACCGCGAACATCAGAAAAATCAGGCATATTTTTGGGGTTTCGGTATTCATTATAGTCTTGTGCTGTTACTGGCTCAATTTCATTAATTCCTGTTATATGATTAATAAGTTGAAGAACAGATTTTACAGGATAAACCTGAATACCCTCAACAACAGCACCTTCATTTATGTTTTCTGCAGGAATAAAGATTTTTTCTATTCCATTTTTCTTTGCACAAAGCACCATTGGCAAAACACCATTTACTCTTCTTAATGTACCGTCAAGTGACAATTCACCAATAAAAGCCATACTGTCATCAATGCCTTTTAATTGTCCGTTTGCACAGAGTAATGCAATTAATATTGGTAAATCATATAATGGACCTTCTTTTTTCATATCAGCAGGGGCAAGGTTAATTGTGATTCTGCTGACAGGGTATTGCAAATTAGTATTTTTAATAGCAGAACGAACTCGTTCCTTGCTTTCGGATACCGCAGTATCAGGAAGTCCAACAATGTCAAATCGTGGCATTCCACCTGAAATATCCGCTTCAACAATTACTTTGTATGCTTCCATGCCAAAGAGACCAAGACTTACAATTTTTGAAAACAAAATCATCACATCCCATATAAACTGTAATAATTATACAATACAAAACATATCTTTTTCAACATAAAAATATATATTTACTTTTAGCCTGATTTGATATAAAATATATGATAGAAAATTTTGGAGGTAGAATTATGAATAATATCAATGAGCTTTATGATATTTGGCTTTCTTCTGCGACTGCTGATGCTGATTTGATTCCTGAACTTGAAAGCATCAAAGGTGATGAAGAAGCAATTCTTGACCGTTTTTATAAAAATCTTGAATTCGGTACAGCTGGTCTTCGTGGTGTAATCGGCGCTGGAACAAACCGAATGAATGTTTATACAGTTAATCAGGCAACACAAGGCTTAGCAGATTATCTTAACGAGAGTTTTGAAAATCCATCAGTTGCAATTGCTTATGACTCAAGAATTAAGTCGAAAGAATTTGCAGAAAGTGCAGCAGGCGTTTTAGCTGCAAATGGCATTAAAGTTTATATTTATCCTGAACTCGTGCCAACACCAATGCTCTCATTTGCAGTTAGAAGACTTAATTGTTCATCGGGTATCATTATTACAGCAAGCCATAATCCGTCAAAATATAACGGATTTAAATGCTATGACCCTAACGGATATCAGATGACTGATGAAGCAGCAGAAAAGACATATAATTATATTCAAAATATTGATATGTTCTCTGGCGTTAAAACAATGGATTTTGATGATGCTTTAGCAGAGGATATGGTTGATTTTATCGAAGATTGGCTTTATGAAGAGTTTTATGCTAAAGTTATTTCAAGTCTTGTAAATCCTGACGCAATAAAAAAAGCAGGACTTAAAGTGATTTATACACCACTTAATGGTGCAGGTAATAAACCTGTGCGTAAAGTTCTTAAAAAAGCTGGCATTAAAGACGTTACAGTTGTTAAAGAACAAGAAAAACCAGATGGTAATTTTCCAACATGCCCTTATCCAAACCCTGAAATTCGTCAGGCATTTGAATGTGCTATTGAAACAGCAAAAGGCACAGATGCAGACTTGCTTTTAGCAACTGACCCTGACTGTGACCGTGTTGGTATCGCAGTTCGTGATGGTGAAGATTATGTTCTTATGACAGGAAATGAAGTTGGCGCAATGTTCACTGAATATCTTCTCTCATCACTTAAAGAGCAGAATAAACTTCCAGAAAATCCGATAGTAGTTAAAACAATAGTTACAACACCACTTGTTGAAACAATCGCATCAGCTTATGGTGCAGAAACTGCTGATTTATTGACAGGTTTTAAATATATCGGTGAGCTTATAACAAATCTCGAAAAAACAAATGAAGAAGACAGATTTGTTGTTGGTATGGAAGAATCATACGGTTATCTTCGTGGTACACATGCGCGCGATAAAGATGCTGTTGTTGCATCATTGCTCATTTGTGAAATGGCTTCATATTATAAACTCAAAGGTATTTCACTTAAAGAGTTTATGGATAGCATCTATGAAAAATACGGTATGTATCTTAACACTCTTCACAACTTCGCTTTTGAAGGTGCAAGTGGTATGCAAAAAATGGCAGATATTATGGCATCTTTGCGCGAAACCCCACCTAAGAAAATAGGTAGCTTTGAAGTAGTTAAAGTTGCTGACTATAAATTGAGTGTTATGAAATCAGTAGATGGAACAGAAACTATGATTGATTTGCCAAAATCAAATGTATTGTCTTATTATCTTGCTGACGGAAGCAAAGTGATTGTTCGCCCATCTGGCACTGAGCCAAAAATTAAAGCGTATATCACAGCTTGTGGCGAGACAAGAAAAGTTTCTGAAGAAAAAGCAGAACTTTTAGGTAAGAGTATTTCGGAAATTTTAGGAGTATAAAAATGAATAGAAATTTCTTTGTAAAAGCTGTTGCTATTTTTCTTGCTGTAATTATGCTTTTGAGCACAGCAACAGTTTTATTGCAAATATTTATGTAAATAAAAGAACTGCAGAAATTTTCTGCGGTTCTTTTTATATGTTTGTGTCGATTTATGAAATATATACAAAAATATAAGTTGACTTTTAAAATTTTTGTGATATAATTTGAGTAATATAAATCAATATTAGTGTCAATATGTTCTGAGGTGAATTTTTTGGAAGAAAACTTACTTGTCTCAAAAGCAAAGGGTGGAGACAGTAATGCATTAACTGATTTAATTAAGCGTTATTCTGAAACAGTTCTTCAAAAATCACTTTCATTCAAAAAAATAAGTGGCATTGAAAATGAAGATTTATATCAAGAGGGAATGTTAGGCCTTCTTTCTGCGGTTTATTCCTTTGATGAGTCAAAGGGTGTGTTGTTTTCTACATACGCCACAACTCTTATCACTCGAAAAATGCTTTCAGCATTGCGAACCGCAACCAAAAAGAGCAATTTGCCATTGGATTCTTATGTTTCTATTGACGAAAAATGTGACATTCGCTCTTTTTCACCAACACCTGAAGAATTGTTAATGTTCAATGAAGAAATTGATTCAATTCTATCTTTTGTGAACAATAACCTTTCTAAAACCGAGAAGAAAGTTTTCAAACTTAATCTGCTTGGTTTAAGTTATAATGAAATTGCAGAGATTCTTGATTGCACTGATAAGTCTGTTGACAATGCGTTGCAAAGAATACGCAAGAAAATCCGCAGTATCAAATAAATGCCCTTTGGGTAAAAAAAATAAGCGAGGTAGCAAAATGTACGAAGACAAAACTCTTACCTGCAAAGATTGTGGAAACGAATTTGTTTTTACAGCAGGTGAACAGGAATTTTATGCAGAGAAAGGATTTGTTAATGAACCACAGAGATGTAAAGAGTGCCGTGTAGCACGCAAAAATGCAGTCCGTGGTGCAAAAGAATATCACACAGCAGTTTGTGCTTCATGTGGTGGCGAGGCAAAAATTCCTTTCCTTCCAAAAGATGACAGACCTGTTTATTGCAGTGAATGCTTTGCTAAAATGAAGGGCGAATAATTGAAAAATTAGCACGGGATTTAATCCCGTGCTTTTTGTATATTTTAATCTATTTTTGCCAAACTATGCTTGGGTGAAAAATATGATTTTCTTAAAAGCATTTTTAGTTGGTGGAATAATTTGTGTTATTGGTCAATTGTTGATTGACTTAACAAAACTGACCCCAGCAAGAATATTAGTATCATTTGTAGTGTTGGGCGTAATATTAGGTGGATTAGGAATATACGAGCCAATAGTTGATTGGGCAGGTGCAGGGGCAACTGTGCCGCTTACAGGATTTGGTAATACTCTGGTTCAAGGCACAAAAGAAGCTATAAAAGAAAAAGGTGCATTAGGTGTTATTTCAGGACCATTAACAGCAGCATCTGTTGGAATTACCGTTGCAATGCTTTGTGGACTTATAACATCATTCGTAACAAAACCAAAATCAAAATAAAACAAAAACAGGACTGAATATTCAGTCCTGTCATCTTTTTTTAATTGAGTTTTTAAGCTACTGTTTCTGAAACGAATGTGTCGTCACAGAATGAGCATGAAACATAGTTTTCAGCATCATTGCCGATTACAACTCTCTTACTGTCAACATACTTTTTAATAATAACATATGCAGCAACTGCAACAGCTGCGATAGCAGCGATAATAGCGATAACTTTCAAAGCCTTTTTCATAAGAACAAACCTCCGATAAAATCTTTATCTAATTATACATAAGAAATTATAAAAAGTCAATAAAGAAAAATGCCGAAGACTTTCGTCAACGGCAAAGAACTACGTAATTAATTAAGCCTTGTTAAGCTTTGTAACGAGAGCAGACTTTTTACGAGCTGCATTATTCTTATGAAGAAGACCCTTAGCAGCAGCCTGGTCGATTTTCTTAACAGCAACCTTTACAAGCTCGTCTTTGTCAGCAGCATTTGTTTCAATAGCAAGGTTTGCTTTTTTAATAGCTGTTTTGAGAGCTGAGTTAGCTGACTTATTACGCTGTGCCTTTGTCTTGTTAACGAGAACACGCTTTTTAGCTGATTTAATATTTGGCATATTCGTTACACCTCCTTCGCATTACAGATACATATATTAGCACGAAATAAAATAAAAATCAAGTTTTTTTTACAAAATGACTATATTTTTTTGTGTGGTCAATAATAAAGGTGAAAAATAGTGATTTTATATGGTGAAATGCAATGATTTTTAGAACTGATTTAGCTCTTGAACGCCATGAAATGCTCGATAAAGATAGGGTGAAAGGTGTTCATTATGAAACAAAACAAAAAGATGACGCAACAATAACTCTTGTTGAAGTTTTAGACGATTTTGGTGTAAAACAAGTTGGAAAACCCAAAGGTAAATATTATACAGTTGATGTGCCTGAATTTTCACACGAAACCGAACTCCTTGACGGCAGATTAAAGGCACTGACAGAAGTAATAACCGATATGTTGCCAAAAGGAGACAACTCGGTTTTAGTTGTTGGAATTGGAAATGATGATATTACGCCCGATGCATTAGGTCCATTATGTGCAGAACAAATATTTTCAACAAGACATCTTAAAACAGAGTTTTCAAATGAACTTGGATTACCTCAATTTAATCCTGTGGCTTCGATTTCAACAGGCGTGCTTGGTCAAACAGGAATTGAAACCGCTGAATATATAAAAGGAATTGTTGATTTGATTAAGCCTAAGGCTGTTATAGCTATTGACGCATTAGCATCAAGAAAACTGTCACGATTAGGAAAAACAGTGCAGTTGTCTGATACAGGAATTTCACCGGGTGCAGGGGTGGGGAATAACCGCGCAAGAATTGATGAAAATACTCTAGGTGTGCCTGTAATTGCTATTGGTATTCCGACCGTTGTTGATGGTAAAACTTTGGTTTATGATTTAGTTGAAAATCACAAGCAAATTAAAAATATATCTCAAGAAGCGGAAACTGTTATGGTAACCCCAAGAGATATTGATATGATAATAAAAAGAGCATCACGATTACTTGCATTGAGTATAAATTGTGCATTGCAACCACATGTTGAACCTGAATTTTTATTATCGTTAATGTAGCATTTTTTAGTCATTTCTTTCATATAAATTAAAAAACTATGAAAGGAATGACACTTTGAATAAAAGGACAAACTTTTCTGAAAAATTATTTGAATATACAGTCAAATCAATAATTCCGGTTATTATTGTTGCTTCTTTATTAACCACAAATAATGCAGATTATCTAAAAAAAGCAATTCTAAACATAGGTATGTTTTTATCATATCCAAGTGAAACGATTTCATATTATAAATCTAAAAACAATGAATTGAAAGAAGATGAGATAGTTGCATCAATGGGTGAGGTGCAGTCATCATCTCAAACTGTAACTATAAAATCTGACATTCCTGATGATATTCAAAAACTTATAAATGAGGCAAGAATCAAATACGAAAAATCAACCAACGACGGCAAAATTTTAGCAGAAGATTACAGTCACAAAAACGCAACTGCTGAATATGATAAAATACTTTTGAGAAATACTACGATTGATAAAACCATTGATATTGGTAATTATATAAATCGAAAAGTAGTAGCCAATGTTTCAAAAAATCAACCAGCTGTGCTTGTTTATCATACTCACACATCAGAAAGTTATGAATTGCTAGATAGAAATTTCTATACAAAAGAACGTGATATTCGTAGTAATAACAAAAGTGAAACTGTTGTGCGAATTGGCGAAGAAATATGTAAGATACTCAATGAAAAAGGATATAAAACTATTCATATAACTGATACTTTTGATGAGCAATATAGCGGTGCTTATGAAAGGTCGAGAGCAAAAGTCAGCGAAGTTTTAAAGAATAACCCATCAATACAAGTTGTTCTTGATGTGCATAGAGATTCTATTTATCAAAAAGATGGAACAAGAATAAAAACCATCACCGAAATTAATGATAAAAAAGTAGCACAAATAATGATAACAACAGGGTGCGAAACGGGTAATGTGACAGGTTTTCCTAATTGGGAGAAAAATCTGACTTTTGCATTGAAGTTACAAAATCAATTAGCAAACGATAACCCACAACTAGTTAGACCATTGGTCTTTTCTAGCAGAAAATATAATATGGATTTGTTGCCTTGTGCTTTATCAGTTGATATAGGGACAGATGCCAATACACTGACCGAAGCAGTTTTTTCTGCACGATATTTTGCAGAGTCGTTAGCAAGATTATTAAAGGAGTTTGAAAATTAATGACAGAGACAAGAAAATTTTTAAAAAATTTTATTTTATCATCGATAGTTACTTTGTTGATTACGCTTTCACTTTGTGGATTTTTTATTGTCCAAGAAAATACAGGAAGAATGCTTTTTGGTTAAAATATATTGCAATAGCTATTTTCACAGTGTATAATTTAATATATACAGTTGAAAGGAATACTAAATTTATGAATTTTAATGAAATCGGTAATAATGGTCTTGTTGAAGGATATGCAGTAATCAAACAGTGCGACAAAAAAACAGCAAAGAATGGCAATTTTTATCTTGATATTGTGCTCTCTGATAAAACAGGAGAAATTTTTGCAAAACTCTGGGATTATAACGAAGTTTCACACGGTAAATATGAAAATGATATGTTTGTAAAGGTGAGGGGCTCAATTTCTCAATATAATGGCCATGACCAGCTGAGAATTGACAAAATCCGTCCTGTCGTAGAAAGCGACGGAGTAAACGTTTCTGACTATGTGAAATCAGCGGATTACAGTGGTGAAGAAATGTTTGATTTCCTTCTTGCTACTGTTAGTGCATTTAAAGATGACGACCTAAAAAAAGTTGTTACATACTTGCTTGAAAATAACAAAGAAAAGATTTTGTATTTCCCAGCAGCATTTAGATTGCATCACGCTATACGTTGTGGACTTTTAATGCATACATCATCAATAGTTAAACTCTGCGAAAGTATTTGCAAGATTTATCCTTTCGTTAACAGAGACTTGCTTGTTTCTGGGGCTATTCTTCACGATATCGCAAAAACAATTGAATTTGATGTAAAAGAAACAGGCATAGCATCAGGATACACAGTTGAAGGTAATCTTTTAGGACATCTTGTAATGGGTGCAATGATGGTTAAAGAAGCAGGGGATAAACTCGAGATTGATAGTGAAAAATCAATGCTTTTACAACATATGATTTTATCACATCATGGTGAGCCTGAATTTGGCGCAGCAGTCAGACCACTCTTCCTTGAAGCAGAATTGCTTTCACAGCTTGACTTGATGGATGCTCGAATTTATGAGATTATGGATGCAGTCAGCGGAATCGAAAAAGGTGAGTTCACAAATCGTCTTTGGGCACTCGAAGACAGAAAGTTCTATAAATATAACGACGCAGAATTAAAGGTTGATATTTTATAAATAGAAAAGCACTTGGTTTTATCCAAGTGCTTTTAATTATTGTTGGTCGCTCCAATTATAATTTCTCAACTCTCCACTCTCAAGTAATTGTGGATAATCCCATTGTCTGAGTGTCTCATAAACACCAATAGCAACTGCATTTGAAAGATTTAAGCTTCTTGCCTCGTCAATCATTGGTATTCTCACACATTTATCTGCATTTGCAAAAAGCAAATCTTCAGGTAATCCTGCAGTTTCTTTGCCGAAAACGAGATATGTGTTATCAGGATATTTCACATCGGAATGTCTTTTTTGTGCTTTTGTTGAAAAATAGAAGAAATTACCATCTTGATTTTTCTCGAAAAACTCTTCCATCGTGTCATAGTATGTAATATCAAGAAGATACCAATAATCAAGACCTGCTCTTTTAAGTTTTTTATCATCAGGTGTGAATCCCATTTTGCCAACCAGATGAAGTCTTGCACCCGTTGCTGCACAAGTACGAGCAACATTGCCTGTGTTCTGTGGAATTTCAGGTTCAACCATTACAATATTAAGCGTCATTTCTATCACCAAAATTTTGAAATTTTTATGTTATTTAAAGTATAACATTTTTAGAAATAATTTTAAACATTATTTTTTAATTTTTTTATTTCTTTTTCAAAAAATATATTTGCTCATTAAAATTATGAGCAAAAAATTAGAAAGGGGAATGAAAAATGAATAACAATACAATGTATAAAGCACTTGGCGCAGGTGTCCTTGCTGGTACTGCTGCTTATGCTTTAAAAAATGTTATGTATGAAAATTCAACAAAGAAAATGATGAAAAAAACTGCGAAAAAAGCAGTAAATACTTTTTCAAATGTAGTTGATAATATGAACAGTATGATGAAATAAGGTTGTTTGAATGAATAAATTTATTAAACCTTTGTGTGCTGTTCTGTCGTTGACATTGCTCTGCTCTTGCACAGCGAGAGAACCAAAAGCAGAGACAAAAGCATCAGAAACAAAAATCGAAACTATAACTGAATATGAAGAGCCTGAAACATCTGTGTCACCTGAGCCAATAGGTGTAAATGATAAGAAGTCACACAGTTATGGTGTTGCGAAAAATGGTTTTGCAAATGAAATCTCAATAAACGCTCAAAAATATTTTGATAAAAATAATTTTAAAGCATTTTGTCTAGATACTAAGTCACAAAATAAGGTCTTGTATTTAACATTCGATTGTGGTTATGAAAACGGCTACACATCAAAAATTCTTGATGTATTAAAAGAAAAAAATGTTAATGCAGCATTCTTTTGCACTTTGCCACAAGTTAAAGAAAATCCCGACTTAATAAAACGAATGATAAACGAAGGCCATATTGTCGGTAACCACTCAGTAACACATCCATCATTTGCAGAAATATCTACTGAACAGATAAAAGAAGAAGTTTTGGAAATGGATAATTATTTAAGAGAAAACTTTAATTATAGTGAGCCTTATTTCAGATTTCCAAAGGGTGAATATAATGAGAACGCTTTGAATACGGTTGGCTCATTGGGTTATACAAGTGTATTCTGGTCATTAGCTTACGCCGATTGGGATTTAAATAAGCAAAAAGGCGCAGATTATGCCTATGAAACTGTTGTTTCAAGACTTCATTCGGGCGCAGTAATTTTATTACACTCAGTGTCACCCGATAATGCAAATGCACTAGCACAAATTATTGACAAAGCAAGAGAAGAAGGATATGAATTTTGGTCATTAAGAAATTATAAATAATTAGCAAAATTTTTCAATAATAATACTCATTTTATAGCTTATAATACTATTGCAAACGTAAGAGATTTATAGAATGATTGGGGTGTAAACAATATGTCAAGAGGTAATAAGAACGTAGTACCAGAAGCACGTGAAGCTCTTAACCGTTTCAAGATGGAAGCTGCATCAGAAGTTGGCGTAAATCTTAAACAGGGCTACAACGGTGACCTTACTTCAAAGCAGGCAGGTTCTGTTGGCGGTCAGATGGTTAAAAAGATGATTAAGTCATACGAAGAAAATATGAAATAAGTGTCTTTTGACTAATTAAAAGAGCCCGACGGGAAATATCCTGTCGGGTTCAGATTTTCTAATATTTTTTTGAAAAAACTATTGGAAATTTCAAAACAATGTTATATAATTACAATAATTATATTATTTATAAAGGGGAGGTAGGCATTTTGGTAACAAAATATTCTGTAACACTTGAAAAAGTAATAAATGAAAATGGATATGAAGTTCTTTATTTACCATGTGATGCTTCTGTACTTTCAATCACTTCAAAAGAAGTAAATCGTCCGGGTCTTTTACTCGCGGGCGCTGACCCGTATTTCGACCCTGCAAGAGTTCAATTCTTAGGCTTTGGTGAAATGGATTTTCTTAATTCAATGACCAAAGAAAAACAGTTGGAAAGTTTAGAAAGTTTAATCAGCAAACAGCCTCCTTTGATTCTTATAACAAGAAATCTTGAACCAATTGATGGTATGATTGAACTTGCACAAAAATATAGTGTGCCAATTCTTCGTTCTGCTGAGTCTACATCAAGTGCAATGGCAACTCTTATTTACTTTCTTGGCACAGAACTTGCTGAAAGAATTACTCGCCATGGTGTTCTTGTTGAAGTTTATGGTGAAGGTATTTTAATTGTTGGTGATAGTGGCGTTGGTAAGAGTGAAACTGCAATAGAACTTATTAAGCGTGGTCACCGTCTTATAGCAGATGATGCTGTTGAAATCAGAAAAACATCATCTAAAACTCTTGTCGGCACAGCGCCTGATAATATTCGTCACTTTATTGAACTTCGTGGCATTGGTATTATCAATGCTCGTCGAATCTTTGGTATGGGTGCTGTTAAGCTTACCGAAAAAATCAATATGGTTATTCAACTTGAACCTTGGGATAGTTCAAAGGTTTATGACCGAATGGGCCTTGATAATGAATACATAACCATTATGGATATTAAAGTTCCATTGACGGTTGTTCCTGTTAAACCGGGTCGAAACCTTGCAGTTATTATTGAATGCGCTGCAATGAATAACAGACAGAAAAAAATGGGATATAATGCGGCAAGAGAACTTCTTCATCAACTTGGTATGGATGAGGGGTATGAGCCAAAAGCAAAAGAAATTGATATTTGGCAAAACTATTAATTTTTAAGAAAGAGGTAATGATGTTGTACGGTGAACTTATAACACTTGCAAAAAACTTAGGTGCTGATGCTATTGAAAATGCACCAATGAGTAAACATACAAGTTTTAAAACAGGTGGTAATGCCGATTTGCTCATCATTCCCGCTTCTGTTGATTCTTTACAACAGATAATCAAAAAATGTAAAGAGTTAAATATAAGGCCATTTGTTATGGGGAATGGCTCAAACTTGCTTGTAACAGATAATGGCTATAAAGGTGTAATTATAAAAATCGGTTCAAATCTTTCATCAATGAAAATGCTTGATGAATGCACAATCGAGTGTGAATCAGGTGTAATGATGAAAGCACTCTGCAACTTTGCACTTGAAAATTCTTTAAGTGGTTTAGAATTTGCATTTGGCATTCCTGGTAATCTTGGTGGCGCTGTATATATGAATGCTGGGGCTTATGGTGGAGAAATGAAAGATATTCTTTATTCTTGCACTCATATTGATAGTGATGGGAATATTGGAACACTCACAAAAGATAAACTTGATTTAAGTTATCGTCGAAGCGCTTATACGGATAACGGATATACAATCATTTCTGCTGTTCTTAAACTCAACAAAGCTGACAAGGCTGAAATTAAAGAAGCAATGAATGATAAACTTCGTCGCAGAAAAGAAAAACAACCATTGGAGTTTCCAAGTGCCGGTAGTACTTTCAAACGACCTGAAGGTTATTTCGCTGGTGCATTGATTGAAGATTGTAATTTAAAAGGTTGTTCCATTGGTGGTGCACAGGTTAGTGAAAAGCATGCAGGTTTTGTTATAAATCGTAGCGGAGCAACATCAACAGATATCTTAAATCTAATAAAACATATTCAGGATACAGTTTTTGATAAACACGGTGTAAAATTAGAAACAGAAGTTAAAATAATTGGCGGATAAAGGGGTGACATTATGCAATTAGTAATCGTAACTGGTATGTCTGGTGCTGGCAAATCTAGAGCTATCGACACATTAGAAGATATCGGGTTTTTCTGTGTAGATAATATGACACCACAGTTAATCCCTACTTTTGTTAAGATTCTTAATGACTCTACTGAACAACGCGAAAAGGTTGCTATTGCAGCAGATGTCAGACTTGGTGATTCATTTAATCAGTTGTTTGAAGCTCTTGATGAGTTGAGAGTTATGGAATGTGATTATAAAATTTTATTCCTTGATGCTGATAACGAAGTGATTATGCGTCGTTATCAAGAGACTCGCAGAAAACACCCACTTTCAAATAAAAATTCACAGAGCGAATTGCTTGATATTATTATAAAAGAACGCGAAATGCTTAAAAAAGCACGAAATGTTGCAAACTATGTAATTGATACATCATTGATTACAGCATCACAACTTAAAGAACGTGTTGCAGAGTTGTTTTTGGATGATATTGCAAACACACTTAAAATTAATGTTATATCTTTTGGATTCAAATATGGTGCACCAAAAGATTCTGACTTGGTATTTGACGTTAGATGCTTGCCAAATCCGTTTTATGTGCCAAAATTAAAAGAACATACAGGACTTGAAGAAACGGTTCATGAATATGTTATGAGCTTTGAACAAGCAAAAGGTTTAGCGCCTAAATTGCTTGATTTAATCAATTACCTAGTGCCACTTTACAGAACTGAAGGTAAGAGCCAGTTAACTATTTCTGTTGGCTGTACTGGTGGTAAACATCGTTCAGTAGTTTTTGCTGAATTGGTTTATAATGATATTAAAGAAAAGGGTTATAGTGTTTCGGTTTATCATCGTGACATTAAGAGATAAGGGTTAAAAATGTCTTTTTCAGCTGAGGTTAAAAATGAAATTATATCAATTGAATTAGAAAATGACTGCTGTTTGCATTCTTTTGCATACGGTATGATTCTCTTTTCAAGAGCATTTTCATCGTTTGATATTTCGTTGCTTACTGAACATAGCGCTATTGCAAAAATATATAGTGATATGCTTGTTAAAGTCTGTGGTGTTAAACCTAAATTTATAAAAACCGAAGCTGGAAAATACAAAATTGAAGTTAATAATGCACAAGATAGATTGAAAGTGCTTGAAACTTTTGGATATGATAAAAAGTCAAGCACATCAAGAATTAATTGGAGTAACTTTTCTGATGAGTGCTGTAAGATAGCTTTTCTAAAAGGTGCGTTTTTAACTTGTGGAACAATAAACGACCCAAATAAGGGTTATCATTTAGAATTTGTTGTTCCATATCTTAATTTGAGTAAGGACTTAAAGCTTTTTATTGATGATTACGATGAGCTTGCAGTAACGCCTAAAGTTATAACAAGGAGCTCAAACTATGTAATTTATTTTAAAGATAGTGAAGCTATTGAAGACATTTTAACAGTTATGGGTGCGATGAATTCGTGTCTTGAACTTATGGGTGTTAAAATGTATAAAGATATGCGCAACAATGTCAACAGGAAGTTAAACTTTGAAAGTGCAAATCTTGATAAAACGATTGACGCTGCTGCTAAACAGATTGACGCAATTTTACATATTAAAAATACAGTTGGATTTTCATATTTATCAAGCGAGCTTCGTGAAGTTGCTGAATTAAGACTTGATAATCCTGATATGTCTTTACGTGAATTAGGTGAGCAATTAAGCGAGCCTATTTCGCGCTCAGGTGTTAATCATAGACTTAAAAAGATTTGTACTATTGCAAGTACTATAAAATAAAGGATTAAATGCATTAACTAATAATGCTTAACGGGTGATAGAGATGAGAAAAAATGAAGAATTTTCAATTTCATTTGAAAGTAGTGAATATTCAGTAAAATCAAAGAAAAAATCATGGGAATTTATATATGATTGGATGGATTCATTGATTTATGCAATGATTTTAATTCTTTTGATATTCACATTCTTGTTCAGAGTTGTTGGCGTTAATGGTACTTCAATGAAACCAACACTTAATAATGGTGACTGGCTCACTGTGAGTGCAATTCCTGGTGAAGTTGAAGTTGGCGATATTGTTGTTGTAACACAACCAAACTCACTTAACGAGCCACTTATTAAGCGTGTTATTGCAAAAGGCGGAGACACCATTTCAATTGATTTTATTGAAGGTATTGTTACTGTTAATGGTGTTGCAAAATATGAGCCTTATATTGCAGAAAAAACCGAGAGAATGGGTGACTTTGTTTATCCATTAACTGTTCCGGCGGGATGTCTTTTTGTAATGGGTGACAATAGAAACGACTCTCTTGACAGCCGTTTTAAAACTATCGGTTTCATTGATGAAAGATATGTTTTAGGTGTGGCACAAATCAGAATTTTACCTTTTGGTGATTGGAATATTAATGATTATGAATAAAGACAATTTGTTAAATACTGTTTATGATTTTGCATCTATATTACTGACTGCTATTTTAGCGGTCAGTATTATATTTACTTTTTTCTTCAAAATCTCAACCGTTGTTGGTGAATCAATGGAGAATACTTTGCACGAAGGCGAAAGCTTATTAATAACTGCAATCAATGGTGAAATTGAAAATGGTGATGTTGTAGTTATTTCTCAACCAAACAACTATGATTTGGTTTTGATTAAAAGAGTAATCGGAACAGCGGGTCAAACAATTACATTTGATAAAAAAACAAGAAGTGTATTTGTTGATGGAGTAGAACTTAAAGAAGACTATATCAAAGAAAAAATGCTTTTTCTTTATGGAATGAATAATACCTATACTGTTCCAGATGGTAAACTCTTTGTTATGGGAGATAATCGCAACAATTCTGCTGACAGTCGTGACCCTGGAATCGGCATGATTGATGAGAGATATGTAGTGGGTAAGGTTTTTTATAAAATCGGTGATTCAAAATTATTTAATTCTTAAAGTTTAGGAGAAGAAAAATGGCTGATGCTCAAAGACAAGTAGTTCAATGGTTTCCCGGTCATATGGCAAAAACTCGTCGTCTTATAAAAGAAAGTTTACCATTTGTTGACGGTGTTACTGAAATTATTGATGCAAGAATTCCAGTTAGCAGTTCAAACCCTGAACTTGAAGAATTGATTAACGGAAAACCAAGAATAGTTCTTCTTAACAAATGTGATTTGGCAGATAAAAACGCTACAAATCAATGGGTTGACTATTATAAGAATAAAGGCATAAAAGCTATTCCTGTTGATTGCAGAACAGGTAAAGGACTTAGTAACTATATTGCTGCTGTTCGCGAAGTTCTTAAAGATGTTATAAAGAAAAATGAAGATAGGGGAATGCCAGGTAAAGCACTTCGAATTATGGTTGTTGGGATTCCTAATACGGGTAAGTCTTCTTTTATTAACCGTATGGCAGGTTCAGCAAAGGCAAAGGTTGCAGATAAAGCGGGTGTTACAAGGCATAATCAATGGTTTCCGATAGGTAATGGAATTGAATTGCTTGATACACCGGGCGTGTTATGGCCTAAATTTGTTGGCCCAAAAGTTGGTGACAGACTAGCTTTTATTGGTTCTGTCAAAGACGAAATTTTAGATGCTGAAACCCTTGCAATAAGACTTTTAGAAGTAATGAAGACAGATTATGCCGACAGACTTTCTGAAAGGTATAAAATCGCAGATTTCCAAGATAAAGAAGCATGGGAAGTGCTCGAGATGATTGGTAAAAAGCGTGGTATGATGATTAAGGGCGGCGACATTGACTATGAGCGTGCGTCCGTAATGTTACTTGATGAATACCGTGGTGGAAAGTTAGGCGCTATTTCATTAGAAAGACCGGTGAAATAATATGGATTATTCTTATGAAAAACTTGCGATAGAAAAAGGCTTTCAGGTTGTTTGTGGTATTGATGAAGCAGGTCGTGGACCATTAGCAGGTCCTGTTTATGCAGCTGCAGTAATTTTGCCGTTAGACCTTGAAATAGATGGTCTTAATGATTCAAAAAAACTTACCGAAAAGAAACGCGAAGCATTGTTTGATGTTATTTGTGAAAAGGCAATTTCTTATTCGATTGGGATTGCAACCGAAAAAGAAATTGACGAAATCAACATTTTAAATGCAACTTTTTTAGCAATGAGAAGAGCCGTTGATGGTTTATCGGTTAAACTTGATTATGCGTTAATTGATGGCAATCAGCATCCGGGATTGTCAATTACAGACGAAACAGTTGTTAAAGGCGATGGTAAGTGTATGTCAATCGCCGCCGCATCAATACTTGCAAAGGTTAGTCGTGACCGTTTTATGCTTGAGATTGCCGAAAAATACCCTGAATATTGTTTTGAAAAACATAAGGGGTATGGCACAAAACTTCATTATGAAATGATAGATAAATATGGAGTGTCACCAGTGCATAGAAGGTCATTTCTTAAAAAGATTTTAGGCGATAATAATGAATAAACGCTTAATAGGTGAATATGGTGAAATTGTCGCTGCAAGATATCTTAGAAAGCATGGATACATAATTGTTGAAGGTAACTATCATTGTAAATTTGGCGAAATAGATATTGTTGCAGAAGATAAAAAGTATGTAGTTTTTGTTGAAGTCAAAACTCGAAGTGAAGGTATGAAATATTCACCCGCAGATGCAGTTGATAGCACAAAGCGTGCAAAAATCATAGCAGCATCACAAATATATTTGAAAAATTATGAGTTTAATCGTCAACCACGATTTGATATTATCGAAGTTTATTTTCAAAACGATGAGCCATTTAAAGTGAACCATATTGAAAATGCCTTTGATGCACAAGGATTTTAATTGTTTTATATTGAAATCGAAATTATTATATGATAGAATACCACACGAAAAGGATGTGTTCTTATGTTTTATACAAGTACAAGAGATAAGTCAGTAAAGGTAACTGCTGCGGAAGCGATTGCAAAGGGAATTTCATCAGAAGGTGGGCTTTTTGTTCCAACTGAAATTCCACAAATTTCTCTTGATTTTATCCAAAAACTCGTACCTATGAGCTATATTGAAAGAGCAAAAGAAATTTTGAGACTTTATCTCACAGATTTCACAGAAGAAGAACTTGCAATGTGTGTTGATGGTGCTTATAAAGCAGGTAAATTCAGTTCAGAAAAGGTTGCACCTTTATATAAATTAACAGATAAAGCAAATGTTTTGGAACTTTGGAGAGGACCAACTTGTGCTTTTAAGGACATGGCACTTCAACTTCTTCCATATCTTCTCACTGTTTCAGCAGGAAAGACAGTTAAAGACACTGAAATTGTTATTCTTGTTGCAACATCAGGTGATACAGGTAAAGCAGCGCTTGAAGGTTTTGCTGATGTACCAAACACAAAGATTCTTGTTTTCTATCCTGTTGATGGTGTTAGCCCAATGCAGAAACTCCAAATGACAACACAAGAGGGTTCAAATGTAAGTGTTTGCGCTATTGAAGGCAACTTTGACGATGCACAATCAGGCGTTAAGAAAATCTTTACAGATAAAGATATTGAAAATAAATTCAAAGAAAATGGTCTTGCATTCTCATCAGCAAACTCAATCAACTGGGGGCGTCTTGTACCACAGATTGTTTATTATGTATCAGCATATTGTGATATGCTCGAAAATGGTGAACTTAAAAATGGAGAAGCAATGAATGTTGTTGTTCCAACAGGTAACTTTGGTAACATTCTCGCTGCATATTATGCAAAAGAAATGGGCGTGCCAGTTAAGACTCTTATCTGTGCATCAAATGCTAACAATGTTCTTACTGATTTCTTAACAAGTGGCACATACGATAAAAACAGAGATTTCTATTGTACAACATCACCATCAATGGATATTCTTATTTCAAGCAACCTTGAAAGACTTCTTTTCCACCTTTGTGGTGAAAATGATGTTCAGGTAGCTGAATGGATGTCATCGCTTAATAATGGTGGTAAATATACAGTTTCAGCAGATGTTGCAGAGAAAGTAAAAGCACTCTTTGCAGCAGGATGCTGTGATGATGCAGAAACAAAAGATACTATCGGCAAAGTGTTTGATGATAAGAAATACCTTTGCGATACACATACAGCGGTTGCAGTTAAGGTTTATGAAGATTATGTAGCAACAACAGGGGATAACACACCAACAGTTATTGCTTCAACTGCAAATCCATATAAATTTTCAGCAAGCGTGCTTTCAGCAATTACAGATGAAATCAAAGCAGATAATGAATTTGATATGGTTGATGAATTGTTCCAAAAATCAAACGAACCAGTTCCACCACAACTTGCAACACTCAAGGGCAAAACACCAAGGTTTACCCGTGTTGCTAAGAAAGAAGATATGAAACAAGTTGTGTTTGATATGTTAGGCATATAAGTCCGAATGAAAATGCGGAAACCGTGTTAATTCGGTTTCCGCTTTTTTAACTTTATTCTACGTCAGAAGCCTTTAATCTAAAGGTTGCACATCTTGTATCGTCGCATGAACAAGCACTTTGTGTACCAACTTTAATACCATCTGCTGTACAGTTCATGTGACCATCGTTAAATGTGCAGTGACAAGCGTCACAAGTAATGTTTCTATTCTTATCCATTTTATTTGCCTCCTTTCAATTTTATTTTTTGAAAGATATTTATAATTATTCACAGGAGAAATTACCTTATGTCAGTTTTTGTAATCGGTGATACACATCTTTCGTTTTCAACAGATAAACCGATGAATATTTTTAAAGGGTGGGATGATTATGAATTCCGCCTTGAGAGAAATTGGCAAAAACTAGTTGATAAAGATGATACCGTCATAATAGCAGGTGACATATCTTGGGGAATGAGTCTTGAAGAAAGTGAAAAGGACTTTGAGTTTTTACATAATTTGAATGGCAAAAAAATCATTTTAAAAGGTAACCACGATTATTGGTGGAATACTGCAACAAAAATGAATAAATTTATTGAAGAAAAAGGTTTTGTCTCATTAAGTTTTTTGCATAACAATGCTTTTAGAGTGGATGATGTAGCAATAGCAGGTAGCCGCGGTTGGTTTTTTGATGCAGAAAGTGAAAACATTGATAAAGTTTTAGCTCGTGAATGCGAGAGAATTCAGCGTTCTATCGATATGGCAAAAGAATTGGGCGGAGAAATCGTGGCTTTTCTTCATTATCCACCTGTGTCAAACTATAAAGATTGTGACCCGATAGTTGATGTGCTTGTGCGAAATAATATCAAACATTGTTATTATGGACATCTTCATGGTGGGGCAATAAAAGGTGCATTTAATGGTGAAAAGCATGGCATCCAGTTCAGACTTGTTTCGGCAGATTATCTTGAATTTTGCCCTTTACACATTAAATCTAAGTAATTTATTTAAAAATCATTATTATTTTTGATAAAATAGCAAGAAAAACTTATGGAAAATATTGTATTTAATGTTTTTCTGTGTTATAATATATTGAATTTTTTAGAAAATCATAAAACAATGATATTCAGGAGGAATATTAAATGTTAAAAACATCAAACAAAGTAGAAACAAATGTCTACGAGCTTGAAATTGCTATCAGTGGCGAAGCTTTTGAAGCAGCTATTCAGAAAGCATATTTAAAGCAGAGAAAAAACATTGCAATCAATGGTTTTAGAAAGGGCAAGGCTCCAAGAGCATTCATCGAAAGAGTTTATGGTGAAGGTGTTTTCTATGAAGATGCACTCGAAATTCTTTATCCTGATGCAGTTGCTGAAGCAATTAAAGAAGCAGACCTCGATGTAATTGATACTCCATTTGACCTTGATGTGCCAGAAATCGGTAAAGACGGCGTTACTCTTAAATTAAAGGTAACAGTTAAGCCAGAAGTTAAACTCGGCAAATATAAGGGTGTTAAAGCAACAAAACCTGCGGTTAAGGTTTCTGCTGATGAAGTTAAAGCAGAACTTGCTAAAATGCAGGAACAGAACTCAAGAATGGTTTCTGTTGACAACAGAGCAGTTAAAAAAGATGACACAGCAGTTATCGATTTCGAAGGTTTTGTTGATGGTGTTGCATTTGACGGTGGTAAAGCAGAAATGTATGAACTTGTAATTGGTAGCGGTTCATTTATTCCAGGCTTTGAAGACCAGATTATCGGTCATAAAGTAGGCGAAGAATTTGACGTAAATGTTACATTCCCAGCTGAATACCAAGAAAATCTTGCATCAAAAGATGCAGTTTTCAAAATCAAGCTTCATGAAATCAAAGTTAAGGAACTTCCAAAACTTGATGACGAATTCGTTAAGGATGTTAGCGAATTTGATACACTTGATGAACTTAAAAAGAGTGTTAAAAAGCAGCTTGAAGATGCAAAGAAAGCTGATGCTGACAATAAAGTTGCAGCAGACCTTCTTGAAACAGTTGCTAATGGCATCAAAGCAGAAATTCCTGCTTGCATGATTGAAAAGGCAATTGATGATATCGTTAACGACTTTAATTACAGACTTCAGATGCAGGGTCTTGACCTTGACACATACCTTATGTATACAGGTATGGAAAAAGATGCTTTCAGAGATGGCTACAGAGAAAATGCAGAAGCTCAGGTTAAACTTCAGCTTGCTCTTGAAGAAATTGTTAAAGCAGAAAAGATTGAAGCTACTGATGATGATATTGCTGCTGAATATGACAGACTTGCAAAGATGTATAATATGGATGTTGACGCAGTTAAGAAAGCAATTTCTGCTGACGCACTCAAAGATGACATCACATCAAGAAAAGCTGTTGAATTCGTAAAAGAAAACGCAGTAATCACTGAAGAAAAAACTGCTGCTAAGAAGACAGTTGAAAAGAAAGAAACTGCAGAGAAGAAACCAACTACAAAAAAGACTGCTGCAAAGAAAGAAACAGCAGAAAAGAAACCAGCTGCTAAGAAAACAACAAAAAAAGCAGCAGATGCTGAATAATTGAAATTATAAGTTTAAGTGTTGAAGAATTGTCCAATAATTTAAGGGCAATTCTTTAATGCTTTTCATAAGTTTTGAATGGAGGTTATATTATTATGGCACTTGTACCATATGTTGTTGAACAAACAAACAGGGGTGAGAGACAATACGATATTTTTTCAAGACTCTTAAATGATAGAATTATCGTTTTGTCAGATGAGGTTAATGATGCAACTGCATCTTTGGTTGTTGCACAGTTGCTTTATCTTGAGGGACAGGATAGCGAAAAAGATATAAGCCTTTATATTAACAGTCCAGGTGGCTCAGTTTCAGCAGGCCTTGCGATTTACGACACAATGCAATATATCAAATGCGATGTTTCAACTATTTGTATGGGTATGGCAGCAAGCATGGGTGCATTCTTGCTTTCATCAGGCGCAAAGGGAAAAAGATTTGCTCTTCCAAATAGTGAAATTATGATTCACCAACCTTTAGGTGGTGCACAAGGTCAAGCAAGTGATATCAAGATTGCTGCTGAACACATTCTTAGAACAAGAGAAAAACTCAATAAAATCCTTGCAGAAAATACTGGCAAACCTATTGAACAGATTGCTCTTGATACAGAGCGTGACAATTGGCTTTCAGCACAAGAAGCAATGGATTATGGTATTGTAGATAAGGTTTTCTACAAGAGATAAGGAGCTAACTTATGGCTAGAGAAAACGATAAAGAAAGAAATGTAAGATGTTCTTTCTGTGGAAAGACTCAGGAGCAAGTTGAAAAACTTATTGCTGGTCCTGGCGTTTATATCTGTGACGAATGCATTGAGCTTTGCATGGGTATCATTGATGAGAATGCTGATAGAAATTACAAACCATCAGGTAAAAAAGTTAAACTCGAAGAAAAGGTGTTACCAAAACCGCAAGAGATTAAGGCAAAACTTGACGAATATGTTGTTGGTCAGGATGAAGCTAAAAAAGCATTAAGTGTAGCTGTTTATAACCATTATAAGAGAATCTATCTTGGCGGCAATACTGATGTTGAAATTCAAAAGAGCAATGTTGTTCTTTTAGGACCAACTGGTGTTGGTAAAACTGTGCTCGCACAGACTCTTGCAAAAATTATTGATGTTCCTTTTGCTATTGCTGATGCAACAACTCTTACAGAAGCAGGATATGTTGGTGAAGATGTTGAAAACATTCTTTTAAGACTTATTCAGGCTGCTGATTTTGATATTGAAAAAGCTGAACGTGGTATCATCTATGTTGATGAAATTGATAAGATTGCAAGAAAGAGCGAAAACCCATCAATTACACGTGATGTAAGTGGTGAAGGTGTTCAACAAGCTCTTCTTAAAATACTTGAAGGAACAATTTCTAATGTTCCACCACAGGGTGGAAGAAAACATCCACAACAAGAATTTATTCAGATTGACACTTCAAACATTCTCTTTATTTGTGGTGGCGCTTTTGATGGCATTGAAAAGATTGTTGAAAAGCGCACAGGCAATTCATCTTTGGGATTCGGTGCTGAGATTAAGAATAAAGCAGAGTTTGAATTAGAAGACGTATATTCTAAAGTAATTGCACAGGATTTGGTTAAATTTGGTCTTATTCCGGAACTTGTTGGTCGTGTTCCTGTGATTACAGCACTTCAACAACTCTCAAAAGAAGACTTAATTAAAATTCTTTCAGAGCCTAAAAATGCGTTGTTGAAACAGTTCAAAGCATTGTTCCAAATGGATGATGTTGAACTTGAATTTACTGATGATGCTTTGGTTGCAATCGCAGAGAAGACTCTTGAAAAGAAAACAGGTGCTCGTGGACTTCGTGGCATAATGGAATCAGTTTTGATGCCAATTATGTATGAAACACCATCTGAACACACTATTTCAAAAGTTATTATTACTCGTGATTGCGTAGAGAATGGTGCCGAACCAGAAATTCTTCGCGATGAAAATAAAAAGCCCAATATTTTAACTTCAAAGAATATTGGTAAATCAAATAAAAAAGCAATATAAAAAAATTAAGCCACGGTAAATCCGTGGCTTATATATTGTAGGTGTGAAAATGAAAGAAAAAATTAAATCAACTTCATTACTTTTTTTAACAGCAATAATCTGGGGCTTTGCATTTGTTGCGCAAAGAGTGGGTGCTGACTATGTCGGTGCTTTTACATTTAATGGTGTACGATTTTTACTTGGTGCGATTTCACTTATACCAGTTATTCTGATATTTGAAAAAGAAAAGTTTGATAAAAATAAATTTAAAAATACAATTATTACAGGCGTTCTTGCAGGCATAATCCTCTTTATTGCATCATCCTTACAACAATTTGGCGTTGTTTTTACTGGTAGTGCTGGTAAAGCAGGCTTCCTTACAGGACTTTACATAGTGTTAGTGCCGCTCATTCGTTTTGTAATGGGTAAAAAGACAAGTATTCTTACATTTTTTGGTGCCGTTTTTGCTGTTATAGGCTTGTTTTTCTTGTGCATGACAGGGGATAAAATATCTTTTGGAATCGGTGATATTGTTTTAATAATTGGCGCTGTTTTTTGGGCGGCTCACATTTTAGTTATAGATAAATTTGTAAATGTTGTTAGTGCCTTGAAGTTCAGTATGGTTCAGTTTTTGACTTGTGGCATACTTGGAATTATCTTTGCATTATTTACAGAAACTATTGAAATTTCTTCAATAAAAGCAGCAGGCGTTCCTATTTTATATGGTGGATTAATGTCGGTTGGTGTGGCTTATACTTGCCAGATTTTAGGACAAAAAAAGGCGGACCCAACTTTTGCGTCAATTATCTTTTCAACTGAATCTGTTTTTAGCGCGATTGGTGGAGCACTAATTCTTCATGAAATGATGAGTAGTAGGGGATATTTAGGTTGTTTTTTAATTTTTATTGGCATAATTCTTTCGCAGATTACTGTTGATGACTTGAAAAAAATTAGCGAGAAATTTGCCAAAATTCAAAAATAATTTGGGAATGATAAAAATGACACAATTATTACAGTATCTTGTAATATATTGACAAATAATGGTGTTTAAAGTAAAATGACCATAGTATATTGTTATCCTTGTGGAGGCTAATATGGGTTTATTAAATAAATTTCAAAAAACAGTTGTTTTTCTTTTAAAATCAACATTATATATATTGCTTATTGGCACTTTCTTTGTAGTTTTTGGTACAAAGTTTGAGTGGATTTTACACCCGTCAAGAACTGCTGCGGTAACGTTTGTTACATTCTGTGTTCTTGAAGCAGCACTTATAGCAGTTTATGGTGGATATTTAATTGGTCGCCTTAAGAGTAAACCTATTGTAATGTCAATTTCATTAGCTACATTAATAACTGACGTTGTTACTCATTTGCAACTTTGCATTATGAATGTTAATGAAAATAACAATTCTCGTTTTGTTTATGAGGCACCACATTTACTTGTGCTTGTAATGATAGTTCAAATTGCAATTATAATATTATTTGCATATTTTGGTAACTATGTTTATTTCACAATCAACACACCAGAAAAATGTTGTGTTATCACAAGTTCGCTTGAATCATTAAATAGTGTTATGCCTAAAATTGTGAAGTATAAGAAACAATATAATGTTACTGAAATGGTGCATTATTCATCAAAACACGTTTTTGACATAATTAATGAGCATGATACAATTTTTCTTTATGACATTCCAGCAAAAGAAAAAATTCTTTTGAATGAATATTGTTATGCAAAAAATAAGAATATTTATTACAACTTTGAAATGAATGACGTGGTTATGTTGGGTGCAAAGGCGGCTGTTTTGGATGATAAACCACTTGTATCAGCAGTTGTTCGTGACTTAACTTTGGAACAGAAGGTTGTAAAACGCGCAATGGATATTGCTATCTCAGGTCTTGGCTTACTTGTTTTAAGTCCTGTTATGCTTTTGTGTGCAGCTCTTATCAAACTTGAAGATGGTGGACATGTATTTTTCCGTCAGACAAGAGCTACAAAAGGTGGTAAACTCTTTAAAGTTTATAAATTCCGTACAATGAAGGAAGCAGGTAGCATTAACAAATCGGTTACCTCTGATGATGATAGAATCACAAAGGTTGGTAAATATCTTCGTAAATTCAGAATTGATGAATTGCCACAGCTTATTAACATTATTAAAGGTGAAATGAGCGTTGTTGGTCCACGTCCTGAAATGATTGAAAATGTTGATAGATATACTGAGGACCTTCCGGAGTTTGCTTATCGTCTTAGAGTTAAAGGTGGTTTGACTGGTTACGCACAAATTGCCGGTAAATATAACACATCGCCTAAAGATAAACTTGTCCTTGACTTAATGTATATTGAAAAATATAGCTTATGGCTTGATTTTAAACTTATTCTTCAAACAGTTACTGTTTTATTGAAGGCATCTGATAGCACAGAAGCATTTGGCGAAGGTGAGTTTAAATATCATTTCACAAGAGAAGACTGATTAAATAAAAGAGCTTCATTGAAGCTCTTTTTTATTTATTAATATTGTTTATGATATTAAAATGTGGTATACTAAATAAAATTTCTTTATTGGAGTTAAAATGTTTAAGGAAAATAATACTTTTGATAAAAAAACATCTTCAAAATCAATAAAATATTTTATAATTGCGTTTGCATTATTTATTCTTATTTTATCCGTTGTTTCTGTTGTTGTGCTTATGAGTTCAATAGATTTTGATATTAATAACCTTACAGGGAAAACAACAACACAACCAGCCGAAAACACAGAAGATTTAACACAAAGTGGTATTTTATTATCGCAACTAAAAAACAAATCAAAAATTCTTTTTATTTGTGAAAAAGATGATAATCTTGATTTTATCTGTCTAGTTGATACGGATTTTGAGAAATCATATATGAATGTTTCTTGTTATGATGATAGCGATTTGATAAGCGCTAGTGAAACATTTGAACAACTTTATAATCAAAAAACAGTTCAGGGAGTTATAGAAGCTTTAAATAGCAATCTTGATACACAGATTGAAAAATATATTGTTTGTACCCGTACACAATTGCGTGATATTCTCTCTCTTTTTGATGATATTATTATTAATGTACCTAAAGCGGTTGATTATCATTCGTTCGATTTTAATGTTGAATTAAAAGAAGGAAAACAAGTTTTATCAGATGATTATATTGTAAAATATCTTTTGATTAGCGATGATAATACACGTTCAAATATAATTTGTGATATATTAAATTCTATTTTAATTTCAAAATACACAGAAAACTCACAAAAACTATTTACAGACTTTGTTAATAATTGTAAAACTAATATATCAATTATTGATTATTCAGAAAATATAGATGATTTAGTTATTTATTCTAAGTCTGACGACAAATTTTTACCAACAGCTAAATAAGGTGATTATATGAAAAACTCACTGAAATTAATACTGATTATTTTAGCTTGCGTTGCGGGTCTTTCTGTATTTAATAATAATCCCTTTGAAGAGATAGATGTACCTAGTCAACCCTCAATTGATTACAATGCTGAATTCGGTTGGAAAAGTATGTATTATTATAATCAATTAGATGAGGACGAAAAAGATGCTTATATAAAGATGTATGCTTCTGTTAAAAGTTTTGATGAAAAATGCACTTTGAAAATCGATGATGACACATTATCAAAAGTATTCACTGCGGTTTTATATGATAATCCTGAGATTTTCTGGTTGAAAACAGATTATAAATATTTTAATTATGGTGGCAAGGTCGTTTTTAAACCCAATTACACTTATTCTGAAGATGAAGCAATACAATATTCAATAGAGTTAAATAATAAGGTAAATGAAATTCTAAATAAAGCAAGTTTTTGTGTAACTGATTATGAAAAAGAACTGTTTTTTCATGATTATATCTGTGAAAATGTAGTATATGATATGGAGACTTTTGGTAATGTTGGTGCTTCTGTACATAACACATTAATTAACGGCAGAGCAGTTTGCGAAGGCTATGCTCGAGCTATGCAAATTTTACTTGATAAATCTGGTATATATAACTATCTGATTGTTGGTGACGGAACCGCTGATGGTGCAACTGAACCACATATGTGGAATGTTGTCAAATTAAATAACGAAAATTATCATCTTGATGTGACTTGGAATGATAATGACGAAACTAATATGCCTAGTTACATGTATTTTAATGTGACTGATGAGCAAATAGCTCGAGACCATTCAAATTTAGAGCCACATGAGAATAATTGCTATGGTACATATTTCAATTATTTTGTAAGAAATGGTACTTATGTGTATACTTTCTATCATTTTTCACAATTTGCAGATGCAAGTTCTAGAATTCTTAGAACCGGCAAAAATACTGTTGAAATTTGCTTTAAGAATAAATCAGATTATGATAGGGCAATAAGTTCAATAGATGATAATGCACAATTTTTTGAATATATCAACTCTGCTGTTAGAAAATCCGGCAGAAATTTGAAAACAGACTCAGTTGAATACTATACTGATGATGGTTTGCAATATATTTGTATTATTTTTAAAGAAGGTTGATTTTAGTGGATAAAGAAAGAATCGAAAGAGCGTTTAGAGAAATTTTAATAGCAATCGGTGAAGACCCCGATAGAGAAGGGCTTCAAGAAACACCAAAACGAGTTGCGAATATGTATGAAGAAATCTTTTCGGGATTAGAAGAGGACCCAACAAAGCATCTTAAAATGTTCCACGAAGGGCAAAGTGACGAAATTGTTATTGTGAGAGATATTCCAATGTATTCAATGTGTGAACACCATTTTTTACCTTTTGTAGGAAAAGCACACATTGCATATATTCCAAACGATAATGGTTTAGTTATAGGACTTTCTAAACTCGCACGAATAGTTAATTCTTATGCTCGTCGTCCACAACTTCAAGAACGATTAACTGCTCAAATTGCAGATTTCATTGAAAAAGAAATGCAACCACAGGGTGTGGCGGTTGTTGTCGAAGCAGAGCATCTCTGTATGACAATGCGTGGTATTCGCGCAGCAGGTTCAAAAACACAGACTTCTGCATTGCGTGGTACAATGAAAAAAGATGCGAGAACAAGAGCAGAAGTAATGACGCTTTTAGGTATAAAATAATGTTTAAATGTAAAAATATTGAATTTGAACTGGGCAAAAAGACTTATATAATGGGTATATTGAATGTTACCGATGACTCATTCTATGATGGTGGTAAATACAATTCAAAAGAAAAAGCATTAGAGCACACAAAAGAAATGCTTAAATATGGTGCTGATATTATTGATATTGGTGCACAATCTACACGGCCGGGTCATAAGATAATAAGCGCTGATGATGAACTAGAAATCATTAAAAATTATTTGCCATATCTTTATGAAAAAACTAAAGCAGTAATTTCAGTTGATACATTTTATCCAAGTGTTGCAGAATATGCACTGCAGAATGGTGCATCAATAATTAATGATGTTTCGGGTGCTTTTTCAGAAGAAATGGCACGAGTTATAAAAAAATATAATGCTGGTTGGATAATGATGCATACTGGTGGTGGCAACTCGGACATTGTACCTGAGTATAAGAATTGTATTGTTGAAGAAATTAAAAAGTTCTTTCTTGATATTCATAACAAATGCCAAGAATATGGGATTTTAAATAACCAAATAATGCTTGATATAGGTGTTGGGTTTGGAAAATCAACTGAACAAAGCATTGAACTTTTAAAAAATCTTAAATCGTTAAAAACAAATAATGCGCTTTTAGTGGCTTTATCATCAAAAAGAATTATTGGTGAAACTACAAATGTTGATAAATATGATAGGGTATATGGAACTATTTCTGCAAACACATTAGCGGTTGCAAATGGTGCAGACTTTGTAAGAGTTCATGATGTTAAAGAAAATGCGTTGGCTTTAAAAATGACTGATGCAATTTTAAGGGGATAATATGGATAAAATTATTATTAAAAATCTTAAACTTTTTTGTTATCATGGTGTAAACCCCGAAGAAAAAGTTGATGGGCAAAACTTTGTGTTTGATATTGAAGCAAGCGTTGATTTATCAATTCCTTGTACAACAGATAATGTTGATGATACAGTTAGTTATGCAAAAATGATTAAAACTGTAAGGCGAGTAGCTCAAAGTCAAAAAGATGATTTGATTGAAAGGGTAGCACAAAGAATAATTGATGCCTTGTTTGAAGAATATGATAAAATTCAAGTAATTAAAATTACAGTTATGAAACCTGAAGCACCAATCAAGGCGGATTTTGATTATGTAGCTGTTCAATTTGAAAGGGAAAGAAAATGAGTAAAGCATATTTAGGTGTAGGTACAAATATTGGTGACCGCGAAGAAAATCTTAAAAATGCTTTGATTGCATTGAATCTTTTGCCAACAACGAGAGTGACAGATGTGTCAAAAGTTTATGAAACTGCACCTGTCGGATATTCAGAACAAGATGATTTTTTGAATATTGCAGTTGAAATTGAAACAGAACTAACGGCGCAAAATGTGCTCGGTGCTTGTCTTGGAATTGAAGCAGGGCTTGGCAGAATAAGAAATATCAAAAATGGGCCAAGAATAATTGATATTGATTTGCTTTTATACGAAAATGAGAAATATGACACACCTTCGCTTGTTTTACCACATCCAAGAATGTTTGAACGAGAGTTTGTGTTGCAACCACTTCTTGATATTGATTTTGATAACCCTCTATTTGACCGAGAACGGGCTAAAAAGACTTTAACGAGTGAAGGTATAAAGAAATACTTAGATAAAATAGAAATAGATTAACGGTGATTTATGAACTACATAATTATGGATTTAGAGTGGAATAATGCATATGTGAAATCCACAAAAAAATTTATCAATGAAATCATTGAAATTGGCGCTGTTAAATTAAATGAAGATTTAGAAATTGTTGATACATATTCTGAACTTATAAAACCTGTTGTGTCAAAAAAACTTCGTTCAAGAATTAAAGATTTAACTCATATTACCAATGAAGAAGTTTTTGCAGGTAAACCGTTTGAAGAAGCTATTTATCGGCTTGAAGAATGGGTAGGCAAAGATGCGATTATTATGACATGGGGTGACACTGATGTCAGAACAATGCTCACCAATTTCAAGTACTTTCTTAAAAAAGATAGAATTGATTTTATTAAGAATTATGCTGATTTACAGAGATTTTGTCAGTGCTTTATTAATATGGAGAATGTACAACAAGCAGGGCTATCCTATGCTGCTGAATGTCTCCAAATTGACGCAGAAAAGTATCCTCATCACAGGGCTTTAGATGATAGCCTTTTAAGCGCAGAATGCTTTAAAAAGGTTTATGATAAAGAAAAGTTGAGCGATTTTATAAAAGTGTGCGATGCTGATTTCTATGCTAGACTTGCGTTCAAACCTTATGTAATAAAAAGCAAAAATGACCCACTAATTGATAAAAACTTATTTAATTGCTATTGTGATATATGTGGTGGCAAGGTTGAAACATTAAAAAAGTGGAAGTTTATGAATCAATCATTCAGGGGGATTTTCTATTGCGAAAAATGTAATAGAGAATTCAGAGTTAATCTTCGTATTAAGAAATTCTATGATAGACTTGATATAAAGAGAAATTATTCTGAAATAATAAAAACACCTGTTGAAAAAACTGAAGAAAGCATATAAAAAAGACCTACTCCATAGAGTAGGTCTTTCATCTTGGTTGATTATTTAATTACTCTGATACGAATAATTCCGTTAATCTTTTTAAGTGCATTAATTGCTTCTGCTGATGCTTCTGTGTCGGAGTCAATAACAGTATAAGCGTATTCACCCTTTGATTTATTAACCATATTATCAATATTAACATCTTCATTAGCGAGACCTGATGTAATCTTACTAACAATTCCTGAAATGTTTTTGTGCATTATTGTAATACGGTGCTTTTCACAAGGTGCAAGAGTAACAGCAGGGTAGTTAACAGAGTTAACAATGCTACCATTTTCAAGATAGTCTGCTACTTGCTCTACTGCCATAACCGCACAGTTATCTTCTGATTCAGGTGTAGAAGCACCCAAGTGAGGGATTGCAATAACACCTGTTGCACCAATAACAGCATCGTTAGGGAAATCTGTAACATAAGCAGAAACCTTACCAAGTTCTAGTGCTTCGATAATATTTGCTGTATCGACTAATTCGCCACGAGCAAAGTTAAGAATTCTAACACCATCTTTCATAATGGCAATTGTATCAGCATTGATGAGTCCACGGGTATTGTCATTAAGTGGCAAATGAAGTGTAATATAATCGCTTTCAGTATAGATAGTGTTAAGATTATCTGTGAGTTTAACATGATGGTTAAGAGTGATACTCTGTGTAACAGAAAGGAATGGGTCATAGCCAATAACGTTCATTCCAAGAGCTGACGCTGCGTTTGCAACAAGAATACCGATAGCGCCAAGACCGATTACACCAAGAGTTTTACCTTTGATTTCGGGACCTGCAAAAGCACCTTTACCTTTTTCAACATCCTTTGGTACTGTATCACCGTTGCCTTTTAATGTTTTTGCCCATTCAATAGCAGGAATAACTTTTCTTGATGAAAGTAAAAGACCAGTAAGTACAAGTTCTTTAACAGCGTTAGCATTAGCACCTGGTGTGTTGAATACTACAATACCTGCTTCACTGCATTTATCAATTGGAATATTGTTAACACCTGCACCTGCACGTGCAATAGCAAGTGTATTTTCTTCAAAATCCATTTCATGCATAGATGCAGAACGAACAAGAATTGCATCTGGGTTTGCCATTTCAGTTGAACAGTTGTATTCATTGGAAAATTTGCAAAGACCTGTTTCTGAAATCTTATTTAAAGTTAAAATATTATACATAATGTTTGGCTCCTTATGAATTTGCTTTTTCAAATTCTGTCATAAATCCAACGAGTTTTTCTACGCCTTCAACTGGCATTGCGTTATAGATTGAAGCTCTCATACCACCAACTGAACGGTGACCTTTAAGATTTACAAAACCAGAATCAGTTGCTTCTTTAATAAATTTAGCATTGAGTTCTTCACTGTCAGTTACAAATGGAACATTCATAAGTGAACGGTCTTCAGCAACAACAGTACCTTTGAACATTTTACTTTTGTCAAGGAAGTCGTAAAGAATTTTTGCTTTCTTTATATTTCTTTCTTTCATAGCTTCAAGACCACCATTTTCTTTAAGCCATTCAAGAACAAGTTTGCAAATATAAATTGTATAGCAGGGTGGAGTGTTATAAAGAGAATCGTTATCTGCCATAATTTGATAGTTTAGCATTGTTGGTGTAATGTCACGAGCGTTACCGAGCATATCTTCACGGATAATACAAATTGTAAGACCAGCAGGTGCAACGTTTTTCTGCGCACCACCATAAACCATTGCAAATTTTGAAATATCAAGTGGCTCTGAAAGGAAGCATGAAGAAATATCTGCAATAAGTGGAACATCACCTGTGTCTGGAAGTTCGTGATAAACTGTGCCATAAATTGTATTATTCATACAGATGTAAAAATAGTCGGCATCTTTTGTGAATTCGTTCTTATCAAGTTTGGGGATATATGAGAATGTTTTATCTGCTGATGATGCAACTGCTTTACATTCGCCATATTTTTGTGCTTCTTGATATGCTTTTTTAGCCCATTGACCTGTAATAACGAAGTCAGCTTTACCACTTTTGTTCATAAAGTTAAGCGGAATAGCAGCAAACTGTGTTGAAGCACCGCCTTGTAAAAAGAGAACTTTATAGTTTTCAGGAATATTGTAAAGCTCACGGAGAAGCTTTTCTGCACCCCTAATAATTGAATCATAAACTTTTGAGCGGTGGCTCATCTCCATTACTGATTGACCGCTACCTTCATAATCAAGCATTTCTGCTGCTGCTTTTTTCAATACGTCCTCAGGGAGCATTGAAGGGCCCGCTGAAAAATTATAAACTCTTGCCATAAAAATACCTCCAAGTGTGTTAAAAAAATAAACATTGACGGAATTATACCAAATAACAATATTAAAAGTCAATATAATGTTAAAAAAATATCAAAGAAATTTAGCAAAATAAATTATTTTTATTTTAATTTGTTAACAATTTTAACAATCGACTTCTTTTTTTAATAAAATCTAAAAAATATTGTTAAATTCTTGCAGTAATTTGTATTTTATTATATAATATAGTTTCATAATAGGAGTGATATGTTTAAAATTATGGAAAACAATAAAACTTTATTCAATGAATTTAACGAGAAGTCATTCTCATTGCCAATGGTTGCTTTGAGAGGACTTGTAATATTTCCTGAAATGACATTGCATTTTGATGTTGGCAGACAAAAGTCAGTTCGAGCAGTAAAAACTGCAATGGAGCGAAAAACTAATATTTTCTTAACAGCACAAATTGATATGGAATGTGATGACCCAAGAGCAGATGATTTATATCGTTCTGGTGTCGTTTGTGAAATCAAGCAGGTTATGAAATTGCCAGGAACAGATACTTTGCGTGTTGTTGTTTATGGTCTTTATAGAGCAGAACTTTTGCACTTGACATCTGCAAATCCACATCTGTCTGCTATTGTTCAAAAAATTCAAACAGAGAATGTTTTGGCAGAGGACAAAAGTTATGAAGAAGCATTGGTAAGAAAAACAGAAAAGATTTTTAGCGACTATGCATTCTTTATTCCAAAACTTCCAACTGATGTTATCGTTGGCGTTTCTGTTAGAAAAGAAGCTTCAGAAATTTCTGACTTTATAATTTCAAATATTCCACTCGAATACTCAGTAAAACAATCATTGTTAGAAGAACTCAACCCATTAAAGCGTTGCGAACGCCTTTGTGTTATTCTCACAAGAGAGATTGAACTTTTAACTATCGAAGAAGAAATCAATAGCAAAGTACAAGAGCAAATGGATGAAAATCAACGTGAATATTATCTTCGTGAGCAAATAAAAGCAATTTCTGAAGAACTCAACGAAGGTGACGGTGCAATTTCTGAATCTGAAGAATATAAAGAGCAAATTCGTGCGATTGGTTTTGCAGAAGATATCGAAAGAAAACTTATTCGCGAATGCGATAGACTTATGAAAATGCAATCTTCAAGTCCTGAGTCTGCAGTTATTAGAAATTATCTTGATAAGGTCATTTCTTTACCTTGGGGTTATTGCACAGAAGAAAATTTAGATATTGAACACGCACAAAAAGTTCTTGATGATGACCATTATGGACTCATTGATGTAAAGGAAAGAATAATTGAATTCTTAGCTGTTAGAAAAATTAATCCTGATGTTAAAGGCCAGATTATCTGTCTTGCTGGACCACCGGGTGTTGGTAAAACTTCTATTGCTCGTTCTCTTGCAAGTGCAATGGGTAGAACATATGCTCGAATTTCACTTGGTGGAGTTCGTGATGAAGCAGACATTCGTGGTCATAGAAAAACTTATATCGGCTCAATGCCAGGCAGAATTATTGAAGCTATCGAAAATGCAAAAAGTTCAAATCCACTTATTCTTCTTGACGAAGTCGATAAACTAGGTTCTGACCATCGTGGGGACCCTTCATCAGCACTTTTAGAAGTTCTTGATGCTGAACAGAACAATACATTCGTTGACCACTATCTTGAAATTCCTTATGATTTGAGTAAGGTATTATTTGTCACAACCGCTAATGATAAGAGCAGAATTCCAGCTCCCTTGCTTGACAGAATGGAAATTATAGATATTCCGGGCTATACATACGAAGAAAAATTCAATATTGCAAAGAAACATCTCGTTCCAAAACAGATTATTGCAAATGGTCTTAAAAAATCTTATGTTAAGTTTACTGACAAAGCATTAAAGTTGATAATCAGTGGCTATACCAAAGAAGCAGGTGTTCGTGTTCTTGAAAGAACGATTGCGAAAGTTCTTCGCAAGATTGCTGTTGAATATGCAAAAGGTTTTGACGGAAAAATAACTGTCAAGGATACAGATTTAGAAACACATCTTGGACCAGTAAAATTCAAATCTGACGAAAGTTCAAAGTTTGACCAAGTCGGTGTGGTAAATGGACTTGCATATACTTCTGCTGGTGGAACAATGCTTACAGTTGAAGTTGCTGTTATGGATGGTAAAGGCAATCTTGAACTTACAGGTTCATTAGGTGATGTCATTAAAGAATCAGCAAAAGCTGCAATTAGTTATATAAGAGCAAATGCTGATAAGTATAGAATAGATAAAGATTTTTATCAAAATAAAGATATTCATATTCATTTTCCAGAAGGTGCGGTGCCAAAAGATGGACCATCAGCAGGTGTAACAATATTTACGGCACTTGTTTCTGCACTCTCAGGTTGCAAGGTGAAATCAAATGTTGCTATGACTGGTGAAATTACTATTACGGGCAGAGTTTTACCAATAGGTGGTCTTCGGGAAAAAACTATGGCGGCTTATGTTGAAGGAATTAAGACTGTTATTGTTCCCGAAGCTAATCGCAGTGATTTAGAAAAAGTTGATGAAAAAGTTAAAGAAAAAATCAATTTTGTATTTGCAAAAACAGGTGATGATGTGCTTAAAGCAGCACTTGTATAGTAGGTGTTTATTATGAGATATGATAAAGCAGAATTTAAAGCAGCATACGGAACTTTTGGTCAGTTACCTAATAGTGATTTGCCTGAAATTGCCTTTGCAGGTCGTTCAAATGTTGGTAAAAGTTCATTATTAAATAAATTATTCCAACGAAAAAACCTTGCAAGAGTAAGTTCAGTACCGGGCAAAACAATAACAATTAACTTTTATCAAGTTGATGAATATAATTTCGTTGACTTGCCTGGTTATGGTTATGCAAAGGTTGCAAAAACTGAAAAGGAACGCTGGGCAGAAATGATGGAAGGTTATTTCAATTCTGACCGTAATATTAAACTTGTTGTTCAACTTGTTGATATGCGTCATCCACCAACAAAAGATGATATTATGATGATGGAATTCTTACAGTCAAGCGGATATGAATTTATTGTTGTGATGACAAAAGCAGACAAGCTTAAAAAGAAAAAAGATTATAACGAACGAATTGAAAAATCAAAACAAGAAATGAGTTTTGTACCTGAAGAAAGAATTATTCCATTTTCATCTGAAACGGGTGCAGGACTTGATGTATTAAAGAAATATATTGAAGGATATTTAGGTGAATAATATGAGCAAAGTACCATTTACATCAAAAGAAAAATTAGAAGAAATTGCAAAGGTATATCCAACTCCATTCCATCTTTATGATGAAGCAGGAATTCGTAAAAATGCAGAAAATCTTAAAAAAGCATTTGCTTGGAATAAGGGCTTTAAAGAATATTTTGCTGTTAAAGCAACTCCAAACCCATTTCTTATTAATATTTTGAGAGAATATGGTTGTGGTTGTGACTGCTCATCAGTTACTGAACTTATGCTTTCAAAGGCAATCGGTGCAGTGGGTGATGATATTATGTTCTCATCAAATGATACACCACCAGCAGAGTTTAAATATGCTGACGATTTAGGTGCTATTATCAATCTTGATGACATTACACATATAGACATTCTTGAAAAAACACTTGGTTATCTTCCAAAGAAACTTTCATGCCGTTATAATCCAGGTGGATATTTCTCTATTGCTAACAACATCATGGACAACCCTGGTGATGCAAAATATGGTATGACAACCGAACAACTTTTTGAAGCATTTAAAATTATGAAATCAAAAGGTGTTGAAGAGTTTGGTATCCACGCGTTCCTTGCAAGTAATACAGTAACAAATGAATATTATCCAACACTTGCAAAGACTCTTTTTGAAGTTGCTGTAAAGCTAAAAAAAGAAACAGGTGCTCACATTAAATTTATTAACCTTTCAGGTGGTATCGGTATCCCTTATCGTCCTGACCAAGAAGGTAACGATATTTTTGAAATTGGTAAGGGTGTAGAAAAAGTATATAACGAAGTTCTTGCTCCAGCAGGTATGGATGATGTTGCAATCTATACAGAACTTGGTCGTTTTATGTTAGCTCCTTATGGTGCACTCGTAACTCGTGCAATCAATGAAAAACACACCCATAAAGAATATATTGGTGTTGACGCTTGTGCAGTTAACCTTATGCGTCCTGCGATTTATGGTGCATATCACCACATTACAGTTATGGGCAAGGAAAATGAACCTTGTGACTATAAATATGACGTTACAGGCTCGCTCTGCGAAAATAACGATAAATTCGCAATCGACAGAATGTTACCAAAAATCGATATGGGTGATTTGCTCTTTATCCACGATACAGGTGCTCATGGTTTTGCTATGGGTTATAACTATAATGGTAAACTCAAATCAGCAGAAATTCTTCTTAAAGAAGACGGAAGCTTCGATTTAATTCGTCGTGCTGAAACTCCTGCAGACTACTTTGCAACATTTGATTGCTTCGATTTCTATAAAAAAGTTACTGAATAATTAGGAGAAAAATATGTCTTTTGTTCATTTGCATGTGCATACTGAATATAGCTTATTAGATGGCGTTTGCCGTCTTAATAGGCTTTGTTCTGCTGCAAAAGAACGTGGACAAAATGCCATTGCAATTACTGACCACGGTAATCTCTTTGGTGCTGTTGATTTCTATAAAGAAGCAAAAAAAGTGGGGATAAAACCTATTATCGGTTGTGAAGTTTATGTTGCATCACGCTCAAGATTTGATAAAGTACACGGCGTTGATTCTGATAGACACCATCTTGTTTTGCTTTGTAAAAATGAAATTGGTTATCAAAATCTCATCAAAATGGTTTCATCTGCTTGGGTTGATGGCTTTTACACTAAACCTAGAATTGATAAAGAATTGTTAGAAAAATATCACGAAGGTCTTGTATGCCTTTCTGCTTGTCTTGCAGGTGAAATACCAAAACTTGTTGAACGTGGTGAAAAAATTCGTGCAAAAGAAGTGGCACTTTGGTATAACCGAGTTTTTGGTCAGGGCAATTTCTATCTTGAAATTCAAAATCACAATATTTCTGAGCAAGCAAAAGTAAATGACGGTTTAATTCAGTTGTCAAAAGATACTGGAATACCTCTTGTTGCTACAAATGACGTTCATTATATTGATAGAGAAGACTCAAAAATTCAAAAAATTCTCATATGTATAGCAACAAACCATACAATTGATGAAGAAAATTCACTTGAATTTGAAACTGATAATTTCTACTTGAAAACTGAAGAAGAAATGATGAATGTTTTTGGGTATGTTGCAGAAGCAATTGAAAATACACAAAAAATCGCAGATATGTGTAATTTTGATTTTGAGTTTGGCAACACAAAACTTCCAAACTTTGATGTGCCACAAGGACAAACTCATTTTAATTATTTAAGAGAAAAATGTTATGTTGGATTAAAAGAAAGATATGGCGCTAACCCTGATAAACTCTATGTTGATAGACTCGAATATGAACTATCTGTAATTGACAATATGGGATATGTTGACTATTTCTTGATAGTAGCCGACTTTATAGGGTATGCTCGTGAACACGGTATTCCAGTAGGTCCTGGCCGTGGTTCTGGTGCTGGTAGTATTTGCGCATATTGTATGGGTATTACAAATATTGACCCAATTAAATATAATTTGATTTTTGAACGCTTCTTAAACCCTGAGCGTGTCAGTATGCCTGATATTGATGTGGACTTCTGTTATGAACGCAGGGGAGAAGTAATTGAATATGTTATTGATAAATATGGTGCAGACCATGTTGCACAGATAGTAACCTTTGGTACAATGGCTGCTCGTGCTGCACTTCGTGATGTTGGTCGTGCAATGGGACTTTCTTATGCAACTGTTGATAATGTTGCAAAGAAAATTCCAAGAGCATTGGGAATGACTATTGAAAAAGCGTTAGTTGAAAGTGAAGAGTTTAAAACTCTTTATGATAGTGATGACTCAGTTAAAGAACTTGTTGATAACGCAAGAAAAGTTGAAGGTATGCCTCGTCACGCTTCAACACACGCTGCCGGTATTGTTATTACTGATAATCCTGTCAGTGATTATGTTCCACTTGCAAGGAACGATGAGTCAGTTGTAACACAATTCACAATGACCACAATTGAAGAACTTGGACTTTTAAAAATGGATTTCTTAGGACTTCGCACTTTAACTGTTATCAATGATTGTGTCAAAATGATTCAAAAGAAAAATCCAGAGTTTGATATAGAAAAAATCCCACTTGACGATAAAAAAGCCTATTCTTTATTTGCAAGTGGTCAGACTGATGGAGTTTTTCAATGTGAATCAAGTGGTATGCGAAGCGTATTTATGCGCCTGAAACCGACTAATCTTGAAGATATTATTGCTGTTATTTCTCTATATCGTCCAGGTCCAATGGATTCTATTGACAGTTACATTGAGAATCGCCATAATAGCGAAAATATTAGATATAAAACACCAATGCTGAAAGACATCCTTGATGTCACTTATGGTTGCATGGTCTATCAAGAACAGGTTATGCAAATTTTCCGTTCGTTAGCAGGATATTCACTTGGTCGTGCTGATATTGTTCGTCGTGCCATGTCAAAGAAAAAGCATAAAGTTCTTGAAGATGAGAGAACTTTCTTCTGCGATGGTTGTGCTAAAAACGGAATATCAAATGAAATTGCAAATGAAATTTTTGATGATATGTCATCATTTGCATCTTATGCATTCAACAAATCACACGCAGCTGCTTATGCAGTTGTAGCATACAGAACAGCTTATTTAAAAGCATATTATCCTTGTGAATTTATGGCATCACTTCTTACAAGTGTGTTGGACAATGCTACAAAAGTTTCAGGATATATTGAAGATTGTAAACGAAATGGTATTAAAATTTTAAATCCAAATGTAAATTATAGTAATAAGACTTTTACAACAGATAATAGTTACGAAAAATCAATAATGTTTGGACTTTTGGCAATCAAAAATTTAGGTCACGATTTTATTGATACCATTATAAATGAGCGTAAATTAAATGGTGAATATAAGTCATTTTATTCATTTTGTAAGCGTGTTCATGGAAAATCTTTTAATCGTCGTGCTGTTGAAAGTCTGATTAAGAGTGGTGCTCTTGATAATTTAGGTAGCAACAGACATGAAATGCTGATTAATCTTCCGTTCATTATTGATGAGTTAGATGCAGCAAAACGTAGAAATCTTGATGGTCAAATCGGATTTTTTGATATGATGAGCACAACTGGTACTGCTGATTATAAAATGAAAAAAGTTGCAGAGTTTTCAACTCAAGAACTGTTGTCAATGGAAAAAGAAACAACAGGACTTTATATTTCTGCTCATCCAATGGAAGAATATGCTGATTTGTCTATAAAGTTAAAATGTGATAAGGTAGCAAACATTCTTAATGCTGATGACTATGATTCTAATTATAGTGATGGTTCATCTGTAAAGGTTTTAGGAATAATAACAGATATAACAAAAAAACAGACAAAGAGTGGAGAGTATATGGCTTTTATCACTCTTGAAGATGTCGTTGGGTCTGTTGAAGTTATTGTGTTTCCAAAACTTTTATCTAGATTTGCAAATAAAATCTCAAATGGTTCAACAGTAATGGTTGGCGGAAGACTTTCAGTTCGTGAAGAAGAGAGTCCAAAAATCATTTTAGATTTTATTGAGTCTGCCGAGCAAATTCAGGTTAATAACAACAAACGAGTTGGCTTGTTTTTGAGATTTGCAGATAATAAATCTCAGGAATTTATAAAATGCTCTGAAATTCTTAATAAAAGTGCTATTGATGGAGATACAATGGTTTATTATTATTTCAATGATAGTAAAAAGTATTTTCCAAGTAAAAAAATTAGTGTAAATGAGTATTTAATTAGAGATTTAAAACTTATTATAGGGGATAAAAATGTAATATTACAAAAATAGTGCAATTACTTGCATTTTAGAGTTTCTTGTGATATTATATGAATTCAATGTGGTAATATTTAGTAATTAAGGGTGATAAAATGAAAACAATCGGAGTTTTAACAAGTGGTGGCGACGCTCCTGGTATGAATGCTGCTGTTCGTGCAGTTGTTCGTGCAGGTTGTGAGAATGGTTTCAGAGTAATGGGCATCAGAAGAGGCTATAATGGTCTTATGCAGGGTGATATGTTTGAAATGAATCTTCGTTCAGTTTCAAACATCATTAACCGTGGTGGTACAGTTCTTTATTCTGCAAGAAGTCCTGAATTCAAGACAGAAGAAGGTCTTCAGAAGGCGCTTAAAGTTGCAAAAGATGTTAATATGGAAGGTATTGTTGTTATTGGTGGTGACGGTTCATTCCGTGGTGCTCGTGACTTGTCACTTCGTGGTGTTAACTGCGTGGGTATTCCTGGCACAATCGACAACGATATTGCTTGTTCAGATTATACAATCGGTTATGATACTGCTATGAATACTGTTCTTGAAATGGTGGACAGACTTCGTGATACATCAGAATCACACGACCGTTGTACTGTTGTTGAAGTAATGGGTAGACGCGCAGGCTATATTGCTCTTAACGCAGGTATTGCTTGTGGTGCAACATCAATTCTTATTCCTGAGGTTGAATTTGATTTCCAACGTGATGTTATCGACAGAATGAAGAGAACTCAAAAGACAGGTAAGAAACATTTCATTATCATTGTTGCTGAAGGTATCGGCGGTGTTGAAGAAATGGCAAAGAGAATTGAGGCAGAAACAGGCGTTGAAACAAGAGCAACTGTTCTTGGCCACGTTCAACGTGGTGGTCATCCAACTGTTCGTGACAGAGTTACAGCATCTCTTATGGGACACAAGGCTGTTGAACTTCTTAAAGCAGGTATTGGTAACAGAGTTCTTGCAATCAATAAAGATGAAATCGTTGATTACGACATCTTCGAAGCTCTCAATATGAAAAAATCTCTTAATATTGAAGAATATAAGATTGCACACGAAATCTCAATATAATTATGTCTAACATAGTTCTTATAGGAATGCCCGGTTGTGGAAAAAGCACAATCGGGGTTATTCTTGCTAAAACGCTTGGTGTTGGGTTTGTTGATACGGATTTAATTATTCAACAACGAGAAAGTCGTCTTTTACAAGATATTATTGATAAAGATGGAATTGAAGCATTTTTGGATTGTGAAGAAAACGCTGTTAAAACGGTTGAATGTGATAATTCTGTTATTGCAACTGGCGGCAGTGTTGTATATCGTGAAGATGCAATAAAACATTTGAAAAAGAATGGTAAAATTTTCTATTTAAATGTGTCACTTGATGAAATTAAAAACAGACTCAACAATATAAGTACAAGGGGTATCGCAGCAAATAAAAATGACTCAATAGATGACATTTTTATCGAACGTGAACCGCTATATAAAAAGTTTGCAGATGTGATTGTTGATTTAACTGATAGCACAGTTGAGCAAGCAGTTGAACAAATTTGCAAAAAAATTAAATAAAAAATTATGCCTTACGGATTTTTCAAACAAAGTGAAAATTCTCCGTAAGGCGTTTATTTTTCCGTAAATATTTATTCTTCGCAGTGGCAAATTATTAGTGCGACTTGTAGTCGTACGGAGGTGAAAAATGCGAAGTTTAATAAAATTTTTATCAATAATAAGTGCTTTTATTTGCACAACAATTTTTATTTTAGTTTATGTTGGAAATGTGCTGATACCAGATTCAATTATGACGGTTGAAGATAAAGGTTATACAGCACCTGAATTTTTAGGCTTTAATATTTATAAAAGTCGTTTATTTCAAGAAACTGGTGTTGTGACGGGGACTGTTCACTCATCACAAAATAATTCAGAAATTAAACTTTTAAATATTATTCCCGTAAAGAAAACAAAAATAACAAATACGAAGCGACAATATGTTGTTCTTGGTGGAGACGTTTTTGGAATAAAGCTTTATACAGATGGTGTTATAGTTGTTGGAACAGACACGATTGAAACAGATAATGGCAATGTAACTCCAGCGGAGAAAGCTGGGTTAAAAATAGGTGATGTAATTTTATTTTTTAACAATACTAAGATTAATTCGACAAAACAATTAACAGAACTTTTACAAGAAAATAAAGGGAATAACGCTAAGTTAACAATCAAAAGAAATGGTAAAAACTTTGATTTAAACTTTGCAACAGTAAAAGAAAAAAATAGCGGAAAATTCAAAGCGGGTCTTTGGGTTAGAGATAGTACAGCGGGTATTGGCACAGTAACCTTTTATAACACAGCCAACAACTCCTTTGGTGGATTAGGTCATGCCATTTGCGATGTTGATACAGGTGAAATTATGCCAATGCGTAAAGGTGAAATGGCTGAAGCATATGTTAATGGTCTTTATAAAAGCCAGAATGGATGTGTAGGTGAGTTGTGCGGTATATTAACAGGAAAAGCCTTAGGTATTCTTTGCATAAATGATGAAACTGGAATATATGGCTACACCTATTATGGTGCACAAGGTGAGCAGTTACCAGTTGCTGTGAAACAAGAAGTAAAAGAAGGTTATGCTCAAATTTATTGCACAATTGATAAAAATCCACCACAGTATTATGATGTAAAAATAGTAAAAGTATATTCAAATTCGTCGTCAGTAAATAAAGATTTGGTAGTTGAAGTAATAGATAACGATTTAATTTCAAAAACAGGTGGAATTTTGCAAGGAATGAGCGGTACACCAATAATTCAGAACGGTATGTTAGTAGGTGCAATAACTCACGTTTTTGTTAATAACCCAAAACAAGGATATGGAATTTTTGCTGAGAGAATGCTTGAAACCTCTGTAAGTCGCGAGATGCAAAAAAATGAACAAATCAAAAATGCATCTTAATAAAAAAGGGTAGTAGCGATTTGCTACTACCCAAACTTATTTAGTTTTTCAAACTCTGTAATGGTGCAGGGATTCGACCACCACGGTTAATAAATTTAGCAGGGGATGCAGTGTTTAATTTCATAACTGGGCCATATCCTAAAAGTCCACCGAAATTAAGTGTATCACCAATATTTTTGCCAATAGCAGGAATAAGTCTTACTGCAGTTGTTTTTGAGTTAACCATACCGATAGCAGCCTCGTCAGCAATAATACCTGAAAGAACTTCTGCGGTTGTGTCACCTGGTACAATAATCATATCAAGACCAACTGAACAAACACAAGTCATTGCTTCAAGTTTTTCTATTGTTAATGCACCGCTTGTAGCTGCTGCAATCATACCTGCGTCTTCAGAAACAGGAATGAATGCACCTGAAAGACCACCAACATGTGATGATGCCATAACGCCACCTTTTTTAACAGCATCATTAAGAAGAGCAAGACATGCAGTTGTGCCATGTGCACCACATTGTTCAAGTCCCATTTCTTCAAGAATGTACGCAACAGAGTCACCGATTGCAGGGGTTGGTGCTAATGATAAATCAACAATGCCGAATGGAACATCCAATCTTTTTGATGCTTCACAAGCAACAAGCTGCCCCATTCTTGTGATTTTGAATGCAGTACGCTTAACCATATCTGCGATTTCAGTAATATTCGCATTAGGTATTTTTGAAATTGCTGAACGCACAACGCCAGGACCCGATACACCAACATTAATTACACAGTCAGGCTCACCAACGCCATGGAATGCACCTGCCATAAATGGATTATCTTCAGGAGCGTTACAGAATACAACCAACTTTGCAGGACCAATGCAACCTTTATTTGCAGTAACTTCTGCAGATTCTTTGATAATTTGTCCCATAAGCTTAACTGCATCCATATTAATACCTGCTTTTGTTGAACCGATATTAACAGATGAACAGATGTGTTCAGTCACATCAAGTGCTTCAGGAATACTGCGGATAAGTGCTTCATCACCAGCAGCAAATCCTTTTTGAACAAGTGCAGAATATCCGCCGATAAAGTTTACACCAACAGTCTGTGCTACTTTCTCAAGTGTTTTTGCATATAAAACAGGGTCGCCTTTACCAGATGCAAGAATCATAGAAATCGGTGTAACGGAAATTCTCTTGTTGATAATTGGAATACCATATTGCTTTTCAATATCTTCACCAGTTTTAACAAGATTTTCAGCTTTTCGGGTCATCTTCTCATAAATATTATCACAAGTTGATTTTGCATCACCTGTGCAACAGTCAAGAAGTGAAATACCCATGGTGATTGTTCTGATATCAAGATTTTCATCTTGAATCATATTGATTGTTTCAAGTATATCGTGTGTATTAATCATTTTTATACCTACTTATATTCTGTGCATAGAGTTGAAAATATCTTCGTGCATAACATGAATTGAAAGAGCCATTTCATTGCCCATTGCTGTAACCTTATCAGAAAAATCAGTAAATGAGATATTGCATTTCTCAAGGTCAACAAGCATAATCATGCAAAACATATCTTGTAAAATTGACTGAGATACTTCAATAACATTTACATTATATTCAGAACAAATTCCTGAAACTTTAGCAAGAATACCAACCATATCCTTACCTACAACAGTGATAATACCTCTCATGAATATTACCTCCAAAATTTTTTTTATTTATTTTATCACAAATCCCTATAAAAGTGAATACTAAAATAATTAGTTTATTATTTTTGTAAATAAAGTTGAAAAATTTGAAAAATGTAGTAAAATTATTGTAGGTAGTACATACGGAGGTGTAAAAAATGTATAAAAATATAGTAGATTTACACGTTCACACTGATAATTCATTTGATGGTAATCACTCTGCAACATTTTTTTGTGAAAAAGCAGAAGTGCTTGATTTAAGAGTTATTGCTTTTACTGACCATTGTGAAGTTGACCAATTTAGAGCGGATTCTGAATATGAAAAAAGAATTTTTCAGGCTTTCTTTGAAGTGTCAAAAGTACGTTCTGCTTTTAGGGGGAAAATGATTGTTCTTAACGGCATTGAACTTGGACAACCTGCATATGATATCGAATGTTCAGAAGATATAATAAAGAGATATGAATATGACCAGATTATCGGTTCTGTTCATAATCTTCGCGGTGGTGAAGATTTCTATTTTATGGAAAATCTTACACTTTTTGAAGCAGAAGAATTATTAAAGCAGTATTTTGACGAAATTATCATAATGCTCGAATGGGGTAATTTTGATGTTCTTGCACATCTAACTTATCCTTTGAGATATTTCTATTCAAAATCAAATCTTGAAATTGATTTGTCAAAATTCAATGAACAAATTGAAAAAATTCTCAAGTTAACTGCCGAAAAGGGCATAGCATTGGAAATTAATACAGCAGCACTTAGACAACCTCTTAACAAATTATCACCTGAAATTGATATTATAAAGAGATTTAAAGAGATTGGTGGAAGATATGTAACAATAGGTTCTGATGCTCATTATGCAGAGCATCTCGCTGCTGATATTGATTTAGCTTATGATGCGGCACTTGAAGCTGGTTTTGAGTGTATTACATTCTTCCAAAAAAGAACACCAATGCTTATGAAAATCGAAAAGGAGGACTAAACTATGAAAGTTAAAGCAGCAGCAAAAATCAATTTGATGCTCGATATTTTAAAACGTCTTGATAACGGATATCATAGCCTTTTTATGATTATGCAATCCGTTGACCTTTTTGATGTTGTCACAGTTGATAAAAACAAAGAAAAAAAGATTATTATTCAATGCGATAAAGATGGTGTACCTTGTAATGAAAAGAATATTGCTTATAAATGTGCAATGACGTTTTTTGAATATTGTAATATAAGTGATATTTGGGTAACAATTAAAATAGAAAAGAATATTCCTATGGCTGCTGGTGTTGCTGGTGGTAGTGCTGATGGTGCAGCTGTAATTTATTGTTTAAATAAAATTTATAATACAAATCTTTCGCAAAAAGAACTTTGCGAAATAGGTAATAAAGTTGGTGCAGATATTCCGTTTAGTCTCACAGGTGGCACTGCTGTTTCTCTTGGTACAGGTAATGTAATTGCACCAGTTAAAGATTTACCTGAGTGTTATATAGTTCTTTGCAAACCTGAACAAGATGTCTCGACACCAGAAGCTTATGCAGAATTTGACGCATTGACACGTGTGCGTCATCTTGATAGAGTTTCAATGATTGATGCAGTTTCAAATGCTGATTATGAAAAAATTTGTTCACTTTGTGGCAATGTTTTTGAACAATCAGTCGAAGTTCCAAAACGACCACACATCAAAGGTGTTATGCGAAAATGTGGTGCTGATGCTTGTTGTATGAGTGGTAGTGGACCAACTGTGTTTGGTTTATTCTCTGATGGGAAAAAGGCAAACGATTGTTATGACAAACTTAAATCAAAATATAACCAGGTTTATATCTGTAAGCCTATTAATCAAGGCATATTTGAAATAGACTAAAAATTAGTTGGGGGATTGGTTATGAAAAAATATGATGTATTAGTTGTTGGCGCATCAACAACAGGGTGTTGGTTTGCTTATAAAATGGCAGAACAAGGCTTTAAAGTTTTAGTTATTGAAAAGCAAGAGTCTGACAATGTTTCAAGAGAATATGATGTTTTCCATATGGGTAAATATGATATGGAAAAATTTGATTTATTAATTCCAGAAGAAGGTGACCCTTTACGCGAATTCTCATTTGCTCACTCAACAATGTTGTCGCCTTATGGCAATCACCCAAAAGCATGTGCAGAAGCACCAGTTATCGGTTTACATAAACATGACTACATTATGGCTATGGCTGACCGAGCTAAAAAAGGTGGAGCAGAAATTATCTATGGCGCATCTTTTGAAGATTTTATTTATGAAGATGGCAAAATTATAGGTGTAAAATATAACACGGCAGATGGTGAAAAAGAAGCATATGCAAGAATAGTTGCTGATTGCTCGGGTATTCCAGCAGTAGCTCGCACAAAACTTCCTGATACATCAGTTGTTGGAAACTTTAAGCTCACAAACAAAGACATTCTTTATGTTGTGCTTTATTATGCTGAATATCTTAAAAATGATTTTAATCCAAGAGATTTAGATGGTTTCTTTATGCAATATAAATCATGGTCAGCACCATCTGATAACCCTAATGGTGCGATTCTTGGCATCGGTGCATTCTATGGTTATGACTATGCAGAAAAAATCTTCAATGAAGATTTTATGAAGAATACAAACTTCCCTGAATATAAAGTTGAGCGTATTGAAAAAGGTATGACACCATATCATACATCTGTTTATTCACTTGTTGATGATGGATTTATTGCTCTTGGCGATGCAGCTTGTCATACAAAACCAACTTGTGGTGAAGGTTGCACATCTTCACTTGTAGCAGGTGAAATCGCAGTTGAAGTTATCTCAAATCTTCTTAAATCTGATAAATATCTCACAAAAGAAAGAATGTGGAGCATTAATAAACGCTATATGAAAGCACAGGGCAAAGATTTTGACTCAATGCGCCCACTTCTTATGGGGGTTATCACAATCGGATATGACGAAGCAGAATACCTTTTTGAAAACGACATTTTATTCAGTGAAGCTATTCTTGGTGGAATGGATACAGGACTTAATTTATCAGGTAAAATGATTGCAGATATTGTTTCTGGTATTGCAAAGGGCATTGCAACAAAGAAACTTAAACCCGCAACTATTGCAAGACTTGTTAAAGGACTTAAATATAGTGCTCAGGTTGGCGCACTTTATGATAATTATCCTGAACATTTTGAACAATTCCCTGTATGGAAATCGAAAGCAGATAAACTCTGGGCAGAAATCGGCTCTGTTGCAGAAAATACTTGTGACCCTGAAATTCTCAAGAAATTAGGCTATATCAAATAAATAAAAGCAGGCAAACGCCTGCTTTTTTAATGTGCAACAACAAGGTTCCGGGGTACCCGTACGCATTTTTAATGTGTACGGGTCGGGTTCTTATTTTGCCTTTATTTGAGTTTTAATTATGTGTGTAATCGCTTTTGCACCATTTGTAATGTATTTTCCAAGATTACCTGAAAATCCTGTTAAAACAGGATTTTTCAGGTCTTTTTCATTTATTCCATCTGATTTGCTTTCGTAAAGAATAACATTATCGTCACTGAATGGTGAAATGATACTATTATCATTGGTTGTTATCACTGGACCATCAGCAAAAGCACAAATTTCATTTCTCTCATCAAGTGAAATTCCGTCTTTTGACATTGGATAAAGTCCGAAAATTGCTGTTTCTTGACTACCATTATATGATGGAGCAATGCTCTTGCCTTGAGCAGCAACAAGTGTATATGTGTCCAGAATTTCGTCTTTTGCTCTGCCGAAATGATGTCTTTGCTTGCCGTAATAAGTTCCATAAGGATTCATTCTAACAGTCTTGTCTTTTTCTAATCTCATAGGGCAATGTGCCATTGATGAGAGCACTTGTCTTGAATTTGCTACTATAATACCACCATTTTCATCATATAGACCGACAAATCCACCTGTTAATTGATGATTAAATGAATCAATATGGTCGTTTTTAGCATCACATTCAGGGAAACTTTGAGTCCTGAATGAAGAAACATCATCCATAAAGTTTCTCTTAATGACTGAAATATCACCATTGAGTTTTGGTGTAATCTGAAATGGTACAGTTTCTTTCCATTGCATGTCACTATATCTACCAAGAGCTGAGTTTTCAGTTGAGATTGATGTTGTTTCGGCTGTATATGGATATTTAACTGTTGTGCGAACAAAAATAGCATCTGAAAATGGTGTAGCAAAGAAATCAAATGTGTAATTACCCGAATCAATTTCTTTAGGCAAATGTATTTCGCCTTTAACACTCACACCATATCCGTTGCCACCAACAGAAAGAGGAGACGTGCTTGTGTTTTTAAACTCATATTTGTTTTTACCATAGGTGATATATGATTGTAAGAAATCATAGTCACCAATTTTTTTACCGTCAATCTGAGCAAATGCAATTTGTCCATTTGGTGTGAACATTAACTGCATTCGATTTGTTTCAAGCAAGTTTTTAAGTGGTGTTTTTTCTTTTTTGCCATCAAATGAAATTTCTATGTCATATTTATCTTTAATCTTTTTGAACTTCAAGATTAAGAAAGCAGATTTGCATTCGTCATCAGTTGCAACAGCAACAAAATCTTCAAGATATTTGGATTTTACAACTAATGAAGAAATATCAGAGATGTTTTCTTTAATTTTAACTTGCACACTTTGTAAGAGCGAGTTGTTAATATTGTGAACTGTAATCTTTTTAGTCTTTGGCATTGCAGAAACTTCGTCTGCGATAACCTTTTCACTTAATTGGAGAGCAGTTTTTTCTCTTTGAATATTTAAAACAGGTGTAGCAAGTCCAAAATGAGTTGTTGAAAGCAAAAGTACTCTGTTTTTGAATGATGGTGAGAGCATATCTCTCTCACTTGTAATCTTTGACATTGCTCTTGCGCGTTCAATTCGAGTCCAAATTTGTCTGTTAAATGGTTTTTCAGACCAAGAAGCATAACCAGTAAAATTACCGTCAGCAGTGTCCTGTGTGAATTCAATTTTACCGATTGGTTTATGTGTTTTTATGTATCCACCAGGAGTGTCAAATACAACATAAGGTAAATCCGCAACTTCTTTGACAAGACCGTGAATACCATCAGTATTTGCGATTTTACCCGTCATTTTGCCCATATCAATAGTTTCCCAGAATATCGCATCAGCATCCATATTGATAAACAAGAAAAGGTCGTTATTGATTTCACCTGATTCTTGCTTGTTTCTCAAATCTTTAACCCAAGCACGAAGACAACCTGCATCACAGACATCAGAGTTTGAATATGTAGGAATAATTGTCATGCTTTCACCATTGTAAGTGTAGGTGAGTGGGTTAAATGCTTCTTCGTCAGAGAGTTTTGGGATTATTGTTCTGAATGCATCAAAAGGTACACAACTGTAATAAAGGCAAAGTGCCTTTATATCAAGCTTGTTATACAAACTCACTTGAGATGGAGTAAACATTACTTCTTGTGGACGGACAATCTTTTCACAAGTACCAAAAATGTCTTGTAGTCCGCTTCCATCAGGGTTTGTGATAGCAAGATTTATACTTTCACAGAATTCGTCTTCTGTCATTGCAGAAAGAGCACCATTGTTATAACCCATAATGATATTTTCATCGCCATATTTAATAACACGCTCTTTCATTTTCTCAATGATATCAGGAGCATATTCGGGCAAGATTTTTTGAAGTGAGAAAAAGTTTTCTGTATCCCAAGTACCCTTAACAGGAATTCCTTGTTCGTTGAATTCTGTAAGTGTATCAAGAATTTTTCTTATAATTCTGATATCAGAGCCAAAACCTAAATTGTCGTTTGTATCACCACGATATGAGTGATAACAGTTAACGTGAAAGCCGTAAGCAATATGTATTTTGTTTTCAAACATTTATATCACCAATTCCTTTAATATATTCAAATAAACTTGTGCAACCAAGCAAAACATCATCATAAGTAGTGCTAAAATCCCTTGTATACCAAGGGTCGGCAACATCACGGTCAATATGAGCAAAACTTAATAACTTATGTATTTTATTATCCTTGTCATAGCCAATTATACGATTGATATTTCGCATATTTGCACTGTCCATTCCTATTATGAAATCATATTTTTCATAGTCGGATTTTGTTAATTGAACCGCTTGACGCTTTGTGTATGGAATACTCATTTCATCAAGAATTTTCTTTGTGCCCCAATGAGTATCACTACCGATTTCTTCTGTACTTGTTGCACTTGAGCAAATAAGAAATTTGTTTTCAACGCCATTCTTTTTAACAATATCTTTCATTACAAACTCTGCCATGGTTGAACGACAGATATTTCCATGACAAACAAACATAATTTTAATCATTAAATCAAAACCTTTCATATTGATTTTACCACAAATAAAGTAATTTTCAAGTAATATTCATATTCTGCATTTCATATTAATTTATGACAGAATAGGAGGGCTTGATTTGAAAGATTTAGTTGAAGAAAGAGCGTCTATGCTCGGCACATATATTGTTGAAAATGAAGCAACTGTCAGAGCAACTGCAAAAGCCTTTGGAATAAGTAAAAGTACAGTGCACATGGATGTTGCTGAAAGATTGAAGAATGTAAATCCATATCTATATAAAGAAGTGCGAAAAGTACTTGAAATTAACAAAGCAGAGCGCCATATTCGTGGAGGTATGGCAACAAAAGAAAAATATATGTGTAAAAAATAGAATTATTAATAAAATTTGCCACAAATCACTTGAATTTTAGCCATATTGGTGTATAATATTATCTG
>JAZLBL010000036.1:0-33017 GCA_045613685.1 Candidatus Fimenecus sp. | reverse complement strand
CTTCTGATTGATATGGTAAATATTCATAGTACATTTCCCACTCAACCATAACTGCACCATCTGATGCACCTGGCATTGAGTCAGCATCAAGGTCGCCTGCCATAAATGCATCAAGAGTATAGATACCATCATAATACATTACATATACGATTGCAATAGCTGAGTCAGATGCACCTATGTTACCGTCCATATCGATATCACCGAAGTAGATATATACATAGCTTTCCACTACGTTACCATCTTCATCAAGAACATTAATGATTGTACCTGTTGTTTCAACGCCTGCATCTTCAGGAACGATAACTTCAAGATAGTCATCACCGTATGCTGTTGTAAGGAAATCTGCAATTGCACCATCTACTTCAAAAGTATCACTCCAACCGAGTGTATCGAAACCGTAAACTGTACCTGTGTATTCGCCACCCATGTTGTTATCAAGGTCGATAATTGCTTCAAATGGTGCGTTTTCGTTGAGTACGAGTGTGTTTGGTTCTGCTGGAGCTGCTGCTTCGAAGTTTGCGATAGCAAGTTCGAGAGCTTTGTTAGATGCATTTACCTTAGCCTGGTTGTTCTGGTTGTTTGGACGGTCGTTTTCTACGTATTCAAGAGCTGAATTGTCGTAGAGATTGAACATCATTGGAGAACCGTCAGCATTTAACTTAAGGTCGCCTTCTGTCTTTGTGCCATTCTGTACTTCAACGTCATGCTTAGAATATCTAGCCTGGTAGTTATAACCAAGAGCTGAGATAAGTGCTGCATAAGCGTCTTCTGCTTCACCTTCGTAGTCAGCTGCAAGAGCCCATGCTCCGTCACCAGCTTCGAGAGAAGCAAAGATTTCGTTAGCGATTGCAACGTTAGCTTCGAGGTCAGCAATGCCGCCTGCTTCGATGAGAGATGCATCCTTAGCAAGAAGGTTCTTGTAAGCAACCATGAGGTTGTACTTAACGTCGTAAATTCTTGAGTTGAATGATGAGAATTCATCATTACCTGCTGCAACTTTCTTAGCTTCAGCAAGTCTTTCTTCATAGTTAGCCCATGAAGCTTCTGTGTAGTCTGATGCTACAAGGCCCTGATTTTCTACGAATGCGATTTCCTTTTCAAGGAAGTAGAGATGGTCGTTTCCTTCAGGGTTAGGTGCAAGGAACTGCTTGTAGTATTCAAGACGTGATGTGAAGTCTTCAGCGTGAAGTCTTGTTGTTACAGGCATTACCCATTCGTCACGAGCAGCCTGTGATGCGTCGATAGCAGCCTGGTCATTCATAAGTCTTGAAGCCAAGATACCTGCAGCAACGAATCCGTTACTTTCATCGCCAACAACAAGATTAAGTTCAGCTTCACGGATACCTGAACCCATAATGTAATATGTATCCATTACTTCAGGAGCAAGGTATGATCTGTAAAGGTTTTCAGCTGCTACCTTAACATCTTGATAGTTGAAGTATTCATAGAATTCATAGTCTTGGAAGTTGATTTCTTTACCATTTACGAAATCTTTGTCGATTTCAGCCTGGAGAGCTGTAATGTATGAAGGAAGAGCAGTTGCTGAGGCTGAAGCCTGAGCATCTGCAAGAGCAAGTTCATAAGCTTCCTTAGCTGCTTCATATCTTTCGATAGCAGGTTCAATCTTAGGCATGATTGCAGAAACGTAGTCAACGCTTGCGCTTGAACCAGCAGCTGTTGTCATCATTGGGTATGTAGCATACTTAACGATATCTTTCCATGCTGCGTTATATTCATTATAAATAGCTGCGTCAACACCCTGGTTAGCGTTATAGCCATTCCACATATTTTCTGTATAGATATCATAGACACCATAGTCATTATAGTGGATAAATGAGATTTCGTACTGCTTATTATCTGAACCGTAAGCAACTGCGATACGACCCATATAGTATTCGCCATAAGGGAAGGTTTCTTCTTGTGAAGCTGTTACACCTGACTTAGCTTTATAGAGGTAACCATAAGTATCTGATGTTCCATCCTTAGAAAGAGTTTGTGCCCAACCTGCGTCTGCGTCAGCTGCTCTGAAATCAAAGTATGTTGATGCAGGCTCTTTCATGTAGTAGTATGTCTTGCCATCACAGTCGTTACCATCATAGTCAGGAGCTGCGATTGTACCAAGTGACTTATCTGGGTTAGAAGTTGTAGCACCTACATAGAAGATGTGTGCCTGATAATTTACAACTGTTTCGTAAAGGTCCTCTACGAACTGGTATCTACCGAAGTCGTCTGTACCTGAGTAGTCCTTATCATCGTCACCTGAGAAACGACCGCTGATGTTGCTGTCTTCGTACTGGTTAGAGAAGAAGATTGTAAGTGATGTGTACTGTGTACCACCGATAGCTTCACCATCTTTACCTACATAGTCGTAAGCGATTGTAACTGTTACAGCTTCTTCACCGTTGTATGTACCACCAATCTTAATGTCAAGTGTTTCATAAGGAGAAATAAGACCGGTGCTGTCACTGTATGTGAATGTAAGGCTATTTACAGTTGCGTCAGATGTAACTGACTTAATCTGAATGTCGTATGCGTGGTCTGTTACAGAAGAATTTCTGTGCTTTTCAAGCATACCTGCTGAATTGTTCAAGATATGAATCTGTGTATTATCAGCATCCATTGTTGGATATACGCCGTTGTCTGACCACTGGAATGCATAATCGTTACCGTCACGGAATGTTGTCCAGATCTCTGGGTCAGCAATCTTCTGAGGGTCAGTCTTCCAACCAAGTATAAAGTTCACGAATGGGAATGCTGTAGCAGCAAGACCATCTGTAATAAATGCATTGTAAAGAGCACCAACAAGGTTCTTAACCATTGTTACAAGGTTAGACTGATTTGCAAGTGAGTCGAAGTCAGTAATAACTGATGGGATAAGTGCAAAGTTGTCTGATGAGTTACCAACCTTAGCGAAGAGGAAGTTAACGATACCCTTGAGCTTTGTTGCAAGCTGGTCAAGAACATCAGCGTTTCTTACAAAGCCATCTGGAACCTTGAGTGTATCAAGGAGTGCACCCCACTTAAGGTCAACAAGACCGAGGATGAGGTCATAACGAAGGAACTGTTCAACCTTTGATGTGCTGTCTGTTCCTGTGATGTTGAGAACTTCTGTAATTGGAAGAAGGTTAAGAAGAACTGCGTCAAGCTTTGTAAATGGGTCTTCTGCTGTTGCAAGATTTACGTCAGCAACAGTTACAAGGTTACCTATCTTCCAGCACCATTCAACGTCAGTTGTAAGTGCCCAGTCGATGATATAGTCGAGCATGCCTTCCCATTCAGCGTTAAGAGCTGCCTGAGTTGTGCCTGCTGCATATGTCTTACCATCTACACCGTAACCTGAGTATGCTACGAATGAGTTCCACTGTGTTGTGCCTTCACCCATATCAGCGAATGCACGAAGGTATTCGAAACCAACGTTGATACCCATTGTAAGGATTACGTCGAACCAGTAACCTGAGTCTTTACCTGATACGAATGTCTTTGTTCCGTTTTCAAATGATGTGTAAATAAGATTATCAAAGTTATATTCTGGAGCAAGATATGCTGCAAATTCACGAACAACTGCTGCAAGGATTGCGCCAACCTTAGCACCTGAAGCAAGGATATCATCCTTACCTGGAAGTGACATTGATGGCATAATCATATTTACAAGGTGAGCTGCGATACCTGTAAGAATTGTATCGTTTACAATACTTGCATCAACAGTAACTGCACCATCGATACCAGTATTAGCTAACATAAGATTTACATAGCATCTGTCATTTGTTTTCCAGTCAGAACCGAATACGTGCTGAGGAGCAAGACCAATAACAGCCTGTGCAATTGTCTTAAGTGTATTAACGAGATTTGAGTTGTCACCCTTTGTAAGAGCTGGGCGTACCCATTCTGCTTCAAAACCAGAAATTGCATCAACTGTTGATGCTGATGGTTTAAGAGCTGTTTCAGCAACCTTAACAAGGAAGTTGTTGAAGTTCATAAGGAGTGTATTTGTTGATGAACCGCCATTTGTTGGAACGAATTCATCCATGAAATCTCCACCGATTTCATAATCCCAGTTAATGATGTCAAAGTAGTTATTCTTGTTTGAAAGGTCACCAACGAAAATCTGGTCTTCAAAACGATAGTAGTGAGTGCCGTTGATTACTGCATAATCTGACCACTCCCAGAGATATTCGCCCTGTTCCTGTGTGAAGAATACATTTGAAGAATCAGCAAGAGCGTTAACTGCGTCATCGCCAACCTGACCTACATATGTAAAGTCAGCACCAAGGAAGTCAGCAAGAATCTTCTTAACTGAACCATTGAGAACAACTGGAGCCATGTTTTCAAATACAACAGGAACGAACTTGTAGAGAATTTGAGCAAGGCTCATTGTTGTAAGGTCGATATCATCGCTACTAAATCCTGGAAGGAACTGTGAGTCATCATTGTACCACTTAAGTGACCATGAGTTGCCCCATTCATCTGTTGCTTTCCAAACATATGTATCGCTGCCTTCAACTTCCTGAGACATAACGAATGTCTGAGCTTCTTTGAAGTATGTGTAAGCAGCTGGGCTACCGTTAACTTCGTCTGGAGTCTTAGCAAGTGTTTCAGCTTCTTTAGCATCAACGATGTGGTAAACTGTCATAACAGAACCAGGAGTTGTGCTGCTGAACTGATAGTAGCATCTTGGGCTGTTATCTGATGGTGTACCAGGAGCTGCAGAGCCTGTTGCTGTTGCAAGCCAGTTTGTATGTTCTGATGTCATGTTACCATTAGCATCATACTTAATAGTTGTGATTGACATATTGTCGCTGAAGAGTTTCTTAACTCTCCAGTTTGCAACTGCTTCAACTGAATTGTAGTTCGTACTTGTGCCTGCAATACTGTTATCAAGCTCTTTAATAACAGCAAGATTATCATCCCATCTTTCAATCATTGGGTAGATAAGGCCCTTAACCATGCCAGGAAGGTTAAAGATGATAGATTCAATACTGCTCAAATCTAAGTTTCCAAGGAAACTTCCGATAATGCCGAGATCAAGACCATCTGTAAACACACGTTCTACAAGAGTTGTGTTATTACTGAGAAGTTCAAGAATTTCAGAAAGGATTGTGAGCTGAGCTGTGCCATCACGGCTCATACCTGATTGCCATGTGCCTGTTTCAAGGTCTTCAAGAATACCAAGATTAAGGAATGCTTTACCAAGTTTTGCTACAACACCTTCGATTGTTGATTTAACAGTATCAAGCGATGCGCAAGCTTTGTCAATACTTCTTAAGTCGATTGTAAGTACCAATCCCAAAAGACTAACATTAACAACAGTACCCAAATTGATATTTGCCTTCGCAAGGATGTTGTCAAGCGCATCAAAAACGATAGATGTACGTTCTTCTGTTGAAAGTCTTGTAACCTGACCGTATTGTGAGTAAGCATCAAGAGCTTCCAACTCAGCAACTGTCTTGTAAGCTGTTTTAGCAGCAGATGCTGTCATACTCATGCATGATAAAGCCATAACAATCGCAAGAACAACGCTTAACAATTTTTTAGTTTTGTTCATAATATTTTTTCCTCCTATTATATTTTGCATACATAATTTATATATGCAAGGTGAAATAGTTCCCCATAACTTTTTTACATCGCCACGGGAGAGGCGATTTTTTTAGAGAGCATCAATTACTCACTCTCTGACCCAACCGTGTGAATTCAAGTCACATTCGGTAGAGTTCGACAAAAGTGCTCTAAATTGCTCGGGTCCGTCTTCCATCTCTTCCGCTCAAAATAACGAAATTACGGAAGACTGATGATACACATCCGAGTCACCTTAGGACGTGTATCAACGTGGAAGAAACACCACCTTTTTCTATAAAAGGGGGCACTTCACCCATTACACCATTCCTATGGTTATAACAATTATACAAATTTTCAAAAAAAATAGCAATAGTTTGTTCATATTTTTTGTTATTTTGTGCAACTTGTTGTTTTAACCAGCCAAACTCTTTCTTTATTTTAGCAATTTGACGAAAATTTGAAATATTTTATTCGACATGGTGTCAATTTTTAATCAATTTATTGTTTTTTAGTTAAAAAGCGTCTAAAAACTTGGCGAGATGTTGAACATTTATGCTAATTTTTGTTGAATATTTTTAAAAAATAGCAGGGGATTACTATATATTGGGTGTGTGGATAATATATTGGTCAATATATAGAGAAAATATAGTTAATTAGACAAATTTAAATTTGCCAGGTTCTTTATTATACAAAAAAGACGGAACACAATGTCCCGTCTAATATGATAAGTATTTAATTAGTCTACAAATGTAAAATTTGTTTTGAGATATAAATCCAAATCAAAGGTGTCATCATAACCAATGCCATCTATACAAGCATAGTTAATACAGTAAATGGTTTTGTTGTTTATAAAATAATAATTTTCTGCATAGTGAATAACTTTGTTATTGCTATCCACAATTTTATATAAACGTGTCTCACAACTAATTCCATTCTTACCGATAGAATTCACACCAGATTCTATCGTAAGATTAAATCCTTCTTTTTCAAATCCTTCTATTAATGGTCTGTTATTTTCATCAACTGTTTCAAGATATGTTTTTAGTGTTTCACCTTTTTCAATATCTTTTATTTCAATAAATTTTATAAAACTTTTTCCATCTGTACCATCTTTATTAATCGTATCACCAGTGCTAATGGTCCAACCATCTAAAACATTCATTTTATAGTGTTCGCCATAAGCCACACCTTTAATTTCAAGTGCATTTTGAAGTACGATATAACGAGTCTGGTCTTCTCCATTTGCATAGGTAAGAACTTCACCAGCTTTATCTGTAACCAATGCAATTAACTCATTGTTTTTGTTAATTACAGGGTCACCATTTTTGTCAGTTACCAAAATAACTTCTTCACCATTGATTTTTGTTGTTTCATATTTTTTGCCACAAGCTACAAAGCAAGTAACAATAAGAAAAAGTGCAAGTGAAACTGCTATAATCTTTTTGCTCATAATAAATCTTCCTTTCGAAATTTATTTTATGATTCTTTAATAGAAAAATTTGATTTCTGGTCTGCTGGAACTACGCCAACATAAGTTTTACCTTTATTAACGATAAGTTCTTTACCATCTGTACCATAGAATTTGAGAGGGGAGTTAGCTCCACCTTTTTTCCATGTGATTTTTTCGCCAGCGCCCTGTGAAATCCAAAGTGCTTCGCCACTTGACAAATCCCAATCCTGATGCTTTTCGCTATCAACTGTTTTTGTTGGGCTATACATTATAATAAGGTTTGAGAAAGAAACTGCTTTGCCGTCTGTTCCGTCTGTTACAGCTTTGCCATTGAGATAGCTCACATAAACATTTTTATCCATACTATATTTAAATGAGTATTTATAAGATGATGAGAATGTTACGTTAACTTCCATTGCGCCGCCTGATGCACCACCGAATGGAATTCTCACGCCATCTTCAACAACTTTGAACATTGTCCAGTTAGTGTCTTTTGCTTTTGTTGTGAGTTTTTTGTTTGCGATTGCTTTTGCTATGTATTCACCAGTTGTATAACCTGTATGCTCTGTGCCACGACTGCTTCTTGAAGAATCTCTCTTGAAATAAGCACCGTCTTTAAGACCATCAATGTCTTTCATACCAATTTCACTGATTTTATTGTAAGCTAAGTTACTGCCACCCCAGTGAACATAAATAGCGTTCATGCCCTGTGCGATTTCAACATAGTCATGGCGTGCACTTCTTACAGGACCAACCTTTGGCATCTTTGTAACATCAGCATAGAGCCACATCATTCTTGTGATTCCACCTTCAACAACGCCTTCAATAATAACGTCAGGTGTTGACATACCCCATTGTGGTCTTGCAGCAGGTGCATTTTCAACCATAACTGCAACAGGTCTTGCGCCGATTGCGCTCTCTGACAAGTCTGCTACACCTGTGAATGGGTTGATGTTTGTTGCTTTTGGTGCTTCTGTAGTTGTTTCTGTTGTTGTGCTTGAAATATCAGTTTTTTCAAACTCTTCTTCTTTTCCACAAGCTACAAAGCAAAGCATTGTAAGTGAAAGTGCCATTAAAATACTGATTACTTTAATTACTGTGTTTTTCATTGTATATCCCTCTCGTTTTGTTTTTGCCTTTGAGATTATTTCTCGATTTTTGTCTTGCCACCCATATACATCTGTAATGGTTTTGGAATATTAATGCTACCGTCTTCGTTAAGGTTATTTTCAAGGAATGCAATCAACATTCTTGGTGGAGCAACAACTGTATTATTTAATGTATGTGCAAAATAGTTGCCGTCTTTTGACTTAACTCTGATACCGAGACGTCTTGCCTGAGCATCACCAAGGTTTGAGCATGAGCCAACTTCGAAATATTTCTGTTGACGTGGACTCCATGCCTCAACATCACAGCTCTTAACTTTAAGGTCTGCAAGGTCACCTGAACAACATTCAAGAGTTCTGACTGGAATATCAAGTGAACGGAAGAAATCAACTGAATTCTGCCAGAGCACGTCATACCATTTCATGCTTTCTTCAGGTTTGCAAACAACTATCATCTCTTGTTTTTCAAACTGATGGATTCTATAAACGCCACGTTCTTCAATACCGTGTGCACCAACTTCTTTGCGGAAGCAAGGGGAGTAGCTTGTAAGAGTTTTTGGAAGCTCTTCTTCAGGAGTAAAGCTATCAATAAACTTACCTATCATTGAGTGCTCGCTTGTACCGATAAGGTAAAGGTCTTCACCCTCGATTTTATACATCATATTTTCCATTTCTGCAAAGCTCATAACGCCTGTAACAACGTCGCTACGAATCATAAATGGTGGAATATAATAAGTGAATCCGCGGTCAATCATAAAATCTCTTGCATAAGAAAGAATTGCTGAATGAAGTCTTGCAATATCACCACAGAGATAGTAGAAACCGTTACCGCTTGTCTTTCTTGCAGAGTCAAGGTCGATGCCATTAAGGTTTTCCATAATTTCAACGTGATATGGAACTTCGAAATCAGGTGTTACTGGTTCACCATAACGCTTAATTTCAACATTTTCGCTATCGTCCTTACCGATTGGAACGCTAGGGTCAATAATGTTAGGGATAACAAGCATAATCTTTTTGATTTCTTCCTCAAGTTCTGCTTCTTTAACCTGTAAAGCGTTAAGCTCGTCGGCCATATCCTTAACTTTTTGTTTAACAACCTCTGCCTCGTCACGTTTGCCCTGAGCCATAAGTCCGCCGATTTCTTTACTTACAGAGTTACGAAGTGCACGAAGCTCATCACCACGACCTTTAGCCGCTCTGTATTCAGCATCAAGCTCGATTACTTTATCAACAAGTGGGAGCTTTTCATCCTGAAACTTTTTCTTGATGTTTTCTTTAACTATATCAGGATTTGTTCTTAAAAACTTTATATCTAACATTTTACTTCACCTTATTTGTCAAATTCCTTTGCAAGTTTTGTTAAATCTTCTTTACCGAAGAATTCAAATTCAAGAGTACCTTTATGACCTGTGCTGGATAAATATACTTTAACCTTTCTACCAAGCACATTTGTGAGAGCAATCTCAACCTCGTCATAGAATTTATCTCTCTTTTTATCACGCTTTTTAGGCTTTGGTTTTTCACCCTGCAAAGCGTATTTAACCATTTTTTCAACCTGACGTACTGAAAGGTCCTGGCTTATAGCCGCATCTGCGATTCTGAGCATCTCTTTTTCGTCATCAAGAGAAAGAAGTGCACGAGAATGACCTGCTGTGAGCTTGCCGTTGCCAAGTAAGCCTAATACAGATTCAGGAAGTTTTAGTAATCTCAATGTATTTGTAACTGCTACACGGGATTTGCCAACCCTTTCGGCAGCTTCTTCTTGTGTGAAACCATAAGTTTCAATAAGAGATTTAAGTCCTTCTGCTTCTTCAACAGGATTCAAATCTTCTCTTTGCAAGTTTTCAATAAGAGCGAATACACTTGCTTCTTCGTCAGTCATTTCACGGATAGTAACCGGTACTTCTGTAAGCCCTGCCATACGAGCTGCACGCCATCTGCGTTCACCGGCTACAAGCTGGTAACTACCATCACTCATAGGACGAACAAGCAAAGGTTGGATAATTCCGTTTTGCTCAATGCTCTTTGCCAATTCTTCAAGAGCTTTTTCATTGAATATCTTTCTTGGCTGTTCACGGTTAGGCTCAATTTCACTAATTGGAAGAGTTACAGCAGTGTTATTGCTCTCTGTTGCCGAATTATCAAGAAAAAGAGCGTCTAAACCTGTGCCCAATCCACCTTTTTTTGCCATATCTTCACCTCATCACTTCTGTTGTGATAAGAATTCGTCTGCAAAAGCGTCATATGCCAATGCGCCTTTTGAATGCTTATCATAATACATAATCGGCTCACCGAATGATGGAGCCTCTGAAAGTCTGACATTTCTTGGAATAGTTGTTTTGTAGACTTTATTTGGGAAGAATTTTTTAATCTCTGTTACAACTTGTTGTGTGAGATTAAGTCTTCCGTCATACATTGTCTGTAAAACGCCTTCAAGTTCAATATGTGGATTATATAATCTCTTTACTTGACGGACAGTTGCCATAAGTTGAGCAAGTCCTTCAAGAGCATAGAATTCACATTGAACGGGAACTAAGAACGTGTCTGACGCTGTTAACGCGTTGATTGTAATAAGACCGAGAGAAGGGGGACAGTCAAAGAAAATATAATCATACTTGTCCCAAAGTTGAGCAACAGCAATTTTAAGTCTTGCTTCTCTTTTCTCAATCTCAATTAATTCAACTTCTGCACCTGCAAGATTCAAATCAGCAGGAATAACATCAACATTTTTAAACTGAGTCTTTACAACTGCATCATTTGCGTTGATATCTTTAACAAGCACATCATATGATGAATTTGTGATTTTTCTTTTGTTTATACCGAATCCACTTGTTGAATTGCCCTGTGGGTCAATGTCTGCAAGTAAAACTCTGTATCCCTTTGCACCAACTGCGGCTGCAAGGCTAACGGCAGTAGTAGTTTTACCTACACCACCTTTTTGGTTAATAATTGAAACAACTTTTGCCAAAAAATCCCACTCCGAAATGGTAAAATGGGTGCTTTTTTGCACCCTAATACCCGATTTTACATAAGTATAACATACTTATTATAAAAATAAAAGCAAAATTTTAAATTTTATATGGCAAATTTTAGTAGTCAAATGTGTTATATTTGCATAAAACGTTTCACGTGAAACATTTATAAAAGCAAAAGACTCCCTTTCGGGAGCCTTTCGCTGTGGATGTGGGGTGTGAAAGAGAAGGATATGGGTGGCTTTCGCCACTATATAAAATCACCTGTGTTATCGGGGGATAACCGGTGGTTTTACCGAATTTATGTAGCAATATCTTTTACTACATCGTCAATTTTAGGAATTCGAACTATGTATTCTACATATTCATCAGTTTCTGTTTTAACTGAATCTGCATCAATTCCTGCTCGTCTTATGTTATCAACTGCATTATTCAATGTGTTGATAAATATACGAATATCTTTAAAACCACGAAGCATTTGTTTCTTTGGTGCTTCGTTTTTTCTTATCATCTGGTCAATTAATTGTTCGCTCTCACTTACGGTTAAATGTCTGTCAATTATAATTGATAATGCTCTTGCTCGCTGAACTTCATCTGTTAAAGAAAGTAACGCTCTTGCGTGACGCTCTGAAAGTCCTGCACGGCTTATCTGATATCTCATTTCATCACTGAGTTTCAATAATCTCAACTTGTTTGATATTGTTGACTGTGCCTTGCCTAACTTCTTGCAGAGCTCGTCTTGTCCCATATGATAATCACTGACAAGAGTAGCCAACGCTTCGGCTTCTTCAAAATAATCAAGATCCTGTCTTTGAAGGTTCTCAAGCACTGCAAAAATTGCAGAATCTGTTTCAGAAATTTCACTGACAATACATGGCACTTTTGTCAGTCCTGTAAGCCTTGCCGCACGAAGTCTTCGTTCACCTGCAACAAGTTCATATTTTCCGTTTTCTAATTCTCTCACTATCAACGGTTGGAGAATACCATTGGCACGGATACTTTGAGCAAGTCCTTCAAGTTCGTCATAATCAAACCTTTTTCTTGGTTGATTTGGATTTGGGAGAATATCACCTTGTGGAATCATAAGTATCTGACTATCCGGTCTTATTTTGTTTTGTTTTCTGAGCATAAATAAAAACCTCCGCAGTGCTTGTCCTTGTCTAAATCATAGCACCTGGGAGGTTAATTTGTAAAGAAAATCCGTTCGTCCAAAATCCTTATGCATCAACGGTTTTCGTCATTATTTTAATGGTTTTTTAGCGATTTGTGCAGATGGTCTTGGATATTTTGTCGGAGTTTGCGAATTCTTTTTAATTGTGATAATTCTGCGAGGCATATTTTCGACTAAATCAAACACAATATCACTTTCAATTTTGCCACCAAGAATGCTGATAGCTTTTCTCGCTGCATCCATTTCTTCGTTGCTTTCGGCAGATTTCATTGAAATAAAGCTACCACCTTGCTTTACAAATGGCAAACAATATTCAGAAAGGACGGGGAGTGCTGCAACTGCTCTTGCTGTTGCAAAATCAAATTGTTCACGGTATTTAGAGAGTTGTGCTGCTTCTTCGGCTCTCATATGAAGAGTTTCACCTGAAACACCACAAGCATCAAGAACATTTTCAATGAATCCCAACTTTTTCTTTGTACTGTCAAGAAAAGTCATATTGATATCCGGTCTTGCGAGTTTCAACACAAGTCCTGGAAATCCTGCACCTGTGCCAACATCAATAATCTTTGCATTTTCAGGAATATTAACATATTTGAAAATAGCAAGACAATCGGCAAAGTGTTTTACTGTAACGTCGTCAGGTTCTTTAATTGCAGTGAGATTAAAACTTTTATTTGTTTCAATAAGTAATTCTGCAAACTTATCAAGACGAGAAAAAGCATCTTCGTCAATTTCTATTTCAAAAGATTTAATTGTTTCGTAAAATAATTCTTTATTTAGCATTATATCTGTTCCTTTTTAAGATAAATAAGCAATACTGAAATATCTGATGGTGAAACACCACTTATACGAGAAGCTTGTCCCACACTTTCAGGACGAACCTTTTTAAGTTTTTCTCTTGCTTCAAGTCGAAGAGAATAAACATCATCATAATCAATATCGGCAGGAATTTTCTTGACTTCAAGTCTTCTCATCTCGTCAACCTTTGCTTGTTGACGTTTGATGTATCCCTCATATTTCAAATCAATTTCAACTTGTTCAAAAACATCTGGTGAGAGTTCAGGTCGAGTTTTGTCGAATGGTGTCAAGCATTCATAGTCAAGTTGTGGACGCTTGATAAGTTCAGCAAGTCTGATACCTGTCTTCATCGGTGCTGTTTCACGTGAAACAAGCACTTCATTAATTTCGTCTGACGGTGCAATAGTAATGCTTTCAACTCTTTCACGCTCTTGCTTAATAAGTTCAAGTTTATTTAAGAATTTATCATATCTTTCTTGTGAGATAAGTCCGATTTCATAACCATAGTGCATAAGTCGGATATCTGCATTATCCTGACGAAGTAAAAGTCTGTATTCACTACGAGATGTCATCATTCTGTATGGGTCTGAGCAACCCTTTGTAACAAGGTCATCAATAAGAGTGCCAATATAAGAAGAAGCACGGTCAAGAATAAATGGTTCTTTTCCCTGAATTTTTCTAACTGCATTCACACCTGCAACAAGTCCCTGTGCAGCGGCTTCTTCATATCCTGACGAGCCATTAAACTGACCTGCACCAAATAACCCGTCTATATCATTGAATTCAAGCGATGCTTTAAGTGCCAATGGGTCAACACAGTCATATTCAATAGCATAAGCAGTTCTCATAACTTCAACATTTTCAAGGCCTTTGATACTGCGCAAGAATTTAAGTTGCACGTCTTCAGGAAGAGAAGAAGACATACCTTGAAGATATAATTCTTCAGTATCAAGTCCACAAGGCTCAATAAATAACTGATGTCTTTCTTTTTCTTCAAAACGGACAATCTTATCTTCGATACTTGGACAATATCTTGGACCAACACCCTCGATTTTACCTGAATAAAGGGGAGAGCGATGAATATTTTCAAGGATAATTCTCTTTGTTTCTTCGTTTGTATAAGTAATATGACAAACAGACTTATTCTCTGGCAATTCTGTTGTTGCAAAAGAGAATGGAACAACCTGCTCGTCACCCTCTTGAATTTCCAATTCAGAAAAATCAACACTGCGTCTATTAACTCGTGATGGAGTACCTGTTTTAAATCTACGAAGTGGAATATTCATTTTATAAAGTGCTTCTGAAAGACGAGTTGCCGCAAACATTCCGTCAGGGCCACTATCATAAGAAATATCACCAATATAGATTCTTCCACCCAAGAATGTACCTGTTGCAAGAATTACTGCTTTTGCAGAATAAATTGCTTCAAGTTGAGTTTTAAGATAGAAAACGCCGTCCTTTTTATAAAGGTCAACGATTTCTGCTTGTTTCATATCAAGATTTTCTTGCTTTTCAAGGGTGTGTTTCATATATTTGGAATATTCGCGTCTGTCAATTTGGGCACGCAAAGAATGAACCGCAGGACCTTTTCCTCGATTCAACATTCTTGTCTGTATGGATGTTTTGTCAGCTGCAATACCCATTTCACCACCGAGAGCATCAATTTCACGAACAAGATGTCCCTTTGATGTTCCACCGATTGATGGGTTACAAGGCATATTGCCGACCCAATCCATATTAATTGTAAAAATAACTGTTTTTGCACCAAGTCGTGCACAAGCCAAAGCTGCTTCAATACCTGCATGACCTGCACCAATGACAGCTATATCATAATCTTTTGCAAAATATTCCATAATATCAATCCTTGAAATAAAAATCGGCGATAAGTATTCCTACCACCGCCGATTATCAATTAGTCTGTAATTGTTGGGATTTCAACCTTGCCATAAAGTGAGCCACCATCAATATCACTCTTTGGTGCTCTGTCAGGAGAAATCTCTGGTTTATATGCTTCTCTCTTTTCACGTCTGCCACCACGGTTATAACCACCGTTTCTGCCACGTGAATTGTTCTTTGCACCTTCAACAGGAGTAATAACAACTCTTCTGTCAAGGTCTGAACCGATTGAATGAGATGTTGCACCTTCGATTTCTTGAACTGCAGTATGAATAATTCTTCTTTCATATGGGTTCATTGGTTCAAGAGAAATGTTTCTGCTCTGACGAACAGCTTTGATTGCTGTTTTTCTAGCAAGAATTTTAAGAGTTTCTTCTCTCTTTGCACGGTAATTACCAACATTGATTGAAACTCTCTTGTAACTCTGGTTACCCTTGTTTGCCATCATTCTTGCAAGATATTGAATAGCATCAAGAGTTTCACCACGTTTACCGATGATGATACCATAATCATCACCACAATCAAGTTCAAAATAGATTTCTTCTTCGTTTGACATTTCTTTGATATTGCATTTTGTCATACCGAGTCCGAGAACGATTGACTTGATATATTCAACTGTTTCACCATAAAGATTTGTTTCGTTCAAAGGAAGTTCTGTTTCTTCTTTTTTCTCTACCTTTGGTTCTTCTTTCTTTTCTGGCTTTTTATTTTCGTTTTTAACGACTTTTTTATCGTGTTTTTTGTTGTTTTTGTTGTTTGGTTTCTTTTCAGGTTTTGGGTCTTCTACTTCAATAGTAATCTTAACTTTTGCAGGGTTACCACCAAAAAGACCAAGAATTTTTTTAACAGGAGTCTGCAAAACTTCAACTGAAAAATCGTCGAAGTCTGTAACGCCCAATTCGAGCATTGCAGCAGCTCTTGCTTCGTCAACCGTATTGCCGGTTCCGATTGCTTCTTTAATCATATTTACACCTCAGTATTGTTGTCATCCAATGTATCTGCAACATTTTTAAGTATCTTTTCTCTTGCACGACGGTTAATTGTCTCATCAACCATTGCTTTAGCAAGCATCTTTTTAGGTGTGAACACTTTATTTGTGATAAGCATCTGAACAAATGAAAGTGCACTTGACATAATGATATAAACACCAACGCTTGCAGGGAACAAGAATGAGAAATAAACACTCATTGCAGGTGACATAAGTGACATACAACCCATTGATGGGTTATTTGCCATTTCAGGATTTGTTTTCTTTTGTCTGAGCCATGTATAAACGCCCATTGCGAGTGAAGTTACACCTGTAAGAATAGGGATAAGCCATAAAGCGTCAAGTCCCATTTTTGTATCAGGTGTTCTTGAAAGGTCAATTCCAAAAAGTTGGAAATTATCGATAAATTCATTAATTTTTGTTACTGTTTCAACTGGAATAGCTGATAAATCAAGTTCATCGAAACGAGTAATTGCAGTAAGCTCAAGTCTTAATTCCTGTTTTTCATAATTTGTCAAATCAGAAAGTTTTAATACTTCTGCTTTAAGAATTTCAATTGTTTCCTTTGGAATTTTAAGAACATAAGATAAAAGTCTGTAGTTTACTGCGAAAACGCCCATCATAACAGGGAACTGAATAAGAAGACCTGAACAACCACCAGTCATAGCTGAATAGCCTTCTTTTGAATAAAGCTCTTGTGTAGCTTCATTGATTTTTTGCTGATTGCCAGCATATTTTTCTTTAATTCTTTTGAGTTTTGGTTGCATTCTTTGGGATTTAACCATACTCTTTTGCTGCTTAATCGAGGACGGGAGTAAAATAAGCTTAACGCAAAGCGTCATAAGCAACAATGATAAAACGTAATTATTACTTAAATCATAAAAAAAGCCGATAATGTAACCAAATGGTACTGAAAAAACGTTATAAATAAATTCGTACATTTTGTCCTCCGAAAATTATTGGACTCACTTTTTTTGTTTTTTCTCGGGAACTGGGTCATACCCGCCGGGAAAAAGGGGATTACATCTTAAAAGTCTTAATACAGCAAGAACAGAGCCTTTTAAGACTCCGTGAATTTCAACTGCTTGTATTGCATATTGCGAACAGGTTGGATAATAACGGCATTTTGGCCCGAACAAAGGTGATATTTTTCTTTGATAAAACCTTATAGATTTAATTATGAACTGTTTCATCAATTACACCTGCTTCCTTTAACTGTGAAAGCATTAATTGTGCTATCTGTGTGCTTTTTTGATATTTTGTTCTTGACCTTGCAACAAATACGAAATCATAATTACCGTTTATTCTATCTTCAATTTCACCATAAGCTGCACGAATAACTCGTCTTGAACGATTTCTTTCAACTGCATTACCAATCTTTTTTGAAGTAGTTATCCCGATACGACAAATTCCCGCACGGTTTTTCATCACATAAGAAACCAGTGCAGGAGATTGAAATGATTTACCTTTGCCGTACAGTCTGCGAAAATCGCAATTTTCTTTTAATGTTACTGTCCGTTTCACTTTTTAAAAACCTTCATTGACAAATTAATATGTCAACTGCTTTCTGCCCTTAGCTCTTCTACGAGCAAGTACCTTTCTGCCATTTCTGTCAGACATTCTCTTACGGAAGCCGTGTTCCATCTTGCGATGACGCTTTTTAGGCTGATAAGTTCTCTTCATTATTTACTCCTCCGTTTCATTTAATAGTCACACATGTAAAAATATCTGCGGATAGACATTATATAAAAATTTTGTCAACTTGTCAACTTAAAAAAAATACATCAAAAAAGTCAATATATTTGGGTTTCATAATAAAAAAACAAAGTTTTCAACAATATATTGTGTTTTATGTTGAAAACCTTGCTTAAAAAAATTATTTTAATTTTTAAATTTTCGAAAAGTTGCACTATTTATATATATATAATATATGTATATTTATTTAATTTTTCCTTTAAAATTCATTGAAATTCGTTTTAAAGTGTGCTAAAATTGATTATGTGTGATAGTGGGCAAGTACACTTATATTCACCAAAAACGCAAAATAAAGCGGTTTTTATTGAAATTACAGCATTTTACCTGTTTTTATAAAAAATAATGAAAGGAAGATTTAAGTGAACTCATATTCAGAATTTTGGCAAGCTGTCTGTGATTATTGCAGAGAAAATATGAATACAATCGCATATAATATGTGGATTGAACCATTAAAGCTTATCAAACTTGAATCCGAAAGAGTTATTATTGCGGCACCAGGCTTTAAAATTGATTTGATTATGGATAAATATCGTCAACTTATTGAAGACGGTTTTTATAATGTTTTAGGTTTCAATGTTGAAATTGAACTTATTCCTTTTGAAAATGTTCCAAACGAAAAAAGCGACGAAAACAATTCAAATTCTAATGGGTCAAGTTATTCAAATATTGAAAACGCAAAACTTACATTCAATAATTTCGTTGTTGGTCCATCAAATAAATTTGCTTATACTGCATCAATGAGAGTTGCAGAAACTCCGGGGTCAGTTTTTAATCCACTTTTCATTTATGGAAACTCAGGACTTGGCAAAACTCACCTTCTCAATGCAATTATTGAAAAAATTAAGAGTAATAATCCAGATGCAAACATTGTTTATACAACAAGTGAAAATCTCACTAACGAACTCTATTTTGCATTGCAGACAAAAACAACTCACGATTTACATAATAAATATAGAACCTGTGATGCTTTACTTATTGACGATATTCAATTTATTGCAGGCAAAGCACAAACAGAAGAAGAAATTTTCCACACTTTTGATACTTTAATCAAAGCAGGAAAACAGATTGTATTAACATCGGACAAGCCACCAAGTGCTATTCCAAAAATTGAAGACAGACTTAAAACAAGATTTGAAAGTGGTCTTCTTTGTGATATTCAACCACCTGATTTTGAGACAAGAGTTGCAATCATTAAAGATAAAGCAAACGGACTTCGTTTTGAATTACCAAATGATGTTTGTGGTTTTATTGCAGAAAATATCAAAAGTAATGTTCGTCAGATGGGTTCAGCAGTTAAAAATATTTATGCTTATTGCTCATTCAATGATGTTTCACCAACTATTGAAGTTGCAAAAGAAGTTCTTAAAGATATTCTTATTACAAGTCAACCAATCGGTGTTGTAATTGATAATATTCTTGAAAAAGTATCTTTTACATTTGGCGTTACAGCTGAACAACTTAAAAGTGAGCGTCGTGATGCTAACATTAACAACGCAAGACAGGCTGCAATGTATATTATCAGAGAAATTACTGATTTATCTCAGGATGAAGTTGGTAAAGTCTTTGGAAGAAACCATTCAACTGTTAACTCTTCACTTAAAAATGTTCAGAATAAAATCAATTCTGATTCAAAATATAAAAACTTGATTAACGAAATTATTAAGAATATTAATGACTAAGATTTCGACACTTTTCAAAGTTTCAACAATCAAGTTTTCAACAAGTTAGTTTATAACTTTTGTTTTGACAATCCATTAACGACTTTTCAAAACATAAAAAAATCCTGTTAAGCCTTATAAATAAAGAAAAAACAGAGTTTTCGACAGTTTAAACCGACTCTACTACTAATACTATTCTTTTTATTATTTTTATTCTTTTAAAGGAGAATGTTTATGAAATTTATCTGTTCCTCACAAATTCTCAGCGAAGCTTGTATGAATGTTCAAAGAGCAACATCTACAAAATCATCAAACCTTCCAACAATTGAAGGTATCTTAATAAAAGCAGAAAACGACAGAATTATGCTCACAGGTTATGACCTTGAAGTTGGTATTATTACATCTGTTGCAGGTCGCGTTGAACAAACTGGTAGTATTATTCTCAATGCAAAAATTCTTTGCGACATTTTGAGAAATGTTCCTGATGACCTTGTTTCAATTGAATGTGATGACCGTCTTATCTGCAAAATTAAGAGTGGTGATTCAGAATTTTCAATTATGGGCTTTTCAGAAGCTGATTATCCTGAACTTCCATCAGTTTCAGGTGGTTTTCCAATTGTAGTTGGTGGCGAAATTCTTAAAGATATGGTTAAGAAAACAATTTTTGCTGCTGCAGAAAACGATTCAAAAGTAATTCACACAGGTGTTCGTTTTGAAGTTGCAAGTGGTAATATCCGTCTTGTTTCAGTTGATGGTTATAAACTTGCTATCAGAAACGAAAAAATTGATTATAACGGCGAAGAAAAAATCTTTGTTGTTCCAAAGAAAACACTTAATGAAGTTGTAAAACTTATTAATGATAATTGCGAAACAATTTCAATGGTTGTTGCTTCTCGTCATATTCTCTTTGAATGTGGTAATTATGTAATTATTTCTCGTCTTCTTGAAGGTGAATTTTTAAATTATAAAGCAGCAATTTTATCAACTGCAAAGACAGAAGTTAAAGTTAATACAAGAAATCTTATTAGCAGTATTGAAAGAACATCACTTATTATTACTGAAAGAATAAAGAGTTATGTAAGATGTATTTTTGATTCAGAATCAATAAGAATTTCAAGTACAACTGCACTTGGTACTGCAAATGACAGAATTCTTGCAGACATTCAAGGTGAAAGAGTTGAAATTGGTTTCAACAATAAATATCTTCTTGATGCTCTCAAAGTTTGCGATACAGATGAAATAACACTTCGTCTTAACGGTGCAACTTCTCCTATTATTATGGTACCAGAAGATGATGGTTCACTCATCTATGAAAGAAGTTTCTTGTTTATGGTACTTCCTGTAAGGATGAACTAATATGAAAAAAATTTCAGCAAAAATCAAACAAAAAGAGCACAGACAAATAGGAATAGATAGCGATTTCATCAGACTTGATGCATTATTAAAACTTGTTAATGCAGTTATGACAGGTGGTCATGCAAAAATCGTCATTCAAGAAGGCGATGTTAAAGTTAATGGTGAAATTTGCACTGCTCGTGGCAAAAAAATTCATTCTGGTGAAAAGGTTGAATTTGACGGCGTTGTTTATGAGGTTATCTGATGCACGTTAATGAAATAAAAATAGAAAATTTCCGTAATATTGATTTTATGGGGATTTTTCCGCACAAAGAGATAAATGTTATATATGGTCAGAATGGGCAAGGCAAAACAAATCTTTTAGAAGCAATCTGGCTTTTTACAGGGTGTAAAAGTTTTAGAAACTCAAAAGATAATGAACTTATTCAGTTTGACAGTGAAAATTCAAAAATTTCAATGAGCTTTGAAACTGCTCTTCGTGAAAACAATGCATCAATTTTTATTGAAAAAAAGCGAATGGCAAGTCTTAATGGTGTAAATCTTGGGTCACCAAGAGAATTAATAGGTAAATATTATGCCGTTGTTTTTTCACCGATACATTTATCTCTTATTAAAGACGGACCAATAAACAGAAGAAAATTTATTGATACTGCAATTAGTCAGACAGATAATGTGTATGCAAAAAAACTTACATATTTTAATCATCTGATAACACAAAAAAATGCACTGCTCAAAAATGCAGCAGAAAATTCTTCACTTTTAGATACTCTTGATATCTGGGATGAAAAAATTGCTCTTGCAGGTGCAGATGTAATTGTTGACAGAATTAATTACATTAAAAAATTACAAGTTAAAGCAAGTGAAATTTATAACGGAATTTCAGGTGAAAAAGAGGAACTTACAATTAAATATCTTAGTAATGTTAGATATGAAAGTGAAGACAGACAAGATATTGCAAGAATATATTTTGAAAGTATGTTAAAGCATCGTCCAAATGATTTGTATCTTAAAAATACAACAAACGGACCCCACAGAGATGACATTGAAATTTCAATAAATGGTATTTCTGCGAGAAAATTCGGCTCACAAGGTCAACAAAGAAGTGCGTCACTTGCATTAAAACTTGGTGAAGCAGAAATTATCAAAGATTTAAAAGGCGAACATCCCATAATTTTACTTGATGATGTTATGAGTGAGCTTGACAGTACAAGACAAAATTATATTCTTAATAAAATGACAGGAAAACAAGTTTTCATTACCTGTTGCGAAAAAGAGACAATTTCTCGTCTTCACGCAGGCAAGGTATTTAAAATAGAAAACGGAAAAGCGGTGGACTGATGTATTTGAATATTGGTCAGGATACAGTTATTCTGGACAAAGATATTTTAGGCATCTTTGACCTTGATAATACAACTGTTATGAAATCAACAAGAGAATATATAAACACGGCTTCTAAAAAAGGTGAATGTATAACTGTATCTTTTGAAGAATTACCAAAATCTTTTGTGGTAACAACAAAAAATGATGACAGAAAAGTTTATATCTCACCATTTAATACATCAACAATATTTAAAAGATTAAAAGCAAATATTTAAAAGTCAAAGTTTTGACGGAGGAAAAAAATGAGCGACCAGATTAAAAACATTGAAGAACAAGAAGTTATGGATACGGTCGTAACCGAAACATACGACGCGTCTGCTATTCAGGTTCTTGAAGGACTTGAAGCAGTTAGAAAAAGACCGGGTATGTATATCGGTTCAACAGGACCTAAAGGACTTCATCACTTAGTTTATGAAATCGTTGATAACTCAATCGACGAAGCACTTGCAGGTTATTGTACTCACATTGAAGTTGAGATTTTACCTGACGATATTATCACAGTACGCGACAATGGTCGTGGTATTCCTGTTGGTATCAATGAACAGCAGGGACTTCCTGCAGTTACTGTTGTTTTGACAGTTCTTCACGCAGGTGGTAAATTCGGTGGTAGTGGTTACAAAGTTTCAGGTGGTCTTCATGGTGTTGGTTCATCAGTTGTAAACGCACTTTCTGAATGGTTTGAAGTAGAAGTTAGTCAGAATGGACATGTTCATCACCAAAGATTTGAAAGAGGTAATATTGTTACTGACCTTAAAGTTATCGGCGATACAGAAGAAACAGGTACATTCATTAAATTTAAAGCTGACCCTGAAATTTTCACAGAAACAACTGTTTATGAATATGAAGTTTTACAGAGAAGACTTCGTGAACAGGCTTTCTTAAACGCTGGTCTTTCAATTACACTTACAGACAAACGCGACGAAGAAAATATTGTAACAGAAGAATTCTGCTATGAAGGTGGTATTAAATCATTCGTTGATTATATCAACACAAGCCGTGGTTTGACACCTGTAACAGATGACATTATGCACTTTACAACAGTAAGTGGCGACAGAAGTGCAGAAGTTTCAATTTCATATAATGATGGTTACAATGAAATCATTTTGAGTTTTGCTAATGGTGTTCGTACAATCGATGGTGGTACCCACGAAAATGGTTTCAAAACTGCACTCACAAGAGTTTTCAACGAATATGGTAGAAAATTTAAATTACTCAAAGATAACGATAAAAACCTTTCAGGTGATGATGTTCGTGAAGGTCTTACAGCAGTTATCAGCGTAAAACTTACAGAAGCAGAATTTGAAGGACAGACAAAAGGTAAGCTCGGTAATACAGAAATGCAGACAATCGTGTCAAAGATGATGTATGAAAAGCTTATGACATATTTTGAAGAAAATCCACAGGCGGCAAAGGCAATTTTCAACAAAGCACTTGATGCATCTCGTGCTCGTGAAGCTGCAAGAAAAGCAAGAGACAGTGCAAGAAGAAAATCAGCACTTGAAGGAAACTCACTTCCTGGTAAGCTTGCAGACTGTATTGATAAAAACCCTGAAAATACTGAAATTTTCATCGTCGAAGGTGACTCTGCGGGTGGCTCTGCAAAAGAAGGCAGAGATAACAGAATTCAGGCAATTCTTCCACTTTGGGGTAAAATGCTCAACGTTGAAAAGGCAAGAATTGATAAGGTTATCGGTAATGACAAGTTAACACCAGTTGTTACTGCACTTGGTACTGGTATCGGTGAAGAATTCAATATTGAAAAACTCCGTTATCACAAAATTGTTATTATGGCCGATGCCGACGTTGACGGTCAACATATCAGAACACTTCTTCTCACATTCTTCTTCAGATATATGAGAGATTTGATTGATGGTGGATTTATTTATATCGCTCAACCACCACTTTTCAAGGTAAGTAAAGGTAAGCGTCATGAATATGCTTTCTCAGATGAACAAAGAGATGCATTAATCGAAGAAATGGGACAAAATTGTGACATTCAGAGATATAAGGGTCTCGGTGAAATGGACCCTGAACAGTTGTGGGAAACAACAATGGACCCTGCAACTCGCACAATGCTTCGAGTAACACTTGAAGATGCTATGGAAGCAGACGAAACATTCTCAATTCTTATGGGTGATAAGGTTGAACCAAGAAGAGAATTTATTGAAAAGAACGCTAAGTATGTACAAAATCTTGACATTTAAGTTATAAAGTTAGAAAAATAGAGGTAATAAAATGAGTAAAGCTAACAATCCTAATTTAGGTGGTTACACACCACTTGAAGAACAGAATATTATAAATGTTGAGATTAACAAGGAAATGAGAAAATCTTTCCTTGACTACTCAATGTCAGTTATTACTGCACGTGCTCTTCCCGACGTGCGTGATGGTTTAAAACCTGTTCACAGAAGAATTCTCTACACAATGTATGAAAATTCACTTTATCCTGACAAGCCACATCGTAAGTGCGCTGACACAGTCGGTTCAGTGCTTGGTCGTTACCATCCACATGGTGACGCGTCTGTTTATGATGCAATGGTTCGTCTTGCTCAGGATTTCTCAATGAGATATGTTCTTGTTGACGGTCACGGTAACTTCGGTTCAATCGACGGTGACCCTGCTGCTGCATATCGTTATACAGAATCAAGAATGAGTAAAATTGCTCTTGAAATGCTCACAAATATTGATAAAGATACAGTTGATTTCACAACTAACTACGACGACCGTCTTAAAGAGCCAACAGTGCTCCCATCAAGATATCCAAACCTTTTGGCAAACGGCTCAACAGGTATCGCGGTTGGTATGGCTACAAACATTCCACCACATAACCTTGGTGAACTTGTTGACGGTATCTGCTGTGTAATTGATAACCCAGAAGCAGAGCTTGACGATATTATGGAGCATATCAAAGGACCTGACTTCCCAACAAGTGGTATTATTATGGGAAGAAGCGGTATCCGCGCTGCATATGCTACTGGTCGTGGAAAGATTACACTTCGTGGTCGTGCTGAAATTGTTGAAAATGAGAAAAATGGCAGATTCCAGATTATTATTACTGAGCTTCCATATCAGGTAAATAAAGCAAGACTTATTGAGTCTATTGCTGATTTGCATAAAGATAAGAGAATTGAAGGTCTTTCTGATATTAATGACTATTCATCAAAACGTGGCGGTGGTATGCGAATCGTTATCGACCTTAAACGTGACGCTAATCCACAGGTTGTGCTCAATCAGTTGTATCAGATGACACAGCTTCAGATTTCTTATGGTATCATTCAGTTGGCACTTGTTAACGGTGAACCAAAAATCCTTACCTTAAAACAAATCATTGAAGAATATATCAAGTTCCAGTGTGAAATTATTACAAGAAGAACACAATATGACCTTAATAAAGCTCAGGCAAGAGAACATATTCTTGAAGGTCTTGCTCGTGCTATTGATATTGTTGACGAAATTATCGCAACAATCCGTGGTTGTAAGGGTGGTCAGGCAGAAGCAAAAGTTGCTATTATGGAAAAATTCGACTTTGATGACCCACAGGCATCTGCTATCGTTGCTTTCCGTCTTGGCCAACTTGCAGGTCTTGAAATTCAAAAAATTATTGCAGAACGTGACGAATTGAGAGTTAAGATTGCTGAATATCTTGAAATTCTCGGTTCAGAAACAAAAGTTAAAGAAATCTTAAAGGATGAACTTTCTGCTATTGGTAAAAAATATAGTGACGACAGAAGAACAGAAATTTCAAATGTTCTTGGTGAAGTTGATATTGAAGACCTTATTGCAGAAGAAGATTGCGTATTTACTCTTACAAAGATGGGTTACATTAAGCGTCAGCCTGTTGAAACTTATCAGGTACAACGCCGTGGTGGTAAAGGTATCAAGGGTATGAGCCGTCGTGAAGAAGACTATGCTGAAAGCATGTTTATCTGTTCTTCACACGATTATATTCTCTTCTTCACATCAGAAGGTAAGATGTATCGTCTTAAAGGTTACGAAATTCCAGAAGGAACAAGAACAAGTAAGGGTATGAACATTGTTAATATTCTTCCGATTACTGCTGATGAAAAAGTTACAGCAATGCTTCGTGTTCCTGACTTTGGTGAAGATAAATACTTCCTTTGTATGGCTACAAAGAATGGTGTTATTAAGAGAACAGAGCTTGATGCGTATAAGAATATCCGTAAGAGTGGTATTATCGCAATTAATCTTGACGAGGGCGACGAACTTCGTTGGGTTAAACTTACCGACGGTGAACAGAATCTTATGGTTGCAACTCGTAAGGGTATGAGCATCTGCTTTAAAGAAAATGACGCTCGTGCAATCGGTAGAACTGCTCGTGGTGTTCGTGCAATTACTCTCTCAGATGGTGACGAAGTTGTAGGTATGGTTATTTTCGGCAATGAAGGTAAAGTTCTTACAATCAGTGAAAAAGGTTACGGCAGAAGAAGTGACGTTTCTAACTATCGTGTTCAGAACCGTGGTGGTAAGGGTCTTACTAACTATCATACTGAACAGTATGGTGAAGTTTGCGCCGTTGAAATGGTAGAAGAAAATCAGGATATTATTATGATTTCTTCTGATGGTATTATCATCCGTCTTCCTGCAGAGCAGGTTAGAGAATGTAACCGTCCTTCAAAGGGTGTTATTCTTATGAAGACAAAAGATGGTGAAAAGGTAGTTACAATTTCTCTCGCAGCACACGAAGATGACGAAGAAATTGAAGAAAGTGAAAATACTGAAACAGAAGTTGTTACAGAAGAATAATTTTTTCGGTGTGAAAGGAAAGATATATTATGAGCGACAACGAAAAAAAAGTATCGGCTGAAATGTCTGAAGAAACTGCAAAAAAAGAAAAGAAACCAATGAGTAAAAAGAAAAAAACTCTCGTGATTATTCTTTGCATTCTTTTGGCGTTTTTGCTCTTTGCCGGTGGATTTGCTATTTGGTTTGTAAACGATAAACTCAACAGAATTGATTACGAAACTGAGCAAACAACAATTGACCCAAATAAAGAATTCGTTGATGACGAAATGATTGACTTTGCTGAAATGGATGATGCAACAGGTAGCAGTTTCAGAGAAATTCTTAAAAACTGGGCTACTAATGGTGGTCAAAAAATGAGCAACAAAAACATTCTTAATGTTTTACTTATTGGTAGTGACGCATCTTCAACTGAAGAAGGAAGAGCATCTATTACCGATAAAGGTAACACAGATGTTATGATGCTTGTTTCAATCAACAAATCCGAAAAGAAAATCAAACTAGTTTCATTTATGCGTGATAGCTATACTTATATGGACCAGTTTGATAGTTATGCTAAACTCAATGCGGCTTGTGCAAATGGTGGTGCACCATATCTTGTTGAAACAATCGAAAATGATTATAAGATTGAAATCGATGGTTATGCACTTGTAGATTTTGATTCATTCAAAGATGTTATCGATGTTCTTGGAGGAGTACGGGTTGATGTGCCTGCTTATATAGCAAACCACCTTACAGTAGAAGCAAGGGGTGAGTACTTCCCAAAAGGAGAAAAAGTTTTACTTAATGGTAAACAGGCACTTGATTTTGCAAGAGTAAGAAAAACAGATAAAGATGGTGACGTTAGCCGTGTTGCTCGTCAGCGTCAAGTTGTTAACGCACTTATCGATAAATGTGTAAACGCATCACTTTCTGACATAAACGAAGTTTTTGATGTTATTCTTGCAAATGTAAGAACTAATATTCCAAAGAAAGATATTTTGTCATATGCAACAAAAGCAGTAACTGAGGGTTGGGCAAAATATGAAATCAGCGAATTTACAATGCCAACAGAAGACGCTCGTCGTGGCTACAATTCAAAGTCAACTGCTTGGATTTGGGTTGTTGACTATCCATTAGTTGCACAAAAGCTTCAGATGGAACTTTATGGAGAGACTAATATTAATCTTCCTGAAGAAAGAAAAACAGCACTTGATGTTATTAAATAAAAACATAAATTTGTATTTATCAGGGATTTTCAATGGAAAATAATAATTTTAATAATAGGGTTGATAGCTATCAACCCTATGGTTATAGACAAGAAAATAATACAAATGAATATTATGAGAAGCAACAAGAGAAGAAAAACGATAAAAAGATTCTCAAAACAATAGGGGCACTTTGTGGTTTTTCAATAGTTGTGTATTTTGTAATGTCAACTTTGATTGGCTTACTTGTAGCATTTTTATATTCAAAAACATCATTGAATATAGATTTCATCTATGAGCAAGGTTTAGGTTCTTGGGCATTTTCTTCGATTGCAACAGTTTTGTTTATAGGTGTACCATTTTTGGCTACTTATGTAGTGTTAAGAAAAAAGAAAATTACAGGAATACTTCCAATGGGCACAACCTACAACACAAAAGCTTCAACATATTTAGTTGTTGCATTTTTGCCACTCACATTGCTTTCAACATTTTTAATAAACTTTATATCACTTATGTTTCAGAGTTTTATGGGTGTTGATTTCACAAGCGGAATGGAAGATATGGCAGTAACAAGCGTCAAAGACTTTTTGTTTATGACATTGTTTGTTGCGATAATCCCTGCCATATTAGAAGAAATTGCAATTCGTGGAATTCTTCTTCAACCTTTACGCAGATTTGGTGATGGTTTTGCTATTGTTGTGTCAGCTGTGATATTCTCACTTCTTCATGGTAATATGGTTCAAGTTCCATATACAATTATTGCAGGTATTTATTTTGGATATGTAGTTGTGGCAACAGGAAGCTTGTGGCCATCAATCATTTTACATTTCTTAAATAATTTCTACTCTGTTATAGTTACAACAGCTGATAGTAATTTTAGCGGTACAATAGCAAATATTACCACACTTGGAATACTTGGAGTTATGGTGGTTGCAGGAATTTTTGCATTTAATAAATATCGCTCAATGAATTATAAAGTTAAATTGGCAAAAGGCGTTAATTCGTTGAAAACAACAGAAAAAATTACATCAGTGTTTGTTAATATACCAATGATTATGGCAATCATTCTTATGGTTGTTACAACACTTACAAGCATTTCAGAATCTCAGGTATGAATAAAGAATATTATATGAATTATGCATTGCAATTAGCAAAACTTTCAGCAGATGAAGGCGAAGTGCCAGTTGGTGCGATTGTTGTTTGCAATGGCGAAATAGTAGGCGAAGGTAGAAATAAGCGTGAAACAGTAAAAAACGCTTTGCACCATGCTGAAATTGAAGCAATAAACCAGGCTTGTGCAAAACTTGGCGGTTGGAGACTGTGGCATTGTGATATGTATGTCACATTAGAGCCTTGTCCAATGTGTGCAGGTGCAATAATAAATTCAAGAATAAAAAATATATATTTTGGAGCAAAAGATATAAAAAATGGTGCTGTTGTTTCGGCGGCACAGCTTTTTGATATGAATTTCACTCATAAACCACAATATGAGGGTGGAATTTTAGAAACAGAATGCTCTGAAATACTTACAAAGTTTTTTAAAGATTTACGCAAAAGTAAAGCAGGTGAAGAAAAATGAGCACAATAGCAGCAATCTCAACTGGTAGAGCACCGGGTGGCATCGGTGTTGTCAGAATTTCAGGTGAAGATGCTATTAATATTGGTGACAAGATTTTTTCTTCATTTGGGGGCAAAAAACTTTGTGAAATAGATGGTTATTCTGCTCTTTATGGTAAAGCACACGACAAAGAAAGCGACATTGATACAGTTGTTGCTCTTCTTTTCAGAGCTCCAAAAAGTTATACAGGTGAAGATGTTGTTGAAATATCTTGTCATGGTGGACTTTTTGTAACAGACAAGGTGCTTAAAGCTGCTTTTCAAGCAGGTGCTGTGCCAGCCGAAGCAGGCGAATTCACAAAAAGAGCATTTTTAAATGGAAAAATGGACTTAACAAGTGCCGAATCTGTTATGAATGTAATTTCTGCACAGGGTGAGCAAGCAGAAAAAATTGCTCTCGGTGTGTTAGAGGGAAGACTTTTCAAAGAAATCAAAGGTATTACTGACAAATTGGTTTATGATTTAGCTCTTCTTTCTGCTTGGGTTGATTATCCGTATGAAGAAATCGAAGATTTAAGTGAAAATAATCTCGATGAACATATTAAATATAGCATAGAAAGTCTTGAAAAACTCATAAAAGACTTCTCGACAGGGCAAATTATTATGGAGGGTGTTGATACCGCTATTGTAGGTTGTCCGAATGTTGGAAAATCAACACTTATGAATTTGCTTTCAGGCACAGATAAATCAATAGTTACTGAAATTGCAGGTACAACAAGAGATATTGTTGAAGATACTGTAAATGTTGGTGGAATCACTCTTCGTCTTGCAGATACAGCAGGTGTCCGTGAAACTGACGACCTTGTTGAGAGTATTGGTGTTGACCGAGCAGTTAAGAGACTTGAAAAAGCAGAATTAGTACTTGCAGTTTTCGATGCAAGTCGAGAGTTAAATGATTCTGACAGACGTTTAATTGAACTTTGCAAGGGTAAAAAAGCAATAGGAATTATCAACAAAACAGATTTAGACAAAAACCATCTAAAAGGCAAAATCGAAAAGAATTTCTCGCAGACAGTTTTTATCTCAGCTAAAAAAGGTACAGGCAAAGATGACCTTGCAAAAGCAGTTGAAGAGCTTTTGGGAACAGCTGATTTTGACACATCTGCAGTTGCAGTTGTCAATGAGCGTCAATGTGAATGTTGTAAAAAAGCACTTGAAGCTCTTTATGATGCAGAAAATGCGTTAAGTCTAGGGTTAACTATGGATGCAGTCACAGTTTGTCTTGACTCAGCCATTGAAAATCTAATGGTTTTAACAGGCGAAAAGGCAACCGAATTGGTTGTTAATGAAATTTTTGCACAGTTCTGTGTAGGCAAATAAACGAAACAGTTAATAATTATCTATCTTGAAAAGAGGTTATATAAAATGAGCGGTTGTAGTGGAAATTGTAGCAGTTGTTCATCAAACTGCGATAGCAAAAAGAAAGATTTACACACTCCACTTAATTCAATGAGCAGTGTAAAAAAAGTAATCGGTGTTGTCAGTGGTAAAGGTGGCGTTGGTAAGAGCTTTGTCACATCAATGCTTGCAGTTACTGCACAGACAATGGGTTACCAAACTGCAATTCTTGATGCGGACATTACAGGTCCATCAATTCCACAAGCTTTTGGACTTCACGGAAATGCAGAAGGCACAGAAGACGGAATGTTCCCAATGATTTCAAAAATGGGAACAAGAGTAATGAGTGTTAACTTGCTTCTTGAAAAGGAAGACCAACCTGTTGTATGGCGTGGTCCAGTTATTTCAGGAGTAATTCAACAGTTTTGGCAAGAGGTTATCTGGGGTGATGTTGACTTTATGTTTGTCGATATGCCTCCAGGAACAGGTGATGTTCCACTTACTGTGTTCCAGTCACTTCCTGTTGATGGGATTGTAATTGTAACAACACCACAGGATTTAGTTACGCTCATCGTTAAAAAAGCAGTTAATATGGCAAAAATGATGAATGTACCAATTATTGGTTTAATTGAAAATATGAGTTGTTTTGAGTGCCCTGACTGTGGTAAAAAACATAGTATTTATGGCGAAAGCAAACTCGATGAAGTTGCGAAAGAATTAGGTATTCCTGTTCTTGCAAAATTGCCAATTAATCCCAAAAATGCTGCACTTGTTGATAAAGGTGCTATTGAACTTAACGAAGAAAAACAATTTATTGATGTAATCAAACAGATAGCAGAGTAAAATAAATATTGACTATAAAAATCTACCTGTGAAAAGGTGTTGATATTATGAAAAATCAAAAATCAAAAATTATAGCTTTTGTTTTGGTGTTTGCACTTTTAATTGCAACTGTAATCGTGACATCAGTTGCGAACGCGAAAACAACGGATATTTTGATAACAACTGATAAAGAAACTGTTTCTGCAGGTGAATCTGCAATAGTTTCAGTTAAAGTTACAACAAATTATCCTGTTGCAACAATGTCAATTCCTGTTTTTTATGACAAAACATTGGTTGATGTGAGTGAAGCCACAGCAACTTTGACAGAATATTCAGTTGCAAATACAACAACTGAAAGTCAAAGTGTTGACACAGAAAAAGTTTATGCCAACACAGATATAGATTCAAGCAAATTCGGGTTTGTACTTGCTACATATATTGGTGGTGCAAATATGGACGTTGCAGAATCAATAGACGAAGTTGTTCTCACTTTTAAAATTACTGCAAAAGAAGATGTTTCAGGTAATGCAGTAGTAAAAGTTGTTGAAGAATCGGCAAAAAAAAGCGAAAATGTAGCAGGTATGCTTTATTTTGGCGCCGTACCAAACGGGAAAACAATTATGGATATTCCTGAAAACATTGAAAGTAAAGATTTAGAAAACGCAACGGCAAACATTGAAATCGGTGCAGATAAAAACACACTCGTACTCAACGAAAACGCACCATTCGAAGCAATTATCGATACAGATAACACAATCGGTGGCGAATACACAGGTACAGTATACGGTTTCGATACACTTGGTTGGAATGACCACTGGGAAGTAGACGGCACAATCGCAGACTTCCTTACAACAGCTTATGGCGATGACTATCTTGAAGTTATCGTTCCTGAAGATGCTGGCGTTGAAACAACAGGTACAATCATTAATGTTCTTGATGAAGATGGTAACGTAGTGGAAAGCTATGTATATATCTACTTCGGTGATATCGATATGGACGGTAACATAGGTGCATCTGACTCAGCTATTGCAATCGAATATGAAATGTATTATGATGGTATCTATACTCTTGATGCATTTATGGCAGGCGACCTTGATGCTGACTCAATGCCAGGTGCATCAGATGGTGCAGTTATGGTTGAGTGGGAAATGTACTATGAATATTTACCATATCAATCAGAAGTTGGTGCTGGCGTATACGGCAACATCG
>JAZLBL010000035.1:0-56140 GCA_045613685.1 Candidatus Fimenecus sp. | reverse complement strand
CATGGTTGATAGGCTGGAGGTGTACGCACGGTGACGTGTTTAGCTTGCCAGTACTAATAGGTCGAGGGCTTGACCATTATTCTTGGTCTCTAATATGTACAATTTCTCAGACATCACAGACCTTTGTTCAGTTTTCAGGGTACATAATCAAAGACCTTCAATCGAAGGTCTTTTTTCTTTATATATAATATTATAAAATTAACCCCCGTACTTAATTGTACGAGGGTTTTCTTTATAGTGTTTAATATGTAATTATTAATACACACCTTGTGCCATCATTGCTTCTGCAACTTTTTCAAAACCTGCAATGTTTGCACCAGCGATAAGGTCATAGCCCATGCCATAACGAGCAGCAGCGTCAACTGAAATATCATAGATATTCTTCATTGCACGTTTAAGTAATTCGTCAACCTTTTCAGCAGTCCAAGCAAGTCTTTGGCTATTCTGGCTCATTTCAAGACCAGAAACGCAAACGCCACCAGCATTAACCGCTTTTGATGGAGCAACTGTTACACCATTTTCAATGAAATAAGCAACAGCTTCTGCAGTTGTTGGCATATTAGCAACTTCAATGTAGTATTTTGTGCCATTTGCAACAATTTTCTTTGCTTCTTCAAGAGTGATTTCGTTCTGAGTAGCACATGGAAGAGCAACGTCAACTTTCACGCCCCATGGTTTTTGACCAGGGAAGAATTCTGCACCGAACTTATCTGCATAATCCTGAGCTTTATCTCTACCTGATGCTCTCATTTCAAGAAGATAGTTGATTTTTTCTTCTGTTACAATACCATCTTTGTCGTAAACATATCCGTCAGGGCCACTAAGAGTTAATGGGATACCACCGAGTTCAGCAATCTTTTTGATTGCGCCCCAAGCAACGTTACCAAAACCTGAAACTGCGAATGTCTTACCTTTGATATCTTCACCATCATGAGCAAGAACTTCGTTTGTATAATAGATAGCACCATAACCTGTAGCTTCAGGACGAATAAGTGAACCACCGTATGTAAGACCTTTACCAGTAAGAACACCATTTTCAAATCTACCCTTGATTCTCTTGTATTGACCGAAGAGATAACCGATTTCTTTACCACTAACACCGATATCACCAGCAGGAACGTCGAGGTGGTCACCAATATGACGAGCAAGTTCTGTCATAAATGCCTGACAGAATCTCATGATTTCTGCATCACTCTTACCAACAGGATTAAAGTCTGAACCACCCTTTGCACCACCCATAGGAAGACCTGTGAGAGCATTTTTGAATGTCTGTTCAAAGCCTAAGAAATATACGATACTTGTATTTACACTTGGGTGGAAACGAAGACCACCTTTATAAGGACCGATTGCAGAGTTGAACTGAACACGGAAACCACGGTTAACCTGAGTTTGACCATTGTCATCAACCCAAGAAACACGGAATGTGATAAGTCTGTCTGGCTCTGCCATACGACCAAGGATGTCAAATTTTTCATATTCAGGGTGTGCATCAACAACTCTTTCAAGTGAGTCATAAACTTCGTTTACACATTGAATAAATTCTGCTTTATCGCCGTCACGCTTTTTAACGTCAGCAATAACTCTTTCGATATACTGATTCATTTTAAGGACCCCCTTATAAATATGCAAAAATAATAACATATTACACATATATTTTTCAATTCAAAAAATAGAAAAAATATACATTGTTTTAACACTTTAATTTGTTAAAAATGACAAATGTTGACTAAAAACTTGCATTTTTTCATATTTAATACTACAAAATCACTAAAAAATGCAACTTTTCAGTCAATAAGCGTTCAATTTTTTCTCTTTATTATTAAATATGTTGTACAAAATAAATAAACAACAAAAAATATATAATTTTCAATTTACTAATATGAAAATCTGTGGTAAAATATTAAAGATAAAGTTACTTATGGTGGAATTATGCAAAGGTTTATTACAAATAGTGCAGAAGAAACAACTGAATTAGGCAAAAAACTTGGGCTTTTACTGAAAGGTGGAACTGTTGTTGCATTTTTCGGTGGTCTTGGTATGGGTAAAACTGCTTTTACCCGTGGACTTGCCAAAGCTCTTTGTGTAAAAGAAGAAGTCAGTAGTCCGACTTTTGCTATTGTAAACGATTATGGTGGTAATCCACCGCTCTATCATTTTGATATGTATCGTGTTGAAACTTGGGATGATTTATATGCAAGTGGATTTTTTGATTTCTATGAAGCAGGTGGAATTCTCGCTGTTGAGTGGAGCGAAAACATTGAGAATGCACTCCCTGAAAACACCATAAGAGTTAATATTGAACGCGGTGAGCACGATAATCAACGTATTATTACTATTGACGGGGGAGTGCAGATATGATTATTTTATCACTTGATTCAACATCTGTAACAGCGTCAGTAGCAATAAGTGAAAATGGCGTTATTTTAGCAGAAAATTTTATAAACAACGGTCTTACACATAGTCAGACTTTAATGCCTATGGTTGAAAAAACATTGGTAGATAGTAATAAAAATATCAAAGATGTTGATTTGTTTGCAATTACAAATGGTCCGGGCTCGTTTACTGGTGTGCGAATTGGTATTGCGTCAGTTAAGGGTATGGCAGATGCATTGAATAAAGATTGCTTTGCGGTTTCAACTCTCGAAGCAATCGCAGAGCCACTTAAAAATAAAGATGTAATTGCTTGTGCAGTTATGGATGCACGTTGTAATCAGGTTTATACTGCGATTTTTGATGGTGGCAAGCGTATTTGTGAAGATAAAGCAATACTTATTGATGAGTTAGGCGAAGAATTAAAAAAATATAACAAACCAATTGTTTTTATTGGTGATGGTGCAGAGTTGTGTTATAATAAACTCTGTGGTATTTTACCAAATTCACAATTAGCAGATGAGAATATCCGTTATGTTCATGCTTCATCTATTTGCAGACTTGCAGAAGAAAAAGTAAAAAATAACGAAGAACTTATAGATTCAGAAAAACTTGTTCCTTTTTATCTGAGAGTACCTCAAGCAGAAAGAGAACTTAATAATAAAAATAATTTAAAATAAGGAGAATATAAAATGATAGCATTAGGCGCAGACCACGGCGGTTTTGAATTAAAAGAAGCAATAAAAAAACATCTTGATGAAAAAGGTGTAGCATATGTTGATTGTGGCACATATAGTGCAGAATCAATCGATTACGCACCAATCGCAAAAGCAACTTGCGAAAAGGTAACAAGTGGTGAGTGCGATAAAGCAATTCTTTGCTGTGGCACAGGTATCGGTATTTCAATGGCAGCTAATAAAGTTAAAGGTATTCGTGCTGCTTGCTGTTCAGACTATTTCAGTGCAAAGCTCACAAGAATGCATAATGATGCAAACGCTCTTTGTATGGGTGGCCGTGTTGTTGGTGTTGGCTTGGCACTTGAACTCGTTGATATTTTCCTTGAAACAGAATTCGAGGGTGGTCGTCATCAGCGTAGAATTGACCAGATTATGGAGATAGAAAATTCATAAATACCTTGTAAATTGTAAAAATAGGGTATATAATGTTTTTAAGGAATATAAATACGGGGGAAAAAGAAATGGCAAACGTTACAATTACAAATCATCCACTTATTCAACATAAACTCGCTCTTTTAAGAGATAAAAACACAGGCTCAAAAGATTTTAGAACACTTGTTTCTGAAATTGCAGCACTTATGTGCTATGAAGCAACTCGCGACCTTCCACTTGAAGATGTAGAAATTGAAACACCAATTCAAAAAACAATGGCAAAAATGATTTCAGGCAAAACTCTTGCATTTGTTCCAATTCTTAGAGCAGGAACAGGCATGCTTGACGGTGTTCTTTCACTTGTTCCATCTGCAAAAGTTGGTCATATCGGTATGTACAGAGACGAAGAAACAGCTATGCCAGTACCATATTACTGCAAATTACCATCAGACATTGAAGAACGTGAAGTAATCGTTCTTGACCCAATGCTCGCAACTGGTGGCTCAGCAGTTGACGCCATCAACCAGATTAAAACATACAACCCAAAATCAATTAAATTTATGGGCATTATCGCAGCTCCTGAAGGACTTGAAACACTTACAAAGGCTCATCCTGATGTTGATGTTTACTGTGCAGCACTCGACGAAAAACTCAACGAGCATAAATATATTGTTCCAGGTCTTGGCGACGCAGGCGACAGAATTTTTGGTACAAAATAAAAATCAAATAAACATGAAATGTACGGGACGCTGACCACAGCGTCCTGTTTTCTTTTATTGACATAAAATATTTAAAATGATATATTTATTTATATTAAAAATATTTTTGAAGGGATTATATTATGGATAAAATTACTTATTTTGATGTTGAATATGCTAATTCGAAAAATAAATCTATTTGTCAAATGGGTATTGTGTGTGAGGATTATGAAACAGGGGACCCTTTTTATCCTGAACAAGATATTTATATAAACCCTAACGATTCCTTTGATATGTTTTGTATTAATGTTCATGGTATAACTAAAGAAAAAGTTGCTGATAAACCAACTTTTGATAATGTTTGGGGAAACATTGAAAAATATTTTACCAAATCTGTTGTTATTGGTCATAATGTTGCAAGTGCTGATTTGGATGCGTTGATAAAAAACCTAAATAGATATAATATTGATATACCTGAAATGTATTATATTTGCACCTATGATTTAGCGAAAAGATTTATGCCAAGTTTTGTAGTTGAAAATTATAGTTTGTCAACATTGTGTGAATACTTTGATATTGATATTGATTCAGAACATAATGCTTTTGATGATGCTTGCGCTTGTGCTGACTTATTTAAAACATTGGTTGATACATACAAAATTAATCCTGATGATTATGTCAAGAAATATATCCCAAAACAAGTAAAAGAGTTTTCTAAGTATATTGATGACCCAACATTAAGAAAATCAATTAGTGAGTTTTATGGCATCATAAGAGGTTTTTCTATTGATAATGTTGTCAATGAGACTGAAGTAGACTATATAAAAAAATGGAAAGAAGACAATGTGTGTTATTCTTCTCATAAGGAAATTGAGAATATAATAAAATCAATAGACATAATTCTTGAAGATGGTATCGTTACAACTAATGAAATTATATCTTTACAGTATGCAATTAAAAACTATCTTGATACCATTTCAACTGCACCATCAACTTTAGCAACTCAAATTTTGGATGGAATTATGAAAGGTATTATTGAAGATGGAGAAGTTACAAAAGATGAATGTAATAATCTTCGTCAATGGTTATATGATAATATAACATTAGCTGGACATTTTCCATTTAACAAAATTATAGAAATATTAGAAAATGTATTAGAAGATTCCATAATTACCGATAAAGAATTAGAATATATTACTAACTTTATTAAAGAATTGCTTGACCCAGTTACATCTCTTTCTTCACAAATTAATTCTGTTGAAGGAAAACATGTATGTCTTAGTGGTAACTTTGCATTTGGAAAAGGTAAGGCTTCAGTTGAAGAATATGTTGTTGCTCATGGTGGCGTCATTGATTCAGCAGTTAAGAAATCTACCGATATTTTAATGGTTGGCAAAAATGAGTGCCAGGCGTTTTCTAATGGTACATATGGTACAAAGGTTAAAAAAGCTATGGAATACAACGAAAAAGGTTGTAATATAACTATTTTAAAAGAATCAGATTTTCTATTTGAATAAACAAAAAAGGCAGTCATTTGACTGCCTTAATTTTTGCCTATTTAAAATATTACTTCCTGTGGCATACCATTGTTTTCTCTTGATTTATCAGCAAGATACACACACAAATGACCTGCAACTGAATCAAAAATTGATGTGCAAGCAAGGCTTGGCTTTTCACCGCGTACAAATGATACAAAGTCTTCTGCAAGTCTTTCGTCGCCACCACCGTGACCACCGTAAGCACCAACCATATCACCGGTAAGTCTAAGGTCAACTTCTTCAACGATTTTTTCATCAGTCTTTGTTGGATGAATTTTTGAAACATAGAATTTTGCTTCTTCAAAGTTACCATAAATTTCACCAAGAGTACCAACAATGTGTATTCTGCGAAGTGATGCCGAAGACCCACCAACCATATTGTGTGTGCCCGTTGCACCATTTGCAAAGTTTACAAGTACAGACTGATGGTCAACAACGTCGTTGTCACATTTATAAATGCACTTACCATAAGGTGAGTCACCTTTAAGAAGATTGATTTTGTCTTCAATAGTTGGGTTAGGGATGTGTTCAAGTTTGTCCCAAATATAGAATGCCCAACGCTCGGGTTGGTCAATATAAAGACGCTTTGCAGAGTATCTGCAATCTTCAACCAACGGACAATCTACAAGACATCTATCACCAGCATTTTCAGGTGCATTTTCAGGCTTGAACTGATATTTACCACCAAAACTTGAAATATGAGTTGGTTTTGTGTCGCTCATCATCCACATCATAATGTCAATATCGTGACAACATTTAGCCAAAAGCATTGATGTGTGACACTCTTTACTGTTTGCCCATTTACCACGCACATAAGATGTTGAAAGGTGATGATAACTTACATGTTCAAGAGTCTGAATATTCATTATTTCGCCGATTTCACCCTTAACTAAACGCTCTTTTATAGCATAATAGAAAGGTGTGTATCGAAGTACATGGCAAATCATAACCTTTGAATTATTCTTTTTTGCACACGCTACAATTTCTCTCATATCTTCTTCGTTTGGTGCAAATGGTTTTTCTAAAAGCATATCATAACCTGCATCAAGAAGGGGAATAGATGTCTCTAAATGCTGATGGTCCATAGTGCCATTGATAATTGTATCTGCAAGCTTGCCTTTTTTGGCTAATTCCTGTGCAGACTCAAAACACATATCTTCTCCGAAACCGAATTTTTTCATACACAATTCTCGTCTTACAGGGTGTGGGTCAGCAACACCCACAATTTTTAAAAGTTCAGGATTTGTAATTGCAAGCTCAGCATAAATTAATGCTCTGTGACCTGCACCAACAATAATAGCAGTAATAGGTTTTGACATAAATATCATCTCGCTAATGGGATTATTTTCAAAAAAATTATATCACAACCACAAAAAAAGTAAAGAATAAAAAATAAAAAAGAACAACTCAACTGAATTGTTCTTTTTGCGTCAAATCTTATTTTACAAGATTGATTACTGTGAGCACTGCACCTGCGTCACCATCAATAACAACTTTACCTTTGTTATATGCTTCAACCGGGTCAAGTTTGCCGTCAACAAGCTTTAAAAGATTAGTTGGGTTAACAGTTACAATAGCGTGTCTGTCATAGTATTCATAAGGCTCAACATTTACATTGTGGTCTTTAACTTCAATATAGAAAATACCGTTTACATTCTTGCCTTCAAGGTTAATCTGTAATGCAACAACGCCGTCGATTTTTGATGCATCAGCGTCTGCGAATTTAGCCTTAACTTTTGCTACAACCTGTTCGTATGTCATAAGTTTTCACTCCTTATTTATTTTTTCATAATTTTATCATAAAGCAAAAATCAATGCAAATTGATATGCGTTATAAAAACGAGTGAAAAATAGCGCAAAACCCTTGATATTTGGTCGTATTTACCATTATTTATAACTATAATATATAAAAAATAACGAAAAATTTTTGTGTCAGATAGTAAAGCTTACAAAAATTATTTTTTTGAAAAATTTATAGATTTTTAATGACAAAAAACACCTTTTGTAGTATAATAAATTGATATTATGCATTATTGTGCACAAATATGCATTTTGGAGGGAAAAGTTATGGCATTGGTTAGAAAAGAAGCATATTTCAACTCATCAAATGGGTTAAATAAAATCAGAACTTTAATCTGGGAAGATGACGAATTAACCCCAATCGGTATTGTTCAATTAACTCACGGAATGGCTGAGCATATTGCCCGTTATGACGACTTTGCAAGATTTTTGGCAAGCAACGGATTTGTGGTTTGTGGTAACGACCATTTAGGTCACGGCAAGAGCATTGAAGAAAGAGCACAAATCGGTTATATGGGCGAAGAGAATGGCGACAAGAGATTAGTTGACGATATGCACATTCTCACAAAAATTATGAAAAAGAGAAATCCAGACATCCCATATTTCCTTTTTGGTCATTCAATGGGTTCATTCTGCACAAGAGTTTATGCAAGTCATTTCGGATTTGAGCTTGACGGTATCATTCTTTGTGGCACAGGGGACCTTCCACCAATTATTAATGCAGCAGTTGATGGCATTGATTTGCTCGTTGCAAAATATGGCTCAACAAGACGCGTTGATGGTGTTGCTGATGTGATGAATAAAGGATTCTCAATGCTTGGCGACGATAAGGGCAATGCACTTGCTTGGCTTTCAGAAAATGCTGATAACAGACTTGCATATTCTAATGACGAACTTTGTGGATTTACATATACTCTCGCAGGGTATCGTGATATCTATAACATTATGCGTGAAGCTTGTGATGAGCTTTGGGCATATCGTCTTCCAGAAAATCTTAATGTAATGGTGATTTCAGGTGCAAAAGACCCTGTTGGTATGAACGGTAAAGGTGTGTTGGCAGTTGCAGACCAACTTGCAGCAGCGGGCTTTGACCCAACAGTAATTCTCTATCCGGGAATGCGTCATGAAATTCTCAACGAAACAGAAAAAGAAGTTGTTTATAACGACGTTCTTAAATTCTTACAATCAATTTACATAAAGGGTAATTAATTTGAATATGAACGAAAAAATTCAAAAGCAATTTAATATAGCCGATGATGTAGCAGAACTTTTATTGTTGCGTCACGGCAATACACCGAAAGCATTTATTCATACTTATGGTTGCCAGGGTAATGTTGCCGACAGTGAGCGTATTAAAGGAATGCTCTCTAAAATGGGCTATACTATGACCGAAGAAAAAGAAGATGCAGATTTAATTCTTTATAACACTTGTGCAATTCGTGAACACGCTGAAGACAGAGTTTTTGGCAATGTGGGTGCAATCAAAAAGTTAAAGCAGTCAAATCCAAATCTCATAATTGCACTTTGTGGTTGTATGATGCAACAAGAGCATATCAGAGAAAAAATTTATAATAGTTATCCTTTTGTTGATATCGTATTTGGTACTCATAATCAATACACCGTGCCAGAAATCTTTAAAGCATATCTTTTGAAAGGCAAACGATTCTTTGCAGATATGACTGAAACAAATGAGATTGTTGAAGGAATGCCTGCACTTCGTGATAACTCTGCAAAAGCGTGGTTGCCAATTATGTATGGCTGTGATAATTTCTGTAGCTATTGTGTAGTGCCTTATGTAAGGGGACGAGAACGAAGCAGAAATTCAGCGGATATCATTGCAGAATTCAAACAAATAGTTGCAGAAGGTTATAAAGATATCACTCTTTTAGGTCAAAATGTTAATTCTTATGGTAAAGGGTTAGATGAAGATATAAACTTCTCAAAGCTTCTTCGTCAACTTAATGATTTAGATGGTGAATTTACTGTAAGATTTATGACATCTCACCCAAAGGATTGCACAAAAGAGCTTATCGACACAATCGCAGAGTGCGAAAAACTCTCAAAGCATATTCATCTTCCTGTGCAATCAGGTAACAATCGAATTCTTAAAGAAATGAATCGTCATTATGACCGTGAAAAATATCTCGAACTCATTTCTTATGCAAAAGAAAAAATTGAAGGATTATCTCTTACAAGTGATATTATTGTTGGATTCCCAGGTGAGACCTATGAAGAATTTTGCGATACATTGTCACTTGTCAAGGAAGTTGGTTACACATCACTTTTCACATTCATTTTCTCATCAAGAAAAGGTACAAAAGCATCTTTGATGGATGACCCTGTTTCTTATGACGAAAAGAATAAGTGGTTTAAAGAACTCTGCGACTTGCAAGAAACAATAGCAAGTGAGCATAGCGCCAATATGAAAGGTAAAACTTATCGTGTGCTTTGTGAAGGTGAAAGCAAAACGCTCGAAGGATATTTAGCAGGGCGCACAGACGGAAATGTTATTATTGAATTCCCAAGCAATGACCATAGCTTAGTGGGAAAATTCTGTCACGTAAAAGTGACTGAACCACTTAATTGGTTAGTTCGTGGCGAACTCATTAAATAATAAAAAATAAAAGTTAAAATAAAGGAGCAAAAACAAAATGTCAATCGAAAAACTCACAAGAGAACTTGGCAAAGCAATTCAGCAAGATGAAAGATATCTTGCAATGAGAAAGGCTGTTGAAGCAAACGAGCAGGATACAGCTCTTAACGAACTTATGAGCAAAATTCAACTCATTCAGGTTTCATACCAGCACGAAGCATCAAAAGAAGAGCCAGATGAAGGCAAGATGAAAGCTTATGATGAAGAATTCCGTGGCGTATATTCAGAAATTATGATGAATGAAAATATGCGTAACTATGAAATGGCAAGAAAAGAATTAGATGACCTTATGAACTATCTTACAGGCATTCTTGCTATGTGCGTAAATGGTGACGACCCTGACACATGCGACCCAACAGCACATCAGTGCGGTGGCGACTGCTCAGGCTGTCATTGTGACTGTGGCGACGAAGGTTGTTCACACTAATCAAGTATAATTCGGAGACTTGGCTCCCCTGAAAGGGGAGCTGTCACCGTAAGGTGACTGAGGGGTTATTTAAAAAATATATTTAACTGAGAAGGAAGCAAAAATATGGCACTTTCACCAATGATGCAACAATACTTTGAAATAAAAAAGAATTATGAAGACACCATATTGATGTTCCGACTTGGTGACTTTTACGAGATGTTCTTTGATGATGCAAAAACAGCATCAAAAGAGCTTGAACTTGTGCTTACAGGTCGCGATTGTGGACAAGAAGAAAGAGCCCCAATGTGTGGCGTACCATTCCACAGTGCAGATGGCTATATTGCAAGACTTGTATCTAAAGGATATAAAGTAGCGATTTGTGAACAGATGGAAGACCCTGCAGCTGCAAAAGGCATAGTTCGTCGCGATGTTATCCGTGTTATCACACCGGGAACAGTTATTGAAAGTTCAATGCTTGACGAGTCAAAGAATAATTATCTCGCATCTGTCTGCGCAACTAACGGCAATGTTGGTATGTGCTTTATCGATATTTCAACAGGCGAGGTCAATTTAACAGAATTCAATGAGAATGTGGAACAAAGAGTAATCAACGAAATGGGTAGATATAACCCAACTGAAATTATTCTCAATCAAGAGATAGTTTCATTTAATTCTCTTAAAGATTTCATTTCTAAAAAACTTGAAGCGTCTGTTGAGTTATTGATTGAAGAATTCCTATTTTCTAATGCAGAAAATATTTGTAAAGAGCATTTTAATACTAACGATTTAGCAACACTTTCACTTAATCAGCGTGATACTGCAGTTTGTGCATTGGGTGCAGCACTTTCTTATCTCAAATCAACTCAAAAGCGTGATTTAGAGAATATCAAGAGCATCAATTTCTATACTGATGCTAAATTTATGAGCCTTGGTATTTCTGCAATCCGTAATCTTGAATTACTTGAAACAATGCGTGACAGAGATAAAAAAGGCTCACTTCTTTGGGTGCTTGATAAAACAAAAACTGCAATGGGCAAGCGTATGCTTCGTTCATTCATTGAGCGTCCACTTTATGATTCAGTTGAGATTTCAAAGCGTCTTAATGCTGTTGACGAACTTTATAACAACACCGAAATGCGTGAAAACGAAACTCAGTTGATGGTCAGCGTTTATGATATGGAACGTCTTATGACCCGTATCGTATATAACACTGCTAACGCAAAAGAATTATTATCTCTTTGCACAACACTTGAGAATCTTCCTGAAATTAAAGAAAACCTTAAAGATGCAAATAGTAATATGCTCAAATACATTTATAACGAAATTGATGTATTGAGTGATGTCTGCTCACTTATTAAGGTTTCAATCAAAGAAGATGCACCATTCTCAGTCCGTGAGGGTGGAATGATTAAAGATGGTTTCAATAAAGAACTTGATGAACTTCGCGACATTGTAAATGGTGGTAAGAGTATTCTTGCAAAACTTGAAGCCGACGAGCAAGAAAAAACAGGTATTAAGAAACTCAAAATCGGTTATAACAAAGTATTCGGTTATTATTTTGAAGTGCTTAATTCATATAAAGAATTAGTGCCTGATACATATATTCGTAAACAAACACTTTCAAACTGTGAAAGATATATAACTGAAGAACTTAAAGAACTTGAAACAAAGGTGCTCGGCGCACAAGAGAGAATTGTTGGGCTTGAATATGAGATTTTCAATTCAATCCGCAAAAAGATAGCAGGGGAATATTTAAGAACTCAAAGAACTGCTCATGCAGTAGCACTCCTCGATGTTCTCTGTTCATTCGCAACAGTTTCACTTAAAAATAACTACACAAGACCTGATATTAACGATAAAGGTGTAATCCGTATTCTTGAAGGTCGTCACCCTGTAGTTGAAGCCTTACAAAAGCACACAATGTTTGTGCCTAACGACACAATGCTTGATTGTAATGATAATCGTATGGCAGTAATTACAGGCCCTAATATGGCGGGTAAATCAACATATATGAGACAGATTGCAATTATAACAATTATGGCTCAAATGGGTTGTTTTGTTCCTGCAAAATCAGCGGATATAGGCATTGTTGATAGCATTTTCACCCGTGTTGGTGCGTCTGACGATTTGGCATCGGGTCAGTCAACATTTATGGTTGAAATGAACGAAGTTGCAGAAATTCTTAAATTTGCAACAAAAGATAGCCTTATTATTCTTGATGAAATCGGTCGTGGCACTTCTACATTTGACGGTATGAGTATTGCCCGTTCGGTTGTTGAGTATATTGCTGATAAAAAGAAAATAGGCGCAAAAACACTCTTTGCAACCCATTATCACGAATTGTCAGAGCTTGAAGGTACAGTTGACGGCGTAATGAATTATAATATCGCAGTTAAAAAGCGTGGGGACGATATTACATTCTTAAGAAGAATTGTTCGTGGCGGTGCAGATGGCTCTTACGGTATCGAGGTTGCAAAGCTTGCTGGCGTGCCTGACAATGTAATTAAACGAGCAAAAGCAATTCTTAAAACGCTCGAAGATAACGACTTAATGAAACCTAAAATGGTTGCAGATATACCTGAAGAAAAAGAGCCTGAAATCCAAATGTCCTTTGAATCAAATTCAAGAGAATACATTATGGACAGACTTCGCACAGTCGATATAAACACCCTAACCCCAATCGAAGCAATGGGACTTCTCTACGAACTCATCGACAAAGCAAAGAACTAATTTTGCCTTCCCCTTGAGGGGAAGGTGGCAACGCGTAAGCGTTGACGGATGAGGTGTAATGTAGGGGACGATGCCCACATCGTCTTGAAACTTAATGATTTGTTGAAAGGATTTTAAGTATGAGTAAAATTGAAGACTTTGAAAATAAAATCATTAAGAAAGGAATGACTGACGAAGATTTTATTGAGTATCAGAAGCTCTTAAAAAGAGTGCGAGGAAATTTTAATAAACGTCAACATTGTTATACAACTGCAATTCAGTTTTGTACTAAAAATGCAGAACAAGCCATTAAACTTATTAATTATGGACTTGAAAATTTTGAAGATGGTTGGTTTACAACATATACTTCATACTTGTTTATAGGAAAAATATATGAAAAAATGCAAGACGAGAAAAGTGCATATGATTCATATGTATTAGCGTTAAAAACACTTAGTCCAAAACAACAATCATATATCGACCATTTGGCAATTGAACTATTATGGATGAAACTTCATATGGATAATTTTCAATATTCGCCAGAATTAGAAGAATATTGTAAATTATTTTCTAATGTCGATGAATTTTCTCAATCTTTCAAGAATAATGAATTTAGAATTGCAGTTGCACAGATTGTAATAGCGTTGCATTATGGTGAAATAGACAAAGCAAAACATTTTTATGAACAAGCACTTCAAATTTCTAAACCTAATTATATTGGTAGAATACAAGAAATATTGAAAAAACATCACTATAATGAAAAATTAATTGTAAGCCCAAGAGTTAAACAATTTCTTAATGATATAAAATCTAAATTGTAATTTAAGGCAGGTGAACATCAATGGCAAAAATAAATAAACTTCCAAAACATATGGCTGATTTAATCGCAGCGGGTGAGGTGGTTGAACGTCCCGCATCCGTTGTAAAAGAACTTATGGAAAATGCCGTTGATGCCGGTGCTACTTCCATTACAGTTGAAATCCAGCACGGTGGAATTTCATATATCCGCGTTACTGACGATGGTTGCGGTATTGACCGTGAAGATGTTAAAACTGCATTTGTCAGCCACGCTACAAGTAAAATTAAAACTGCCGAAGACCTTAATACTATCTTAACTCTCGGTTTCCGTGGTGAAGCGTTGCCATCAATCGCAGCGGTTTCAAAAGTTAATATGATTACCAAAACTGTAACCGAAGAAATGGGTACATCTCTCACAATCGAGGGTGGAATTATAACAGACTTCTCTGATGCAGGTTGTGCTGTTGGCACAACTATGATTGTCCGTGAACTTTTCTATAATACTCCTGCAAGAATGAAATTCTTGAAAAAGGATGTCAGCGAGGGCAACTATGTTGCATCTGCGGTTGAAAAGCTTGCGCTTTCACACCCTGAAATCAGTATCCGTTTTATTCGTGATGGCAAACAAGTATTCACAACTAATGGTGACGGAAATCTTCAAAATGTATGCTTCTCTGCTTTTGGTAAAGACTTCTCAACTGGTCTTTTGAATGTTGATGCAACTGTTGGTAATGTGTCAGTCAGTGGTCTTGTAACACCACCCTTTAATTGTCGTGGCTCTCGTGGAATGCAATATTTCTTCGTTAATGGTCGAAGTGTAAAAAACACAACTATTATGGCAGCATTTGAAAGTGCTTATAAAAATAGCGTTATGGTCGGCAAATTCCCAGGCGGTGTACTCTTTATAACACTCCCACCAACACTTGTTGATGTTAATGTGCATCCTTCAAAAATCGAAGTCCGTTTTTCCGACGAAAAAGCGATTTTTGATGCAGTTTATCACGCAGTCAAATCTGCATTGAGCGAAAGCACATCACTCAAACAAGCAGTTTTACCCGATAAGAAAACCGTATTCAACGATATTTTTGCTAAACCACAACAAGAGTTTAAGCAAACAACTGTCGAAGAAAATATCGCATACACAGAAAAAGTGTTAAAACCTTTGTCAGAAACACTTTTTGTAAGTGATGTCAAAACTGATTATGTTGCTGATGTTGACGACGACCCATTCAAAATCGAATTTCCAATTCATGTAGCTGAAACAAAGGTTGAAACAAAACCCGTTGAGCCAACAGAAATAGTAAAACCAATAGAAGAAAACATAATCCGTCTTATCGGCGAAGCATATAAAACATACATATTTATTGAACTCAACGGCAAACTCTGTGTAATCGATAAACACGCGGCTCATGAGAGAATATTGTTCAATAAACTCAAAGCAAATAAACAGGGTAGTGGCAGTCAGATGCTTTTAGCACCCGTAACTGTAACCCTTAGCAAAGAAGAGTATTCAGCAATAACAGAAAATCTTGAAACAATCGCAAACACAGGTTTTGATATAGAAGATTTTGGTAACGGCACAGTTATTGTGCGCAGTTGCCCAATAGATTTAGACAATCAAGAAATCGCACCACTCATCAGTGAAATTGCAGAATATCTTACAAAAAATCGTCGTGACATTACAAACGAGCATCTTGATTGGATTTATCACAATGTTGCTTGCCGAAGTGCTATTAAAGCAGGTGACGATAATTCCGATGCAGAGCTTTTGGCACTTGCAAAACAAGTGGTGAATGATAATGACGTGCGTTTCTGTCCACACGGCAGACCAGTAATGATTGAACTTCCAAAATATGAATTAGAAAAACAGTTTGGTAGGGTATAATTTATGAAAAAAATCCCCGTTATTGCAGTTGTGGGACCAACCGCGTCGGGAAAAACCGCTTTATCAATTAATATTGCAAAGCAGTTTTCGGGACAAGTTGTGTCAGCAGACTCAATGCAAATCTATGAAAAAATGAATATTGCAACTGCAAAGCCAACTGTGGATGAAATGCAGGGGATACCCCATCATTTAATTGGGTTTCAACCAATCGACAAAAAGTTCAGCGTTGCAGAATATGTAACCCTTGCAAAGACTTGTATTGAAAAAATACATAGCCAAGGTGATGTGCCTGTAATCGCAGGTGGCACAGGGCTTTATGTTGATTCGCTTTTACAAAACATTCAGTTTTCACAAGAAGATGAGAATACTGAAATCCGCAAAGAGTTAACAGAAATGTTCGATGAAAAAGGCGCAGAATTTATGCTTAATTGGTTACGAGAAATTGACCCCAAAACAGCAGAAAAATTGCATCTTAAAGATAAAAGCAGAATTATCCGTGCCCTTGAAATTTATAAAGCAACAAGCAAAACAATGACCGAGCAAAAAGCGCTCTCGAAAACAGAGCCATCACCATATAACACATTATATATTGGTATAAATTATCGTGACAGAAATGTGCTTTATGAGCGAATCAACCGTCGTGTTGATGTTATGGTTGAGAATGGTTTGTTGGATGAAGCAAAAGACTTTTATAATATCCCAACCGACAAAACTGCTTGTCAGGCAATCGGATATAAAGAATTAGCACCATATTTCAATGGTGAAAAAACTCTCGACGAGTGTCTTGAAAGCCTTAAAATTGAAACAAGACATTATGCAAAACGACAACTCACTTGGTTTCGCAAAAATAAAAATATAAATTGGGTTTATCCTGATGATTATGAAAGTCAAGAGGATATGCTCAACAGTGTTTATGAAATAATCAACGAATTTTTAAAGGAGAACAAGCAATGAAAAATTTAAGCAAAAATACAATTAAATATGCAGCTTGCACAGTGCTTGGTGTCCTTATAATTTTTTATTTTATCTATCAGGTTGTGCAGATGAATGCATCACCTTATAAAACAGAAGTCGCACTCGAAAGAGATGTTCAAAACACAATCACAACAAAAGCATTCGCAATCCGTGACGAAGAATATCTTACAGCTGAAAACACAAGTGGAACAGTTGTTTCAATCGCAGAAGATGGCAAACGTGTTGGTAGCGGTGATGCTGTTGCAGTTGTTTTTCAGAGTTCTGAAAGTGCAGCCGCTTATGTTCGTATAAACGAATTAGAAAAAGAGATTGCATATTATAAGCAACTTAAAAACCGTGTTGGTGTAGGTACAAATGCACCATCATCATACAACGATTCTATCGATAATGCCTGTGTTGATTATATTGCAGCAACAAGAAAAGGCATAAACAGTGAGTTTGATGAAGCACTCATTGATTTGCGCGATTCAATAACTGCTCGTCAGTTAGCTGTGGGCACTCAATTATCAGTTGATGCAAAACTCTCATCCCTTGAAGCAGAGCTTGTTACATTAAAAGGCAAGGCTTTTGGATACAGCACTGTTGCATCACCAAACCCAGGTTATTATATCGGTTCAGTTGATGGATTTGAACATTCAATCGCATATAAAGATGTGCTCAATAATATCAACTGTGAAACCATTAATAATTTGTTGTCATATCAAAAGCAAGAAGTTCCTGCTAATATAATGGGCAAACTTGTTGATTCGTTTGATTGGTACTTTGTTTGCACAGTGCCTTATAGTGACTCAGGCAAACTCAAAAAAGATAAAAAAGTGAAAGTTAATATTCCTAATACAGCGGTAGGAAGCATAGATTGTAAAATCGCCTATATCGGCGCAAAAGAAGGGGACTATATTCCAATTGTGCTTGAATGTAATATTATGAATCGCGATGTTGCAAACTTAAGAATAGAAGACATTGAGATTATCACAGATAGTTTTACAGGTATTCGCATTAACAACAGAGCCATTCGTGAAGTTGATGGTGAAAAGGGCGTTTATGTAAAGCGTGGTAATATTATTCAGTTTAAAAAGATAAACATTATTTCTTCAAGTGAAGAATATTCAATTGTCGAAAAGGTTGATGATTCATCCTATGTAAGACAATATGATACAATTATTACAGAAGGGGTTGATTTGTATGATGGAAAAGTCGTTTCTTGAAACACGCAAGGCTGATATTCAATATAACCTTGATGTTATCAATGAGAGAATTGCTGAAAGTGCAATAAAAAGTGGAAGAAAACCAGAAGATGTAAGACTTATGGCTGTTACTAAAACAGTTGACCCGATTTTCATAAATTATGCCCTTGATTATGGCGTTAAACTTATTGGTGAAAATCGTGTACAAGAAATGCTTCGAAAAAAGCCAGATTTACATCTTGATGGTATAGAAAAACATTTAATAGGACATTTACAAACAAATAAAGCAGGGCAAATCGTCGGCGAAGTCGATATGATTCAGTCAGTTGATTCACTTAAAATTACAAAAGAAATTGCAAAACAATCAATAAAAAAAGGTGTTGTTACCCCAGTGCTTCTTGAAATCAATGTTGGTGAAGAAGAGAGCAAAACTGGTTTTTCAACATCAGAGTTTTTTGAAACTTTGCATCAAATAGCAGAATTAGATGCAATCAGAATTAAAGGTCTTATGACAATACCCCCAATTTGCGAAAATAATACAATACTTTGTAAATATTTTGAAAAAATACACAATATCTATGTTGACATTAAAGAAAAAAAGTTAGATAATATAGATATGAATATTCTCTCAATGGGTATGTCGGGGGATTATTACGAAGCAATTTTATGTGGTTCGAATCTTGTAAGAATTGGTTCTTCAATTTTCGGTCCAAGAATGTATTAAATTTTAGGAGGACGCAAAAATGAGCTTTTTAGACAAAATCAAAAATATGGTGAATATTGAAGAAGACGGTTATTATCCTGATGATGTAGATAACGGTGATTTTATGGACCGTTTTGAAGAAACAGAGTCAAGACCTGCAAGAACATCACATAGAGTTCAGCGTGGTGCAGACCAGGATAAAGTTGTGAACATTCACACAACAGCTCAGCTTCAGGTTGTTCTTTCAAAGCCTGAAAAATTTGACGAGGCTCTTTCAATTGCTGACAATCTCAACGAAAAGAGAACTGTTGTTTTGAATCTTGAATCAGTTAGCAAGGATGTTGCTCGTCGTCTTATCGACTTCCTTACAGGCGTTGCTTATGCTAACAACGGTCAGCTCAAGAGAATTGCTAACAGCACATTCATCATCACACCATACAATGTTGATGTAATGGGTGACTTGATTGACGAACTCGAAAATAACGGAATGTTTTTCTAATAACATTCATAAATTTTAAAAAATGTATAAGAACGGGAAGGATATTTTAATGCTTACACCAGATAAAATCAAAGAAAAATCATTTCAGACAACAGGCCGTGGCTCTTATCGTGCAGAAGATGTTGATAACTTTTTAAGTGAGGTTTCAGCATCTTATGAGCAGATGTTCAAAGAAAACGGAGAACTTGTTAAAAAAATCAGTATTCTTGTAAAGAAGATTGAAGAATATCGTGAAGATGAAGAAAGCCTTAAAACAGCTCTTTTAAGCGCACAGAAACTTGCTGATAAAATTGTTGCAGACGCTCGTGAAACAGCAGAAAAAGAAACAGCTGATGTTAAAGCAGAATGCGAACAGATGGTTGCAGATGCAAAAGCAAAGGCTGACGAATACACATCCGTTTTAGGCGTTGAAAAAGATGAAATTTTAGCAGCAGCAAAAGCAGAAGCTGAAGAAATCGTTGCAGAAGCAAATCGTCAGTCAAAAGAAATTCTTGGTAATATCAATCGCAAGGTTACACATGAAAGTCTTGTTTATGATATGCTCCAGAAAGAAGCATCAGAGTTCAAGTCAAAGCTTGTTGCAATGTATAAAGAACATATCAACCTTATCAACCAACTTCCTGAAATCGTTGAAGAACAGATTGAAGAAACAGTTGAAGAAGAGCCTGTAGTTGAAGAAGCAGTTATCGAAGAACCTGTTGAAGAATTTGTTGTAATTGAAGAAGCAGAAGAAATCGAAACTATTGCTGAAGTTGAAGAAATCGAAGAAGTTGAAGAGATAGCAGAAGAAGATTTTGAAGTTATCGAAGAAACTGTTGAAGAAGTAAAAGAAGTCGAAGAAATCGTTGAAGAACCAGTTGTTGAAGAACCTGTTGTAAAAAAGGCATTCAAACTTGATTTGAGCAAAATCGACTTTGCAGATGATATTGACGATACAGTTGAAACTGTTGAAGAGACAGTAGAAGAAGATGAAGAAATAGTTGAAGAAATTGAAGAAGAACAGGTTGAAGACGAACCAAAATCAATTTCATTCAAAAACTTCTTTAAGAAAAAATAAGATACGAGGTAAAATATGCTTCAAGTAATTACGCTTGTTTCAATGCTCATTTTAGTAGCATTAGACCAATTAATTAAATTACTTGTAATTGACTATCTCAAACCAATTGGCAGTTATCCCTTGATAGACGGCTTTATTCAGTTGAATTATGCCGAAAACACGGGAGCTGCTTTTGGCTCTTTTAGTGGGTATACAGATTTTCTGTCAATTTTTACATTGATATTGATTATTGTCGGCACTATAGCTTTGATGCTTAAAAAAATCAAGTTCGGTGTTGAATATGTCTGTGTCGCTTTAATAATTGCAGGTGGACTCGGCAATTTAATTGACAGAGTTTTCCGTGGATTTGTAGTTGACTATATTGAGCCTTTGTTTATTGATTTTGCAATATTTAATTTTGCAGATATTTTAGTCACTTGTAGTGCGTTTGTGTTGATTGGTTGGCTGATATACGAAATTTACAGAGATAGTAAAAAAGAAAAGGACTCACAAAATGAGTGAATTGTTGATTGAAGTTCCACAAGAATTTCACGGTGAAAGAATTGATAAGTTTCTTTCAGTACTTGTTCCAGATTGTTCTAGAAACTCAATTCAGAAATTGATTGAACAGGGGAATGTTACAATTAACGGGGTGTCCGTTAATAAAAAATATAAAGTTAATACTGATGATGAAATTCTGGTTGTTACAGGTGAGCTAAAACCACTTGATGCTGAACCTGAAAATATCCCTTTGGATATTGTTTATGAAGATGACGACTTGCTTGTTGTCAATAAACCAAGAGGTATGGTTGTGCATCCGGCTCCGGGTAATTATACAGGCACTTTGGTTAATGCATTGTTGTATCATTGTAAAGATTCGTTATCGGGAATAAACGGAGTTTTAAGACCGGGTATAGTCCATCGAATTGATAAAGATACAAGTGGTTTGCTTATCGTTGCTAAAAATGATAAAGCTCATATGGGTCTTGCCGAACAGATTAAAGAGCATAGCTTCACCCGTGAATATAATGCTGTGATTTGTGGGCATTTAAAAGACCAAGAAGGTACAGTTAATGCACCAATCGGTCGAAATCCGAAAGACCGAAAGAAAATGTGTGTAACAATGCAGAATTCAAAAAATGCAGTTACTCATTATAGCGTAATCGAAGAATATAACGGCTATTCCCACATTTCGCTTAAACTAGAAACAGGTCGAACTCATCAAATCAGAGTTCATATGGCTCATTTAGGTCATCCTGTAGCAGGTGATTTGGTTTATGGTCACGATAAAAAGAGTGCTGAACTCAATGGTCAGTGCTTGCATGCAATAAAAATTGGGTTCGTTCACCCAATTAAGAATGAATATATGGAATTTTCAAGCGATTTGCCTGATTATTTCAAGAGTTTTATAGATAAAGTTAAAAGAGGTTAAATAATGGCAAAGAAAGACTTGTCAAACTGGCTTGTTGTGTCAGATATTGACGGAACACTCAACAATAAATTCAGAAAGTTGCCAAAAAGAAATTTCGAAGCAATCAAGCATTTTGTTCTCAAATGCAATGGTCATTTTACCTTGGCATCAGGCAGAAATGTCGAGTCAATGAGAAAACACTACAACAGATTACCAATTAAAGGTACTCCTGCAGTTGTTCTCAACGGTGCTGGTGTTTATGACTATGCACAAGAAAAAATGTTGCATTTCACACCAATCAATCAAAAAGCAGTTGATTTGGTGTTTGAAATTTACAAGCGTTTCCCAGCACTTGAGATTGAAATTCTTACGGACGAAGTTATTTATACATTAAATGCAAAAATCTTTGCTCCATGTATGGTTTTAGCAGATAAGCTTCATTGCGTTAACTGTAAGTCTGTTGACGAAGTACCAAGAGAAAATTGGGGAAAAGTAATTTTTCTTGGTGTTCCACCACTCATTTCTGCAGTTAAAAAATATGCATTGTCACTTGAAGACACTGGGGCTAACTTTATGTCAAGTTCAATCTGTTCTTTTGAAATGCTTAATGAAGGTGTTCACAAAGGCACAGCACTTATGAAGATTGCTGAAATGTATAATATTGATAAAGAGCATACCGCTGCAATCGGTGACTATTTTAACGATTACGATATGCTTAAAACTGTTGGACTTCCTGCATGTTGTGGACAAGCACCAAAAGCAATGCACGAAATTGCAAAATTCCACGCGTGTCATTGCAATAATGGCGCAGTCGCAGACTTGCTTGAATACATAATGAATGATTACAAAGACTAATTAAAAAAATAGGGGGAGTAAAAATGAATGCTTCTTTGAAAAAGGAACTTGAAATTTTTGCAACAAAAGAACGACTTCTCTTGTTAGAAGGTATTTTCAACGCAAAGGCTGGCCATCCGGGTGGCTCACTTTCAATAGCAGAGCTTATGGCATATCTCTATAATGTAGAGATGAAAGTTGATGCATCAAATCCTAAATGGGATGACCGTGACAGATTTGTTCTTTCAAAAGGTCATGCAGCACCTGCTCTTTATGCAACACTTGCACTTAAAGGCTTTTTCCCAACAGAAGATATGAAAACTCTTCGTAAGGCAGATTCTTATCTTCAGGGACACCCAAGCATGAAATGTGTACCAGGTGTAGATATGAGCACTGGCTCACTTGGTCAGGGCATTTCTGCAGCAGTTGGTATGGCTCTTGCAGCAAAACTTGATAACAAAGATTTCAGAGTTTATACAATTCTTGGTGACGGCGAAATCGAAGAGGGTCAGGTTTGGGAAGCAGCTATGTTTGCGAATGCAAAAAAACTTGATAACCTTGTAGTTATCGTTGATAATAACAATCTTCAGATTGATGGTACAATCGAAGAAGTTAACTCACCATATCCAATCCCTGAAAAGTTTACTGCATTCGGTTTCAATACAATCGAAATTGATGGCAACAACTTTGATGAAATTGAAGCAGCACTTGAAAATGCAAAGAATTGTAAGGGTAAGCCTACTGCAATCGTAGCAAAAACAGTTAAGGGCAAGGGCGTTTCTTATATGGAAAACCAAGTTAACTGGCATGGCGCTGCTCCAAATGAAGAACTTTATAATCAGGCAGTAGCAGAGCTTACTGCAAAACTTAATGAATTGGAGGGTGTATAAAATGAGCGAAGTAATTAAAACAGCAACTCGTGATGCTTATGGTAAAGCACTCGTAGAATTAGGAAATACAGATGCTAAAATTCTTGTTCTTGATGCAGACTTAGCAGCTGCAACAAAAACAGGTATGTTCAAAAAAGAGCACCCTGAAAAATTCATTGACTGTGGTATTGCAGAAGGAAATATGATGGGCGTTGCAGCAGGTCTTGCAAGTGCAGGATATACAGTATTTGCATCATCATTTGCAATGTTTGCCGCAGGTCGTGCTTTTGAACAGGTTAGAAACTCAATCAGCTATACAAATCTCAATGTTAAAATCGGCGCAACTCACGCAGGTATTTCTGTTGGTGAAGACGGTGCAAGCCATCAGTGTTGTGAAGATATTGGTCTTATGAGAACAATTCCAAATATGGTAATTCTCAACCCTGCTGACGATGTTGAAGCTAGACTTTGCGTTATGGCAGCAGCAGAGCACGAAGGCCCTGTTTATATGCGATTTGGCCGTCTTGCAGTGCCAAGAGTATTTGATGAAAACTATAAGTTCGAAATCGGTAAAGGCACTGTTCTTAAAGAAGGCGACGATGTAACAATCATCGCAACAGGCCTTATGGTTAACGAAGCACTTATGGCTTATGAAGAACTCAAAGCAGAAGGCATCAACGCAAGGGTTGTTAATATGGCAACAATCAAGCCTATTGACCGTGAACTCGTTATCGAAAGCGCAAAGAAAACAGGCGTAATCGTAACTGCAGAAGAACACAATGTTATCGGTGGTCTTGGTTCAGCAGTTGCAGAAGTAGTTTGTGAAACAGTTCCTGTTCCAGTACTTCGTGTAGGTGTTGAAGACACATTCGGTAAATCAGGTCCAGCAGTACAGCTTCTCCATGAATACGGACTTGACGCTGCAAACATTGTTGCAAAATGCAAACAAGCAGTAGAACTTAAAAAATAATTAATTATAAAACTAAAAGCTCTGCTTAATTGCAGAGCTTTTTAATTTCATAATCTTGTTTCTTCAATTCCTCAACCAAAGTTTTATTATCTGGAATTTGTTTTTTAAACCAAATTCCACCTGAACCCAAATCTTCATATTCGTGATAATCTGACCCCGAAGTGACCATAAGGTCATATTTTTTTGCCCACATTTCGGCAATATCGTTGCTTGAATTGTGTCTTGGGTTTCCATTGAAGATTTCAACGCCATCAAGATATTTTGGATTCGTTACTTTCATACCAACTCTAAATGGATGAGCCTGAAAAACTAATAAACCATTCTTCTTTGCCAATTCATAGAATGTTTTACTATTCATATTAAGCAAGTTGGGGTGTTTATATAAAAAATCTTCTGTAATCCCATAAACAAGATAATCGTTTTCACCCTCACTTGTTTTAAATCTTAATTCCATACCCAAAAGTACATGAATTCTTCCATTAGCAGTTTCGAGAGCCTCTTTATAACCACGCAAAAAGAAGTCAACTTTCTTTTTCCAAGACAATAACTCACGACCAAAATTCATATAAGTTGATGGACTTAAGTGGTCGGTGACAACAATTCCGTCATATCCTGCTTTAATATATTCTTCAACAGCATCCCTAGCTTTAACATTAGCACAGTTGCTAGTATTTTTTGTGTGAAAATGCATTTCATATAAAAACTTTTTCAATATGATTCCTCTTTTATAAATTCTTTTTATTTATTATATACCTTTTTAGTCTTAATGTCGATATTTTTTTATATTTACCACATTTTATATTTGAAAAAATAAACAGATTATATTATTATATATGTAGTTTAATTTTCGGGGGTTTATTATGAACTGTAACTGTCAGAATAACGATTTTTCATTACTTGAGCCTTGTTTAGAAAAATATGCAACAGTGCCGGGAAGTCTTATAACAATTTTACAGAACGCACAGGATGTTTATGGCTATTTACCCGTAGATGTGATTTTGCATATCTCACAAAGAACAGGAATTAAAGTAACTAAAATAATGGGTGTTGCAACATTCTATTCACAGTTCCGTTTAGAACCTGTGGGTAAATATCTCATTATGCTTTGTCAGGGTACAGCTTGTCATGTTAATGGCTCATTACAGATTGAAAAGGTAATCAATGAATACTTGGGTATTAAAGACGACGAAACAACTAAAGACGGACTTTTTACACTCAAAAATGTTGCTTGTCTTGGTTGTTGCAGTCTTTCACCTGTTATGATGATAAATGACGATACATATGGGTCATTAACACCTGAAAAAGCTGTTTCTATCTTTAAAGAATTACAGGAAAAAGCAGGGGAGGAAGAATGATGAAAATTGCAGTTGGTCAGGGTAGCTGTGGCATTGCTGCAGGTGCTCATAAAGCATATGATATTTTGAATTCCAACCTTGATTTATCTAATAATCAATTAACTGTTACAGGCTGTATCGGTATGTGCTATCTTGAACCCATCGTTGATGTTTATGCGGATGATGGACTTCACAGATTTGTAAAAGTAACTAGTGAAATCGCAGAGAAAATTGCAATCGCAATTAACAATAATGATTTAACATCAGTTGCAGAATTTAAAATTTTTGACGACGATAAACAGTTTTTAGATAAGCAGACAAGAATAGCACTCCGTCATTGTGGTGTTATTAATCCTGAAATCATTGATGATTATACAAATGACGATGGATATAAAGCACTAAATAAAGTTTTAACAACAATGTTACCTGAAGATGTAATTGAAGAAATTAAGATTTCGGGTCTTGCCGGTCGCGGTGGTGCAGGTTTCCCAACTTGGTTTAAGTGGAATGCAGCTCGTCAGTCAACGGGAGATAAGAAATACCTTATCTGTAACGCTGACGAAGGTGACCCAGGTGCATTTATGGACAGAGCTGTTATCGAGGGTGACCCCCATAACCTTATTGAAGGTATGCTTATCGCAGCCTTCGCAATTGGTGCTTGCGAAGCAATCGTTTATGTCCGTGCTGAATATCCTCTTGCCATCAGAAGATTACAAAATGCTATCGACCAGGCAAAGGCAAAAGGCTTTATCGGTCAGAATATTATGGGTACTGACTTTTCTTGTGATTTCAGAATTAAAGCAGGTGCAGGTGCTTTCGTATGTGGTGAAGGAACTGCACTTATTGAGTCACTTGAAGGCTCTCGTGGTATGCCAAGACTTAAACCACCATTCCCTGCACAGTCAGGCTATTGGCATAAACCATCAAATATCAACAATGTTGAAACCTTTGCAAATGTAAGCTGGATTATCTTAAATGGTGGTAATGCTTTCTCATCAATGGGTACAGAAAATAGTAAGGGTACAAAAGTATTTGCGCTTACGGGTAAAATCAAGCGTGGTGGACTTGTTGAAATTCCAATGGGTAAAACACTTCGTGATGTTATTTTTGATATCGGTGGTGGTATCAAAAATGATAAGAATTTTAAGGCAGTACAGATGGGTGGACCATCAGGCGGATGTATCCCTGAAGAATTACTTGATACAGTAATTGACTATAAAGCACTTTCTCAGACAGGTGCAATTATGGGCTCAGGCGGTATGGTTGTTATGGACGATAGCACTTGTATGGTCGAAATGGCTCGTTTTTTCCTTGACTTTACTGCAAAAGAGTCTTGTGGTAAATGTGTTCATTGTCGTCTTGGTACAAAGAGAATGCTTGAAATTCTCACAAGAATTACAGAAGGCAACGGCAAGGAAGACGATATAGATTTACTTGAAGAACTTTGTCTTGCAATTAAAGACGGTGCATTGTGTGGACTTGGACAGACAGCACCAAACCCTGTTCTTACAACTTTAAAATACTTTAAACACGAATATGTTGAGCATATTGTGGATAAAAAATGTGCTGCACACGAATGTACAAATCTTCTTGCATTTGAAATCAACGCAGATGCTTGTAAGGGATGTACACTTTGTGCAAATAAATGTCCTGTTGGTGCAATCAGCGGTACAGTTAAAAATCCTCATATGATTGATATGGATAAGTGTATAAAATGTGGCAACTGTGTATCAGTTTGTCGTTTCAATGCTGTGGAGGTGAAATAATTGAGTATTACAGTAACAATAGATGGTAAAAAGTTAATAGCAGAAGAAGGCTCAACAATACTCAATGTCGCTTCACAGAACGGAATAAAAATTCCCAATCTCTGTTATGATGGCAGAGTAGAACTTTATGGTGCTTGTGGTCTTTGTACAGTTGAGGTTGAAGGAATTCCTAAACTTCTTCGTGCATGTTCAACAAAAGTAAATGACGGTATGGTTGTTCATACACAGACAGAACGAGTAAAATCATCCCGCAAGGTTGCTCTTGAACTCTTACTTTCTGACCATACAGGTGACTGTGTTGCACCTTGTAGCAAGGCTTGTCCGGCTGGCACGGATTGTCAAGGCTATGTTGGTCTTATTGCAAATGGTGAATACACAGAAGCAGTCAAGCTTATTAAAAATAAATTGCCACTTCCTGCGTCAATCGGAAGAATTTGTCCACATCCTTGCGAGAAAAAGTGTCGCAGACAGTATGTTGACGAACCAATTTCAATTGCATTCCTTAAAAGCTTTGTAGCTGATATAGATTTGAATGGTGATACATACATCCCTGAAATTGAACCTGACACAAATAAAAAGGTTGCAGTTATCGGTGGTGGTCCTGCAGGTCTTACAGCAGCATATTTTCTTCGTAAAAAAGGACACAGTGTGACTGTTTTTGAACAGATGCCACAAATGGGTGGTATGCTTCGTTACGGTATCCCTGAATACAGACTTCCAAAAGTAGTTCTTGATAAAGAAATCAAGCTTATCGAGGATATGGGTGTAGAACTCAAAAATAATGTAAATATTGGTAAGGATATTACTTTTGAAGAAATTAAGAACGATTTTGATGCAACTCTCGTTGCAATCGGTGCTTGGAACAGCAGTAAAATGCGAGTTCAGGGTGAAGATTTAGATGGTGTTTGGGGTGGTATCGACTTCCTTCGTGAAGTAGCACTTGGTAATAAGCCTGAAATCGGTAAAAATGTTGCTGTCTGTGGTGGCGGTAATACCGCTATGGACGCTTGTCGAGTAGCAGTGCGACTTGGTGCAGAAAATGTATATGTAATTTATCGTCGTACAAAGGACGAAATGCCTGCTGACCCACAGGAAATCCTTGAGTCAGAGGAAGAAGGAGTTATTTACAAATTCCTTACAAACCCTATTGAATTTACAGGTGAAAACGGAAAACTCAACGGTGTAATTCTTCAGAAAATGAAACTTGGTGAGCCTGACGAAAGTGGTCGTAGAAGCCCTGTTGCAATTGAAGGTGAAACAGAAGAAATCAAGCTTGATTCTGTAATTATGGCTATCGGTCAGTATCCAAATCTCAATGGCTTTGAAACTCTCGAAGCAACTCGTAAAAATACAATTTCAGCCGACGAAAGCCGATTCACAACATCAGTTGATGGTGTATTCGCAGTAGGTGACGCAACAAATAAAGGTGCTGATATTGCAATTGCTGCAATTGGTGAAGCACAAAAAGCATCAGTTGTAATTGACAGATTTTTAAATGGTGAAACAGTAGGCTACAAAAAGCCATATTTCGTTGAACAGGATAGCAAGGCTATTGACTATTCAAGATTTGAAAAAATTGATAGAGCAAAAATGCCACATATGACACCTGCTGACAGAAAAACTAATTTCAAAGAAGTGAATTTTGGTTTTACTGAAGAAATGGCAAAGAAAGAGGCAAATCGTTGCCTTGAATGTGGTTGCCATGATTACTATGAATGTAAGCTTATTTCTTATGCAAACGATTATGATGTAAAGCCATCAAGATTTGCAGGTGAAAAGCACAATAGAAATCAGGAAAATGCTAACGACCTTATAGCTCGAAATACAGATAAATGCGTTCTTTGTGGCCTTTGTGTAAGAGTCTGTGAAGAAGTTATGGGTAAATCAGCAATCGGTCTTATTAACCGTGGCTTCAACACTTTCGTTGAGCCTGAACTCTCAAAACCACTTAAAGAAACTGCTTGTATTGCTTGCGGTCAGTGTGTTGCGCTCTGCCCGACAGGTGCGCTTCGTGAAAAGACAGCATTTGCAAAGAGTGTTCCTGTTAAGGAAAACTCAAAAATCAGCATTTGCACAAGCTGTTCTAACCTTTGTTCAGTTGATTACCGTTATATCGGCTCAACAGTAACAAGAGCGTTACCTGTTGACAATGGCATTCTCTGTAAAGGTGGTCGTTTCAGCGTACTTAATGAGCAGAAGAATGCAACTGATTTTGATGCAATACTCAATTTTGATACAATCGTAATCGGTGGTAAGGTTTCAACAGAAACTGCATTTGTTCTTAAAAAATATGCAGAAGAAAATAACAAAGAAATCTTCACAACTGCAAAAGAAACAGATGCAAACTACTATGCAATTTCAAAGCTTGACATTCCACAGTATAATGGTAATACAGAAAATGCAGTAGAAACTTACAGCTATTATGAAAACGGAACATTCTTCGATAAATATGGTAATAAGAGAGTGCAAAACGCAATTTTCAATGGCAAAAACTTTGCAGACTATGTAAACAGCAAACTCAATACACCATACGCTGACTTAAATGCCGAAGCCGAAAAAGCAGTAAACGCAATCTCAACAGGCAAAGTCACAAATGAAGAAATCATAAACGCAAGTAAACTTTTTAAATAATATTGTAGGGCGGGAGCTTGCTCCCGCCGTTAATATTTTGTAAACAAAATATTAAAAACCAACCTATCTATTGCCAAAAAAATATGAATGTGCTATTATATTTTCGGTGAATGATATGAGAATTACTGAAAAACTTATGGTTAAAGACCAGCTTATTTCCTTTGAAGTTTTCCCTCCGAAAACCGACTCTGCATTTGATAGTATCGAATGGTCAGTCCGAGAATTAGCTCCATTTAACCCCGATTTTATGAGTGTTACATATGGTGCAGGTGGTGGCACAAGTCAATATACCACAAAAATTGCATCACTTATTAAAAATCGACTTGATACAACTGCGTTAGCACACTTAACTTGTGCATCAACTCCAAAAGAACAGATTGACAGTATTCTCAACATTCTTAAAGAAAATCATATTGATAACATTCTTGCAATGCGTGGTGATATTCCACAAGGTTTTGAAAAACCACAAGGGGAATATTATACTTATGCAAGTGACTTGGTAACACATATAAAAGAATATGGATATTTTGACATTGGTGGCGCTTGTTATCCCGAATGTCATCCCGAATGTGACTCACTTGAAAAAGACATTGATAACTTAAAAATCAAATTTGATTGTGGTGTCGATTTCTTTATTACACAACTTTTCTATGATAACGAAATTTTCTATGATTTCCTTGAAAAGGTTCGTAAAAAAGGCATTTATGCACCCGTTTTTGCAGGAATAATGCCAATAACCAATATCAAGCAAATTGATAGAATTATTACTTTATCAGGCACAAAAATTCCTGAAAAGGTGAGCAATTTTCTTGAAAAGTATAAAGATAGTCCCGATGACCTTCAAAAAGCAGGCCTTGACTATGCAATCACTCAGATTAACGAGCTTTTAGAGAACGGTGTTAATGGTGTTCATATTTACACAATGAATAAACCATTTGTGGCAAAAACCGTGTTAAAGGGGATTTCAAAATAATTTATGTTCGGATATGTAACTGCTTATAAACCTGAACTAAAAATTAAAGATTACGAAGCCTATAAAGGCGTTTATTGCACACTTTGCAAAGAAATGGGAAAAGAATACGGATTTTTATCACGATTTCTTTTAAGCTATGATGGTGCTTTCTATGTGCTTTATAAAATGGGAATAAGAAACGCAAAAACAAAAGCAGAAAACTCCCGTTGCTCATTTAATCCTTGCAAAAAATGTTTGAAAATAACTTGTGATAGTGATATCTATAAAACAGCAAGTGCCATAACAGTTATTCTCGCATATTTTAAATTAAAAGATAATCTCAATGATAGTAAACTATTAAAAAAATTGTTCTTATATTTGCTCTTGCCTTACTTTGCAATGCTTAAAAATAAAGCATTAAAAAAGCAACCTAAAGTCTATGAAACAATCGAAAAGGGTATGCAAGAACAGTTCGAAATTGAGAAAGAAAATGAAATAAGTCTTGATAAATCAGCAGACCCATCCGCTAAAATGCTTGCTTGGGTATTCTCTTTTAATGAAGATGAAGAGTTAGCAGAAACAAGTCGAAAATTTGGTTATCAATTAGGTCGCGTTGTTTATTTTCTTGATGCTTTTGATGATTATAAAGACGATATAAAGTCAGGCTCGTTTAATCCTTTCAAAAATTCACAGAATATAGAAGAAGACGCAAAAATCTCAATAAGACTTTCTGTTGGCGAGCTTACAGAAGTCATGCAAAATGTAACATTTAATAGGTTCACGCCGATTATAGAAAACGTTGTATATGACGGTTTGAACTATCAGTTGGAAAGAATTATCCAAAAATACAGAGGTGAGAAGAATGACTAATCCTTACGAATACCTCGGTTTAAACCGAAATGCAACTGAACAACAGGTTATGGATGCTTATAGAAGTATTGCAGCAAGCATTCAAAACTCATCAGGAACAGATGAAGAAAAGGCAAACCGAATGAATGAGCTTAATGAAGCTTATGATTATGTTCTTAATGAGATAAGAGGAACAGGCGCTTATTATAACAATGAAAGTTCTTCTTATAATCAAGGTGCATCACAATTTTTTGATGTAAGACAAAGAATAAATAATGGTAGAATTGATGATGCCGAAACAATTCTTGACGGTATTCCAAACAATATGCGCTCTGCTGAGTGGCACTATTTAAAGGGAATGATTCATCAACGTCGTGGATGGTTAAATGAGGCATATCGTTGTTATCAGACTGCTTGCAGAATGGAGCCATCAAATAGTGAATATGCTGCAGCGTTCAATTCAATGAACACGAATGCAAACGGTGGTTACAGAACATCTCGTCATTCTTCAGATTGTGATACTTGTGACATCTGTCAGGGCCTTATTTGCGCTGACTGTTGTTGTGAATGTATGGGTGGGGATTTAATCCCATGTTGTTGATATGAGAGATAATAAGTTTCGTTCATTCAAAGCAGCATTTGGTGGAATAATCGCTGCTTTGTCAATAGTTTTAATGTTTTCAACTGGAATAATTCCAACTCTTACTTATGCAATTCCTGCAATATGTGGTGGACTTTTAATGGCTATTGTTATTGAAATAAGCCCTGCTTTTGCAAGTGCAATATATGTCGCTGTATCAATTCTCTCTTTGTTGGTTGTTGCAGATAAAGAAGCCGCAGTTATGTATGCGGCATTCTTTGGGTATTACCCTATAATTAAAAGCTTCATTGAGAGAAAAACAGGCAAAATAGCATCATGGATTATAAAATATGTTATATTCAATGTTGCGATGATTATTTCATATTTTATTGTTGCAAAAGTGTTTATGATTTCTTTTGATGATATTGATTTCTTGGGCAAATGGGCTCTGCCAGGATTGTTGTTTGTGGGCAATATAGTCTTTGCACTTTATGACGTTGCATTAACAAGATTAGTCACAGCATATTTAATAAGATGGCAAAAATATATAAAAAGGGTGTTTAAATAACCATGGCAAGAAAAGCGCCTGATATGTATGAACATAAAAAACGAGAAAAGCTTTCAATTGAGGGTAATGTTTTAAAGAAACCATCAAAACCAAAAAAAGAAAAAGCTAATATTCACGAAGGACATCGACAAAGAATTCGTGAAAGATTTTTAAAAGAAGGTCTTGAAAATTTTCACGACCATAACATTCTTGAATTGTTGCTTTTTTATAGCGTTCCAGTAAAAGATACAAACGAAGAAGCACATGCTTTAATAAATCGTTTTGGGTCATTGTCTGAAGTGTTTGATGCAGACTATGAAGAATTGTGCAAGGTTAAAGGAATAGGTGAGCGTAGTGCTCTGCTTATTAAATTAATGCCAGAATTATTCAGGGAATATGAAAAAGACAAATTGAACCATGATGAAGTCAGGTTGAATAGTTCAGAACTGGTTGCGAAATATGTTTCTTCACATTTTAAAGGATTAACTCAAGAAGAACTTTGGTTGCTTTGTCTTGATATTAATTGCAAAGTATTGCGCTTTGATAAAATCAGCGAAGGCACAATTAATGCAACAATGATAAATAACCGAAAAATTACAGAATGTGCCGTTTTTTCAAATGCAGCAAGTGTTATTCTTGTTCATAATCATCCTTCTGGAATAACAGCTCCATCATCAAAAGACATTGATGCAACTATTGATATGGCAAATACTCTTGAATCGGTTGGCATAAGACTTAATGACCATATAATTATAGGTCATGGTGACGATTATTTTTCATTCCGAAAAAGCGAAAAATGGAAACATATATTTTTATGATTTTTAAGGGAACATTAAAATTAATGTTCCCTTTTCTATTGACATTTTAAAAATAATTTCATATAATATCACAGTCACATAAATGCCGGTGTGATGGAATTGGCAGACGTGCTGGACTCAAAATCCAGTGGTAGCGATACCGTACCGGTTCGACCCCGGTCACCGGCACCAAAAAAGCACTTCATTGAAGTGCTTTTTTTCTTGCATTTTACAATTTAATGTGATAAAATATTAGCATAATTTTTGGAAGGGGAATCGTTATGGATTTAAAGAAGATTATTGACAAAAAAGACGCTGCTGCGCAATATATGATTGATGAAATCACATATATCTGTGAAAAGTTTGAAAAAAGAGCACCTGGTTCAAAGGGTGAACAACAGGCTTGCGAATATATGGCAGAGCAGATGAAAGAATATGGCTGTGACACAGTTTATGTTGACGAGTTCAAAGAAAATCCAGATTCATTCTATGGTTGGATTTATTTTACAATTACATGCTGTTTCTTAGCTCTCGCATCATATTTCTTTATGCCTGCGCTTTCAATCGTATTTATTGCACTTGGTCTTCTTCTTTGTGTATTACAGTTTGGTCTTTACAAAAAGACAGTTGATAAAGTTTTTAAAGAAGAAATCGGACACAATGCTGCTGGCTTCAAAAAACCAACAGGTGAAGTTAAGAGAAGAATCATCTTCAATGGTCACCCTGATGCTACTTGGGAATGGCCTTTCAAATATAAGTTTACATATCTTGGTTTTGATATTCATATGTTTGTTTGCTTTATCGGTGCTTTCTATATGATTGGTATCGCTATTGCAAAACTTGCAGGTGTTGATGCTGCTCTTGCTACAAGACTTGGTCTTGGCGCACTTGCATTCGTACCTTTCTGGTTTGGTCTCTACTTTATGTGGAATAAAAAGAGAGTTGTTGATGGCGCTAACGACAACCTTTCAGGTTGCTACATCGGTCTTGCAATTCTTAAAATGCTTAAAGATGAAGGCATTGAACTTGAAAACACAGAAATCGGTGTTGTTCTTACAGGTTCAGAAGAGTCAGGTCTTCGTGGTGCAAAAGCATATTGTGAAGCACATGCTCACGAATTCAATGATGTTCCTACATTTGTTTATTCATATGACACAATCACACAGTCAGAATATATGCAGGTAAACTATCGTGACCTTAACGCTACAGTTAAGACTGACAAGGATGTTGGTGACTTGTATTACGAAGCTTGTGAAGAACTTGGCATTCATTGTGGTAAAGGTATTGTTCCTCCTCTTGGTGGAGCAACTGACTCAGCAGCATTTGCTCAGGCTGGCATGCGTTCAACAGGTATCACTGCTCTTAACCACGCTCTTCCTGATTTCTATCACACAAGACTTGATACACCAGATGCACTTAACAAGACTTGCCTTGCAGATTGCTTTGCGGCTAGCGTTAAAGTTCTTGAAAAGTTTGACGATGGTGCAAAACAGTAATATATAATTAAAATAAACTCTCCTATGAAAATAGGGGAGTTTTCATTTGCTCATTTCTGTTCATTTTTTGTTAAAATATTGTTGAAATAAGTATTATGCTATGTTATAATGAATTGAATATTTTATGAAAGAGGGATTTTATGAAACTCAATAACCTTTTGCATAAGCTCTATGGTACAAATCCTAATGACCCTTCAAGTCTTCAACCTAAAGAAGCACTTGCTTATGGTGTAACAGGTTTTGGCCAGAACTTTATTTGCACAATCATCGGTTCATATATTACAATCTTTATGACTGATGCTCTTCTTTTTGGTAGCGTTCAAGAAGGTGGAATTTTTGGTGCAATTAATGGTGCAACAGCAGTTGCATTCTTAATGCTCGGTGTTCGTATTTTTGACGCACTTAACGACCCAATTATGGGTTCAATTGTTGACCGAACAAGAACAAAGTGGGGTAAATGTCGTCCTTACCTTAAATGGATGGCTATTCCAATTGCTGTAATGACAATAGCTTGCTTTATCCCATTACCTGCAAAAACACTTTCAACCTTTGTTATTATCGCAGCCATTTATACAATATGGTCAGTAGCTTATACAATTGCTGACGTTCCTTATTGGGGACTTTCAACTTGTATGTCAAATGACACAGTTGTTCGTGGTAATCTTCTTACAATCACTCGTCTTCTTTGCACATTGGGTGCAGGCCTTGTTACAGTTGGTGTTCCAATTATTACTGGAGCAGTTACTTCAAAATTCAAATACACTGAAAATGATATTGATAAGATTATTGCTGACCTTGGTGTAACAGCTGAACAAGCAAAAACATATATCGGAACAGTTATGCCAGAGTTCATTCAGGCAAACGCAGACACACTTAAATATACATACTTTATCTGTGCTCTCGTATTTACAATTACAGCTATTCCAATGTTCTTCTATGGATTCAAGCACACAAGAGAACGCTTCACAACAACAGATGCACCACCAAGTCTTGGTCACAACTTGAAGCTTCTCTTTAAGAATAAAGAACTTCTTCTTGTTGTTATTTCAGGTGTTCTCGGTGGCAAGAATGGTTTACACATATACTGGTGGTCTTTACTTTGCTAAGTATGTTCTTAAAGATGAAGGTCTCTATGGTCTTATCACATTAATGGTTGTTCCAGGTGGTCTTGTAGCTTCAATTCTCGTTCCTTGGATGAGTAAGAAGTTTACAAAGAAATGGGCATATATCGGCGTTCATGTTCTCGGCGCAGTAGTAATGTTTGCTATGTACTTCATCGGCTACGATGCTCCATGGAAACTTGCTGTTTGTGCGGTTGGTCTTGTTCTTCTTGGTATTCCACAGGGTGTTAACAATATCATCACATATGCTATGATTGGTGACACAGTTGACTACCTTGAATGGAAAACAGGTGAACGTGGTGAAGGTATCTGTTTTGCTATGCAGACTCTTATCAATAAGGTTGGTATGGCTGTTGGTGCTTTCGTTGGTGTTATGGCATTCAGCTGGGCAAAGATTAACCCAGAAGCAACTCCTGCAATTACACCAGAAGGTGAGCAGACACTTTGGAATGTTCTTATTCTTGCAGGCGCTCTTAGTATGGTTGGTACAATCATCCCAATGCTCTTCTACACAATTACAGAAAAGAAACAGGCACAGATGGTTAAAGAAATTGCAGAAAGAAAAGCTGCTAAGTAATTATTTAAATAAATATTGGACGGTGGTAGGTGACTATCACCGTCTTTTTTGGTGAATTATGAAATATGAGAATATAGTTAAAGGTGTTTTTATAGAAAGACCTAACAGATTTATTGCTATTTGTGAGATTGATGGACAAAAAGAAACCTGCCACGTGAAAAATACAGGCAGATGTAGAGAATTGTTAGTTAATGGTGCTACTGTTTGTTTGGAGAAAAGCAATAACATAAATAGAAAAACTAAATATGATTTAATTGCTGTGCAAAAAGGTGATAAGCTAATTAATATGGATAGTCAGGTTGTTAATAAAGTGGCACTTGAATTTATGCCAAAGCTATTTAACGATATTAAATTGATTAAACCTGAATGCAAATATGGTAATTCTCGTTTCGATATTTATATTGAAACACATACAGAAAAGATTTTTGTTGAGGTTAAAGGTGTAACCCTTGAAAAAGACGGTGTAGTGCGCTTTCCTGACGCTCCAACTGAAAGGGGAGTCAAACACCTTAATGAACTACAAAAAGCCGTTTCAGAAGGATACAGAGCATATGTTTTGTTTGTTGTTCAGATGAGTGATGCAAAATACTTTGAACCAAACAGAGAAACTCATCCTGAGTTTGCAGATAAATTAAAACGCGCCAAAGAAAATGGAGTTGTACCACTGGCTTATGACTGTTTTGTAACACCTGATTCCATTGAAATTAGAAATCCAATTCTTATAAAGATATAAAAAACCGTAGTCAAATTGACTACGGTTTTTTGGTTTATATTCAAATGTGTTTAGATTAACCAAATTGTGAAAGTAAGAAACCTGCTGCAACAGCAGAACCAATAACGCCTGCAACGTTGGGACCCATTGCGTGCATCAAAAGGAAGTTTGATGGGTTATACTTTCTACCTTCAACCTGTGAAACACGAGCAGCCATAGGAACAGCAGAAACGCCAGCTGAACCGATAAGTGGGTTAACTTTGCCTTTGGTTACAATGTTCATAAGCTTTGCAAAAAGCACACCACCTGCAGTTGAGAATGCGAAGGCAAGCAAGCCGATTCCTATAACAAGCATTGTTTTTACATTAAGGAATGCAGAACCTTCTGCGGTTGCACCAACGGTTGTGCCAAGCAAAATAGTAACAATATTGCAAAGTGAGTTTTGCGCCGTGTCAGAGAGTCTATCAGTAAGCCCTGTTTCTTTAAAGAGGTTACCAAGCATAAGGAAACCAAGAAGTGGAGCAACTGAAGGTAGAATAAGAACACAGATTACTGTAACAACAATTGGGAAAATGATTTTTTCAGCTTTACTAACTGTGCGAAGCTGATTCATTTTAATTTCGCGTTCTTTTTTAGTTGTAAGCAATTTCATAATTGGTGGTTGAATAAGTGGAATCAACGCCATATATGAATATGCAGCAACAGCGATAGAGCCTAAAAGGTGAGGTGCGAGTTTTCCTGTGAGGAAAATTGCAGTAGGACCATCTGCACCACCAATGATAGCGATAGATGCTGCTTCTTCAGGTGTGAATTGACCAGAAAGCATGGCTACAATAAATGCAACATAAATACCTAACTGTGCAGCAGCACCAAGTAAAAGACTTGATGGGTTAGCAAGAAGCGGTCCAAAGTCAGTCATAGCACCAACACCCATAAAGATAAGACAAGGGAATATACTTGACTTAACACCTGCATAGATAAGTCTCAAAACACCTGTATCATACCAATGTGCATTTGGGTCAGCAAAAGGGTTGTTGTCACCGACAAAAGACATTCCCGTAGGGTCTGCCATAATTTCGGGATAGATGTTTACAAGAAGCATACCGAATGCAATAGGTACTAAAAGTAGTGGCTCAAATTTCTTAACTATTGCAAAAAATAAAAGAACAAAAGCAACTACAATCATTATCCAGTTTTTGTCAGGTAAATTAACGAAGTTGGATTGGTTAAAAAGCTCAATAAGAGCATTAATTATTTGCATGATTGCACCTCATTAACCGAGAACTGCAAGAACTTCGTCAGTAGCAACTGACGCACCTTTTGTTGCGATAACTTGTTTAACTGTACCAGCACAAGGAGCAACGATTTCGTTTTCCATCTTCATAGCTTCAAGAATGAAGAGAACATCACCTTCATTTACAGCTTGACCATTTGAAATGTTAACAGAAAGAACTGTACCAGGCATTGGAGCAGTAACTTTTGTGCCGTCGCCAATTGCTACAGGTGCAGGTGCTGCAACAGGAGCAGCCTCAACAGGAGCAACTGCAGGAGCTGGAGCTGCAACAGGAGCTGCAACAACAGGTGCAGGAGCAGCCATAACAACAGGTGCTGCTGATGGAACAACTGCAGTAACAACTGCTTCGTTAAGTTCATTCACTTCAACTTCGTAATCATTTCCGTTTAATGTAACTACATATTTCATTTTTATAATCTCCTTTATTTCTCAATAAGTTTAATTGATTTAAATACAAGTCTATCAAGTGGAATTCCTGATTTTTTGCTTGTGATTGCCATTACTTTAGCCGCTGTTTCTTCGTCGGTTTTGTAAAGCTCTGGTGTATCGCAAAGTCTAATTGACTTAAAATTAAGTCGTTCAAGTGGAATACCTGTTTGGTGGCTAACAATAGCCATAATAGATGCCGCCGTTTTAAAGTCTGTTTTATAAAGTTCAAGAGAGTCATCAAGTTTGATTGAACTAAAAGAAAGTCTTTCAAGTGGAATACCACTTTCATGACTCACAATCGCCATAATTGATGCCGCAGTTTTATAATCTGTTTTATAAAGAGTAACACCATTTGTATATTGTACTGGTGCGGGAGTTGGAATAACAACGGGAGCATGAGAAGTAACCGGTTTTTTAGTAGGTGCTTCTACTTTGACTTCTTTATTAGAAACAGTTGATTTGTTTGCACCGCCTTCAACGGCACGAATTACCTTTGAAAGCATAACAATAATAACTGCGAGAAGAATAAGAACAATTAAAACGACAACAAAACCGGTAATAGAAACATTGAGTATTTCTGGTAATGTCATTTTGTGTCCTCCTTAATCAATTCTCTTGATTGAATACTTAAATGTATTCTTCTCTTTCTCAGCTCTTGCTTCAAAGAATTTTTCAGCTTGCTGTGGGAATGCGATGTAAGAAAGAACGTCTTCGTCGCATTTTGCGATATCACCAAGTTCAGCTTTTGTCTGTTCGAATGCTGGTTCAAGAGTATCAGCAAAACGACAAGTAACAGGTTCGTCATCACCAAGAACCTTTTTCTGAAGGTCAGCATCGATTTCACCAGGAGCCTTGCCGTATTCGCCCTTGATATAAGCTTTGATTTCTTTTGAAATGTTCTTATATCTTTCGCCAACAAGAACGTTTGTAACAGCTTGGTTACCAACCATCTGGCTAAGAGGAGTAACAAGTGGAGGATAGCCCATATCTTTACGAACCTGAGGGATTTCAAGAAGAGCTTCTTCCATTCTGTCAAGAGCGTTCATATCTTCAAGATTTGCCATCATATTTGAAAGCATACCACCAGGAACTTTGTAAGTCAAAGCGTCTGTATCAGTTACAAGTGCCTTTGGTTTTAAAAGACCTGAAGAGAGATATTGGTCACGAAGTGGCTTGAAGTGGTCATTAATTGCTTTTAATGCATCTCTATCAAGACCTGTTTCATAGCCAAGACCTGCAAGAGCATCATATAAAGTTTCTGTAGCAGGTTGTGCTGTACCACCTGAGAAGCAAGATGTTGCTGTGTCAATAATATCACAACCAGCTTCAACTGCTTTAAGAATTGTCATATAAGCCATACCTGTTGTGCAGTGAGTATGAAGAATAACTGGCATTTCAGGCATTGCATCTTTGATTGCACCAACAAGGTCTTTTGCTTCAACAGGAGTCATAACACCTGCCATATCTTTGATACAAATTGTAGAACAACCCATTTCTTTCATTTCTTTACAAAGAGCCACATAGTTCTCGAGTGTGTGAACAGGGCTTGTTGTGTAAGAAATAGCACCTGATGCGATTGCGCCATTCTTAATTGTTTCATCAACTGCTACTTGAATGTTGCGAACGTCGTTGAGTGCATCGAAAATTCTGATAACATCAATACCATTTTCAATGCTCTTTTTAACAAACATTCTAACAACATCATCTGGATAGTGCTTGTAACCTAAAAGGTTTTGACCACGAAGAAGCATCTGAAGCTTTGTATCAGGACATTTAGCTTTGATGTTGCGAAGTCTTACCCATGGGTCTTCGTTAAGATAGCGAAGACATGAGTCGAATGTAGCACCGCCCCAGCATTCAAGAGAATAAAATCCAGCTTTATTGAGATTTTCGAGAGCCGGTTCAAAATCTTCGAACGGCATTCTTGTCGCAATAAGTGACTGGTTGGCATCTCTCAATACGGTTTCAGTAAACTGTACTTTCATAGTTTTTTGCCTCCAAACACATGTTTAAATTCTTAAAATACAAATATTTCCCAATTTAATTTGTATTGTGTTAATTATACATTATAAATATAGTATTATCAATAGAAAAGAAATAATAAATATAATTTTGGCACAATAGCAAAAAAAGGCACTAAAAAGTGCCTTTTTTTGTCAAAAATTTTAACACAATATCTAGAATGGATTAACAGTTATATTGCCTATATTTGGTGCATAGGTGACTTTATTATTAAAACTATATGAACCATCATTTGAAAGTTTGATTTCATTATCGCCAGCATCTAAGTAAAGCACAACAGTTTTTGTCTTATAGTGTTCCCAACTGTAAGTGCTACGGAAGAAATGATTACCACGATTTTCACCATTTACAGTAAAGGTGATATAACGCTCAACAAGGTCAACATTGTAGTCGTGATATCCGCCTTCTTCGTTGTTAGCGTATTCAATAGTGAAGTTATAGTATCCAGTTTTTTCTACATTTACATTAAAAGTAGCATAACTACCCTTATCAGATGCAATCCACCCGATTCTCTTACCACTTGTGGTATTCTCATCATCTTCAAGTGTAGCACCATTGAAAAGTTTCATATCAGCAGGGAAAATAACTTTTGAATTATCGGATATTTTTCGAATGCTTTCAATTTTTGCATCGTTATCAAATATAATTTTGTTGTACCCTCGATGAAGATAAACAATATATCCGTTAATATCTAATTGACTTGAATAAGCAGGTCTGTCTGCTAAATCCATTCGGTATATTTCTTTTTCGATTCCGTTGATTTCCATTTTGCCATAATCACTTAAAACAATTGAATAATAACTATCATAAGGCACAACCATCGACCAAGCATTTTCATTTTCGTCAGCATTTCTTGAGTGTAATGGTGCAAAATAAATATTCGCATCAGCATCATCACTGTGCTTTGAAACATCAATAAAATCGAGAGTTAGAACAGCTTCACAATCTTGTAAGAGCTCTACAAGTAGCTTGTTTTTACCTTTTTCAAGTTCCAATGTAATGCTTACACATTCCATATATTCATCTTTGATTGTAGATGGTGCTTCAAATGTACAATTTCTACCATTTATTGTGACATCAGCAGTTATTCTTCCTGCATCTGTGCCACCATTCGCATATACAAATTCAATGTCATACATCCCAGCTTTATCCACATCAACTGTGAATTCAATAGTGCTATCCTTATCAAGTCCCTTAACTACTAATCTATTTGAACTTGCGTATGAAATCCATTCAGGTATAAAAGCATTTCCATCAAATTTTGCATCTTCAGCTTCAAAACGGAGTGTACGATTCTTGTTTACACTTTTTTCTTCATTGTCATAAGGTGTAATCTCAATAAAATATGACTGACTTTCACGCTCGCAAGGAATATCAAATTTTATAGCATTACCTGATACCTTTACAACATCAGTAAAGCACTCTTCAGGTGAATAAACTGCACCACCAAGACCTTTAAAGTCAACATAAGTAACTTTAACTGTTACCTTGTCGTCATTCTTAAAATATTTCTCGTCAATGTTTTCAATCTTTATATTGCTGTTTTCGGCACTACCACCAGTCATAATATAGAATTTCTTTTCAGTTTCATCGAATGACGCTGTGCCAATAAATCCTTTATTGAAAAGTGGATATTTACCTTTAAGCCAGTTGCCGATATTGCTGTGGAATAAATCCCATTCTGTAACTTCTAATTCTTTGCCTTTCATATCAGCATAGAATTTATAAACCCAATAGTTTGAGTTAGGTGTAACATCGTCAGCAACAGTTTCAGCAAGGTTATTTGCAAGTCTCCAATATGCCACACAACCATAAACATCACTTGCTTCAAGACGAGAAATCCATTTTACTGATTCACCAGGGATACCGTTAGTCTGCATAAGTCCGTATTCTGAAATGCAGATAGGCATTCTTGCAACACCTAATTCGTCACACATTTCGTTGAATTCGTTGAAACGATATTCCATCCAATAAATTGAATAGTTAGGCTCACCTGCAAGTTCATGCCATACAAACATATCAGGGAGACAGTTGTTCTCTTTGCAATATGTCAAAAATTCCTTGTTCCATTCATAGTTATATCCACAGTGACCAGGACCAGCTATTTTAGCGTCAGGATTTATGCCTTTAACTACATTATATGTAGATTTCCAAGCATCATAGAATTTATAACGATTTGCTTCTTCCCAATGGTTGCCAAACCAAACACCATTGTCCATCTCGTTATAAATGCAATAAACCAACTTATCTTTATATTCTGAGTTTTCCATTTCAGTAACAGTTTTCTTGACTCTCTCATTATAAAGTTCAAGACTGTCAAACTGATAATACCAAGTGTCATACATATCCTGTGTATAAATGAAAAGATATTCACCACCAGCGTTAGTGAATGTTTTATACACTTGATTAACATCACCGATAGGGTGTTGAAGGCCACCCGCAGGCTTTGTCGCAAGAGTATTTATGGCAATGCTCTCTGTTATTTCACTTGTTGGTACTTCGTTTTCAGCAAGACCATAGAGAAATCCCGAAGCACGACCTGTCAATTCTGATTGCTTTGAAAAATCAATAGTGAGTGTTGGCACTTTTATAACCATAAAAGCCACACCAAGAATTATAACAAGTGATAGAAGTGTGCTTAAAATTCCCAACAATATTTTTTTACCTTTTTTCATAAGAATCCCACCTTGTTTTGATAGGATAATTTTAGCATATAAAATATTTTGTTACAATATTATTTTTTGATTTTGATAATTGAGATAATGCCCATAGAAATTAAAAACACAGCAAAGATTTTTGAAAGATAACGAGTGTCAATTAGATTTAAAAGAAAACTTGCAGGGATAGCACCTAATATTCCGCCCAGTATAACAGGGATAATCTCTTTAAAATTAATTTGCTTTTTAATAGCATAAATAATCACTGACAATATTGCACAAGGGATAAAGAAAATCAAATTAATTCCTTGTGCCGTGATTTGTGGCACATTTGCAAATACAACTAAGAAAATTATCAGTATTCCACCGCCACCGAATCCCATTGAGCCGATAATTCCAGCCAAAAATCCTGCGATAATTGATAAAGTATTAGTCATTTTATAAAAAGTCTCACTCCCGACCAAATCATAAATATTGCAAAGACAAAAGACAGGGCATTGTTACTGATTCGTTTAATTAAAAAAGTACCGATAATACTTCCTAAAAGTCCGGGTAATAAGAAAACATAAGCATCTAATAAGTTGACATTACCGTTAAGAAGATATATAATTGAACTAATAATTGTAATTGGAAGAATTGTTGCAACTGCGTTGATTTGGGCTTTGCTTTGTTCCATACCCATTTTGCAATATAATGGGACAGTCAGCATTCCACCGCCAGCGCCAAGAATTATATTTGTTGCACCGATTAGCGTTCCAACAAAAAACTTTTTAACATTATTCAAAACAAAACCTCCGGGAGTGATTTGTGTGAAGACTAAATTCAAAAGCAAAATAAGCCCTGTGCTTTATATCGCTTTGGCAATTTATCATCTTATGATTATTGGTATGTTTATTTTGTCATATTTTCTTTATTATAAAGCAATTACAAATGGTTTAGGCATATTTCTCATAATCGTTGATGTTGTATTTTTATTACCATTAGTTTTCAATACATATTATACCCTTGAAGATAAAGCAATATTTATTCACCAATGGCCTTTTATCAGAATAAGAATTGGTTATGGCAATATTTTTGAAATTGATAATAAGCCGGTTGAGAAGAATAAAAATACTAAACACGCAACACTCTCAAACGAAAAACTTGTAATTGGTTATTATCATTATTCAATCGACAACGGTAATAAAGAAAAAAGATATGTTGAAATTTCACCTGTTGATGCTGATTTATTCCTTATTAAAATGGGTGGTCACTTCAAACGTGCTCGTGATATTGCAGCAAAACTTGAAGAAGAGCATAAACAGAGAAATGAAGAACATTTCAGAAAGAAAGCAATCGCTGATAAAATCCGTGAAGAAAAAGAAGAAGCAAATAAACCAGTTGATGTGGTTGTTAAACCAGTTAAGAAGAATAAAGCGAAAGTTAAAGTTGAAGATACCGAAGAATAACGAGGTGGTTAGATGTTTGGTATAATTTTACTTGTTGTTGCAGTTACATGTGCATTTAATTTTCCTGCCTTATTAATTGATGCAATAAAAAATGAAGATGCTGAAGAGGCAAGGTCATCTAGAACAATGGCTTGTGTTACCTTTGGTATTTTAATGCTAATTATCGGTGGCTTGATGATATTACTTCATTGGTAAAATAAAAACGCTTAGCAGATTAATGCTAAGCGTTTTTTATATGGTGTATTTTTAAATTGTATGTATTTGTATTACAATAGAAAAATTCCCTTTACACGAGAATTTAATTCAACTATAATGTTATTGTAAAACTCAAAAAAATTGGTTACTATTGACTTGTAGCTACAAAAAATATTTTGAGGTGATTTTATGACAATTTATTTTGGCGAAAATATTAAAAGACTTCGCAAAGAAAAAGGTTTAACCCAAGAAACACTTGCAGATTTTTTAAGCGTATCATTCCAGACAATAAGTAAATGGGAAAGGGGAGAAACCTATCCCGATATAACAACACTTCCTGTTATTGCATCATTCTTTAAAGTGACTATTGATGACTTGTTAGGTGTTGATAAAGCCAATAATGAACAAAGAATCAATGAATACTTAAATCTGTACGATGAAATGAAACTAAAAGATTTGCATTTTACTTATTACAAGTTTAAGGAAGCGGTTAAAGAATTCCCAGGAGATTTTAGAATACTTGTTCGATATATGGAACTGTTGCAAGAAGTCAGAGATTTTGTAGATAGCGATTATAAAAACACAACAAAGGAAATCACATCTATTTATGAAAATATACAAAATCATTGTACAGATGACAGTATAAGAATTCGTTCAAAAGTTATTATGATTTCTCACTTGTTGATTAAATTCCAATGTGTTCAAAATGAAGAAGGCGAATATCGCACAAATAAAGAATATTTTGAACAAGCGGAAGAAATTGTTAACACTTTACCATCTATAAAAGATTCAAGAGAAATACATTTAATGAGCATAGCATTTGATACGGATTTGTATTATTCAACTCACAAAAAAGCTCTTGAAGAATTATTGTTTGAATTTCAGGACGCAGCTTTTGGTTATTGTTTTAATTATGAACCCCAAAAAAGACTTGAAATATTTTTACATATTCAAGCTCTAGTAAATTTGATTTTTACTGACGGAGATTATGGTAAAAATTGTATTAATAGACTTTATACTTACGGTCATATAGGTCATCTGTATCATCAGACAGGTGATGATATAAACGCTTTAAAATATCTTAAAATTGCTGCTGAATATGCAAAAGAACTTGATGGTAATCCTGATATATCAGAAAAAGCAATGAGATATTATAATTTTGGACCACCATATTGTGACAATACTTTGTCTCAGTTTATGAAAATTGTAATGACTGAACACTATACATTATCCGACGAATTCAAATCAAAACCCGAATTCCAAGAAATAATTAAATTATTAGAATAATGCATGAAAAAAGAGGTTGCTTGATGCAACCTCTTTAATACTTTTTTATTCAATCGCCTTTGGCATATTCCATTTAAATGTCATTGCTAGAATTCTCAAAATAAATGTAACAAGTGTACCAGCGATAATTGCAAAATTATCGTTTATGTTCAAAATGAACATTATGTAATATGTCAATGAACCAGCAATAGCGGCAAGTGCATAAATTCTTTTAACAAGCACAAAAGGTGTTGAGTTTGTGAGAACATCTCTTAACATACCACCACATATACAAGTGATTACACCACAACTTACACAAATTAAACCATTCTCAGTAAAACCATTCTGAATTGCAACTTTAACGCCGATAACGGCAAAAGCACCAAGACCTAATGCGTCGAATATGTCGTTTATATGCTCAATTTTAGTTTCATTTTCAAGATAAAACTTTTTGAAAGCCTTTGCACACATAAAAACTAAAAGCGCAACGAGCAAACATATAATCAAGTGGTGTTTACTTGAGAAAACAGCAGGGGGTGAGATACTGAAAATAACATCTCTGGTAAGACCACCACCGCAAGCTGTGATAATTGCAAGAAGAATAACACCAAAAAGGTCAGTCTTTCGTCTTATAGCAACCATAGCTCCTGAAATCGCAAAAGCAATAACACCTAAAAGTTCAATCGCAAGTGAAAAAGTATCCATAAATACTCCTGATTAATAAAAAATTAGTGGACGCAAACGCCCTTTTTCGACAATATTTTAGCATACTTTTTTAGGGATTTCAACACATAAAAATATCACATAATAACATAAGAATTACCCCTGAAACGCCACCAACTGAAGAGAGCCCAAGAGTCCAGTAGTTAACAGGAATATGCACTTCAATAAATTTGCCGATAAAGTTGACTGCAAAAAGAGCACAAATACCTTGCATAGCAGTTAAAAGAAGTGCTGTAAAAAACTTTTTTGATTTTATATATGTAATAAAAATAATAATTGCATAAACTGAGAAAATTATACCAAGAAAAACATTTGCTGATTGCACTTTTTTCACCTCTAAAAAATATTTTTTGGACATAATATTTTTATTGTTTAAATAATGTTTTTATGCATAGAAATTATAAGAGGTGATTTTATGTCAGAGATTAGAAGAACATATGAACAGTTTTGTACACATTTTGGGAAGAATGTAATTTTTGTAGAAGTTTGTAATGCTGATGGCAAGTGCAAAATTTATTGCACTAACAAAGAATGCTTGAATAAAGATGAAAAATGCAAGAATAAATTAAGACAAAATTGTTAAGTTTATCATATTGACCGATTGAGAAAAAAATAGTACAATATAAAAACACGAAGAATACTATTTCAAAATTTATATATAGCGGTGAGTTTATGCAGAAAATCTGTGATTCAATTTATGACATCATCGCATTCTCAAACGGTATCATTTATACTCGAAAAAAGACTCTTGAAAACGGTTCGGCAAGAGTCAGTTTTTATGGATACGATATAAAAAGAATGCAAAACACTCCGGTTACTAAAAGTGTTTATCTTTTAAATAAATTTGGTCCGGAATACAAAAAAATAGCAGAGCAGTTAGGTGACTATGTTTCTTGTGATGCTGACATTTTGCCATCAAAACAGGTAGTAGTGGTTTATCCAACAGGCGAAACAGGATTTTTCTCTCCAACTGGTGAGATGGTGTGGTCAAGTGATTTGCTTTATCAGGGTGCAGAAATCTGTGGTGCAGTTTATGATGACCGTCAGATTTGGAGTGTTATTCCAGACCTTAACTGTGTAGTTAGTTATTCAGTTTCACACAAAAAATTCAGTATGAGAATTGGTTCAAAAGATTCCAACACATTTGAACACCCAATATCAATTTCAAAATATGATAATGAGTTGTTTATTTGTAACAGAGACTCAAATAAGGTTCGCACAATTAATTTAACTGATTATTCAGTTAATGATTTCAGAATCTTTGATGAACCAGTTTATAAATATTTACGCTCTTGTGGTAAAGAAATTGTTGTTCTTGAATCAGGCGTATATGTATTGTAATTTTACTAAAATAAAGGAGTATTAAATATGAGTGAAGAATTCAATCCAGACCTTGTGTCGGTTATAGATGAAAACGGTGTTGAGCACGTTTTTGAAGAACTTGACAGAATTGAAACAGATACAGCAAAATATGTAGCACTTCTTCCTGTATATGACGAAGCAGAAGAAATTCTCGACGATGACGGCGAGCTTATCATTCTCAAAGTCTGTGAAGAAGATGGCGAAACATATTTGGAACCAATTGAAGATGATAATGAATTCAACGAAATTGGCAAAATTTTTGAAGAAAGACTTTCAGAACTTTTTGCATTTGATGAAGAGTAATTTTATCAAAAATAGAAAATAATAATAACACCCTGCGAAGCCCGATAACTGCGGATGATATTAACCCAACACTCACTAAAAGGGAGCTTATACTCGGTTTGTTGGGAGCAGACCTCCCGTCATATTGACGGACGAAGGGAGCACAGATACAAAACGGAAAGCACCCACCTGCTTAACATGCAGGTTAGTATTCACCGCAACCGACTTTGTGGGGGAACCATTATGGACGCACTTGTTGCGTCTTTTTTCTTTTGTTTAAAATCTTTTTTCTATGTCAATAATCCACTCATAAGGAGTGAATTTATGAAAAAAACAATACTAAAAATAGAAATATCTGTTTTAATTGCACTTGTAATTTGTTGTGCAACAAGTATCAATACGTTTTCAAAACAATGCGACAATATAAGAGACAAAATGCTTAGAATGCATGTGATTGCAAATTCAGATAGCAAAGAAGACCAAGAACTCAAACTAAAAGTTCGTGATGCAGTATTAGAACAAGGTAAAGAACTGTTCGACGGTTCAGTTACAAGTAAAGATGCAGAAAAAATTCTTGTGCCACATATAAATGAACTCGAACAAGTAGCACTTGAAACAATAAAAAATGAAGGCTTTGACTATAAGATAAAAATAACTGTTGGAGAAGAATATTTTAAAACTCGAACTTATGATAATTCTGTTACTTTACCTGCTGGTTATTATACCGCAGTAAAAGTTGTGATAGGGGAAGGGCAAGGTCAGAATTGGTGGTGTGTGATGTTTCCACCTATGTGTTTGCCCGCAGCAAACGCTGAATGTGAACTTTCAGACGTATTAAATACTGATGAAACAGAGATTGTAACTAATAGCGAAAAATATAAATTTAAATTCAAAATAGTTGAATTTTTAGAAGATTTAATGAAAAGAAAATAATACTTTACAAATGGTGTGCTTTTTTGGTAATATAATATTGTGGTAGTTTTGAGTTTTTTAATTACTGCGATTATTCATCCAAGGAGTTGGATATTATGCCCCTTGTGTTAGCACATCGCGGCGCAAATAAAGTAGCACCGCAAAACACATTGCCTGCTTTCCTAAAAGCAATACAATTTAATGCAGACGGAATTGAAACCGACGTTCATTTGTGTAAGGACGGCGAAATCGTTATTTGTCATAACTATACTGTTGATGCCACATCAAACGGTAAGGGTTCTATTGACGAAATGACATTTGCCCAATTACGTGGAATGGACTTCGGTTCTTATTTTTCTCAGGAGTATAAAGGCGTAACATTACCAACACTTGCAGAACTTTTAACTTTGGTTAAAAATATGAAATTAATCAATATTGAAATTAAATCACCACAAAAAGATAACGATTTAGTCAAAAGAGTTGTTGAAGAAGTTTATAACTTTGGTGTTGAAAAAAATTCAATTATTTCTTGTTTTAACCCAGAGTGCATAAGACAAGTTAAAGAAATTGATGATAATCTAAAAACTGCTCTTCTTTATGAAGATGACGAGTTAGGCAATGAGATTATGACTTTTGGAGTTGCAAAATATTGTCAACAGTTAAAAGCTAATGCGGCACATCCACACAGAAATTTAATCACACATAAAGAAGTTTTAGAATTGCACAATCTTGGGATTGCCGTTAATCCTTGGACAGTTAATCTTAAAGAAGACATTATTAGACTTACAAACTGGGGATGCGATGCATTGATTACAGATATTCCTGATTTTTGCCGTCAGGTGTTAAAGGAGATTGAATAATGAAAGCACCTAAATATAGCATTATTCCAAAACCACAAAAATATGAAGTAATAGATGGTACATATACTGTTACAAGCGAAACAGCTATTCTTTGTAACCCTGAATTTTTGAAAGCTGGTAACTATCTTTCAAAGTTTTTACAAACAAAAAAAGATGCACATAATGGTGCAATCAAAATCAATAAAGACGATAAAATCCGTAGTGAAGGTTATAAATTAAAAATTAATAATGAAGGTATTATGATTACTGCATCAGATGTAAATGGTGCATTTTACGGTGTTGTTACTCTCAAAATTATGATTATGCAATCTAAAAAAGATAGTGGAGTAGCAGTTTTAAATGGTGCAGATATTTATGACTATCCAAAGTTTTCTTATCGTGGTGGAATGATGGATGAAGCACGCCACTTTTTTGGAATTGATGCAGTTAAAAAGACGCTCGATAATATGGCACTTTTAAAACTCAATAAATTCCATTGGCATCTTTGCGACGACCAAGGTTATAGAATAGAAAGTGAAGTTTTTCCACGTCTTAATGAAATCAGTAGTAAAAGAAAATATGAACTTCTTGGTGGATGTAACAATCTTCTCTATCCTGAAATTTCTAAAGATGGAAACGAATATTTCCACTATTATAAAAAAGATGAAATACGTGAAATTGTTGAATATGCAAGCAAATTGTGTATTGATATAATTCCAGAAATTGATTTACCAGGTCATACTGTTGCAATTCTTGCGGCTTATCCTGAACTATCTTGTCTTAAAGGTGAATATGAAGTTTTCTGTGAAAACGGAATCACAAAAGATGTCCTTTGTGTAGGTCAAGATGAAACCTATGACTTTGTTGAAAAACTTTTAACAGAAGTCTGTGAATTGTTCCCATATAAGTATTTTCATATGGGTGGTGACGAAGCTTCAAAAGGATATAAAATCTGGGAAAAAGATTGCCCTGTTTGTCAACAGAAAATGAAAGAACTTGGCTTTGAAAAAGGCAAAGATTTACAGGTGTACTTTAATAATCGTATCAACGAAATGCTTAAAAAACTTGGTAAAACAAATATTGAGTGGAATGATGGCATTGGCGAAAATACAGATAGCGATATAATCGGTCAGTATTGGATTTATCGCACACCAGCATGGATAAAAAAAGAAAATGATAAACGCAAATTTATTGTATCTTCTTGTCCAACTTTATATTTTGATTATTCTTATTCTCGTGTGCCACTGAAAAAGGTTTATAACTACAATGTGGCAAAATCTGGCTTTGTTAATGAGAAAAATGTTCTTGGTGTTGAATTTGAATCTTGGGCAGAGTGGATTGATACATATAATGCTTGGGAATTTTCTGTGTATCCAAGAATTTTTGCAGTTGCAGAAGGTGCGTGGACCGAAGATAAGTTTAAGAATTATAAAGATTTCTATAAGCGTCTTGATTTCTTCAAGATGTATATGAAGTCAAAAAACATCAACTATTCAAGAATTGAGAAAAAGATGTGGTTTAAAGTAAGAAATAAATCCGTTTTCCATCTCGGTGAACGCGGTAATGAATATAAATATAATGAAAAGATTAAAATGACAAAATAAGGAGTATAAAAATATGGAGTTAATGAATTTGTTGTCATTTTTTACTGGTATAGGTTTATTCCTTTACGGTATCGATGCTATGGGTCAGGGACTTGAATATGCCGCTGGCTCAAAAATGAAAAAGATTTTAGGTGTTCTCACTAAAAACAGATTTTTAGCAGTGCTTATGGGCGCACTTGTTACTGCAATTATTCAAAGCTCATCAGCAACAACGGTTATGGTTGTTGGTTTTGTTAACGCGGGACTTATGAATCTTGCACAAGCTGTTGGTGTTATTATGGGTGCCAATATTGGTACAACCGTTACTAGCGTGCTTATTGCAATGGATTTAGGTATGATTGCACCTGTTGCTCTCGTTCTTGGCGTTTTTGCAATGCTTTTTGTGAAAAAAGATATTATAAAACATATTGGTCAAACCATTGCGGGCTTTGGTATGCTTTTTGTAGGTATGGAATTGATGGCTTATGGTATGGCACCATTAGGTGAGTCAGAAGTTTTCACATACTTTATGACAAACTTCAGCAATCCTTTTGTTGGTGTTCTCATTGGTCTTGTGCTCACAGCAATTATTCAGAGTTCATCTGCAAGTATAGGTATTTTGCAAGCTCTTGCGATTCAAGGACTTGTTCCGATTGAATTTGCTGTTTATATCCTTTTAGGACAGAATATTGGTACTTGTGTTACTGCACTTCTTTCTGCTGCTGGTTCAAAAACAAATTCAAAAAGAACTGCAGTTATGCACTTGCTCTTTAATGTTATAGGCACAGTAATATTCTTATTCATAACAGCCTTTACACCTTATACTACATGGCTTGCAGGATTAAGTGATAATGTATCTGCCCAGATTTCAGCGGCACATATTATATTCAATGTTGTAAATACCATTGTTTTATTCCCATTTGCTAATTGGATTATTAAAATGGCGTGTATTCTTGTTCCTGATAAAGAACCTGAAGATTCAAAACTTGAATTTAAATTTTATGACTCTCATCTTCTTTCAACACCACCAGTTGCTGTTGAACAGATTGGCAAAGAAGTTGTCAGAATGGCAGAGCTTGCAAGGGACAACTTTGACCGTGCAGCAAAAGCTCTTATTGAAAATGATACATCAAAGGGCGAAAAGATTGAATCTGTTGAAGAGGTTATTAACTTCTTGAATCACGGAATTACAAGACATCTTGTTAAAATCAATGCTCTTGATTTAGACTATTCAGACGCTAAATATATTGGTCGTCTCTTCCATGTTGTCAATGATATCGAGCGTATCGGTGACCACGCCGTTAACCTTAGTGAAGCAGCAGTAGTACGTAGCAACGAAAAACTTGCTATTTCTGATGAAGCAGTTGCAGAACTTGAAACAATGCGCAAATGTGTTGTTGAATTGCTTAATGCTTCAATCGATTCGTTTGAAAAACAAGAATTAACACTTGAAGAAGCAAAACGTATTGAAACTCTTGAAACCGCATCAGATAATCTTAAAGAAAAATATCAGAATGCACATCTTCGTCGTCTTAACGAAGAGCATTGTGAAACTCGTGCAGGTATGATGTTTGTGAATACTCTCATCGACTTTGAACGTGTTGGAGACCACTCAAAGAATATCGCATTTGCAGTAGCTAAAAAACCAGACAAAAAAGTTTCAGCAGACGAAGAATTAATTAAATCTTATTAAACTAAAAAGCCGTGCTTAAAAGCACGGCTTAATTTTTTGTTTTAATTCAATTATTTGTTAAGTGAATTTACGATATCTCTTGTATCTCTTGCGATAACAAGTTCTTCATTTGTAGGAAGAACAAATACCTTAACCTTTGAATTTGCTGTTGAAAGTTCGCCTTCAGCACCTCTGATAAGAGTTTTACCATATTCTTCGTCAACTTCAATTCCAAGGAATGTGAGTTCTTTACAAATCTTTGTGCGGATATCTTCAGCGTTTTCACCGATACCACCTGTGAATACGATAGCGTCAATACCGTCCATCGCAGCAGCATAAGCGCCAATATATCTCTTAATCTGATAAGCAAGAATGTTTCTTGCAAGTGCACAACGCTCGCCAAGACCTTTTTCGTTGAGTAATGCTTCTTTCTTAACATCACGGTCGTCAGAGCCAACGCCTGAAATACCAAGAATACCTGACTTCTTGTTAAGAAGAGTATCCATTTCTTTAACTGAAAGGTTTTCTTTTTCCATAATATAAAGAATAGCAGATGGGTCAACAGCGCCGCAACGAGTACCCATAATAAGACCATCAAGTGGAGTAAGACCCATTGTTGTGTCGATTACTTTGCCACCCTTAACAGCTGTGATTGATGAGCCGTTGCCAAGGTGACATGTAACAATTTTAAGGTCTTCAATATCCTTGCCCATAACTTCTGCACATCTTGCACTTACGAAGCGATGTGATGTACCATGGAAACCATATTTACGAATCTGATATTTTTCATAGAATTCATAAGGCACAGGGAATGTGTATGCTTCTGCAGGCATTGTGCTGTGGAAGGCGTTGTCAAAAACAACAACCTGTGGAACATCTTTACCGAAGAGTTCAATACTTGCATTGATACCTTGAATGTGAGCAGGGTTGTGAAGTGGAGCAAGTGCACACAAATCTTCGATACCCTTAATAACTTCGTCTGTTACGAGCATACTCTTGTTGAAAAGAGAACCCCCCTGAACAACACGGTGACCAACAGCTGTGATTTCGCTGATGTCATCGATAACTTTGTAATCACCCTCAGTAAGAACTTTCTTAACTTCCGCGAAAGCTGCAGTATGGTTCTTCATTGGAACTTCATACTCAATCTTTCCGTTAGGTGTATTAAAGCCGATACAAGCATTATCAGTACCAACTCTTTCGCAAATACCTTTTGCGATAACTTTTTCATCTGTCATATCAATAAGCTGATATTTAAGAGATGAACTACCTGCATTAATAACGAGAATTTTCATTATTCATTTCCTCCGTTTTTTTACTTTTATCTTGAAGTAAAATCAAATCTATATTATTATATACTTGTATTTATTTAATTTCAAGTAATTTTCTTCATTTAGTGAGGTTGTTTATGTCAGTAATCGGTATAGTTTGCGAGTTTAATCCTTTTCATAACGGACACAAGTATTTAATTGATTCGGTTAAAACTGAAAATGACATTATCGTTGCAGTAATGAGTGGTAACTTTGTTCAAAGGGGAGAACCTGCAATTTTTTCAAAGGAAACAAGAGTTAAAGCAGCACTTTTAAGCGGCATTGATATTGTTCTCGAATTGCCTTTCGTTTATGCCAGTGCATCTGCAGAATA
>JAZLBL010000034.1:0-3683 GCA_045613685.1 Candidatus Fimenecus sp. | reverse complement strand
GATAAAGAATATTATTTTAAGGATAGAAAAATTAACCTATAAGAAAAAGCCACACAAAAAATGTGGCTTTTTTCTATATAATCTCTGTAATCGTAAGCTCATTGCCATCAACTTTAAATTTTACCTGCAAATCACCATAAGTCATACCATAAACTCTTTCTTTGTCATTCTGATATGAAGGCCTTGGGTCGTGCTTTAATGTTTCAACCAAGCCATCAACCATATCAAATGGAATCTTCATTAAAAGTTCATCACTGCATTTTATATCAAGTAAACCATTTACATCATCTGATGCAAATCCATTTGTTGCGTCAGGTCTGCTATCAGTATATGGTAAGTATGGTTTAACATCAATAATTGGTGTTCCATTCATCAAATCGGCACCGGTTACATATAGTGTAATTCTTTTATAACCAAAATCAACTTTAATAAGTTTAACACACGAAATTCCAATTCTGTTAGGTCTAAAAGGTGAGCGACTTGCAAACACACCAACGCGTCTATTTCCACCTAATTTTGGTGGTCTGACGGTAGGCTTAATGTTTTTCTTATTAACATCAGAAAAATACCATATTAACCAGATATGAGAAAACTCTTGAATATCTTTAAAATAATTTGGGTCTTTATAGTCATCCTCGAATACTACTCTTGAAATAACAGATTCTGATAATCCACTTTGTCGTGGAATACCAAATTTTTCTTTATAATCATTTTCTATATAGCCGATTGGCTCGATAAATATTCTTCCCATATTTTCCACCTCAAAAGTATTATAACATACATTAAAAAATTTTTCTACATTAGTTGTATTTTTTGAAAATTATGGTAGAATAATATTATAAAAAACAAGGAGTGATTTTTAATGGAACTTAAAGGTTCAAGAACAGAAGCAAATCTTATGACTGCGTTTGCAGGTGAGTCACAGGCAAGAAACAAATATTCATATTATGCATCTAAAGCAAAGAAAGATGGATATGTTCAGATTGCACAGATTTTTGAAGAAACTGCTAACAACGAAAAAGAACACGCAAAAATCTGGTTTAAACTTCTTCACGATGGTGGAATTCCAACTACTGTTGAAAATCTTAAAGATGCTGCCGAAGGCGAAAATTATGAATGGACAGAAATGTATGCTGATTTTGCAAAAGTAGCAAAAGAAGAAGGTTTTGACAATATTGCTGCACTCTTTGAAATGGTTGGTGCCATTGAAAAAGAACACGAAGAAAGATACAAGAAGCTTCTTGAAAATATTCAGGATGGAATCGTATTCTCAAAAGATAACGATATTGTTTGGATTTGTTCAAATTGTGGACACGTTCATATTGGTAAAAAAGCACCAGAACTTTGCCCAGTTTGTGCACACCCACAGGCTTATTTTATGGAAAAAGCAGAAAACTATTAATTCATACAAAAAAGTGGGGTATAAATACTCCACTTTTTTACATATATTGTGCTTTGAATTTATTGACATATATCATATAAATATGTTATTATTTTAAATAATGAAATTTGGTTTTAAAGGTGATTGAATGAAGCAGTTAATTAAAAATGCAAATGTTTATTGTAATTCACAATTTATTCAACAAGACATTTTAATTAACAACGGAATTATTGCCGAAATTTCTAACTCATTAGCACCACAATGTGCTGATGTTGTGTGTGATTTTAAAAATTATTATGTATTTCCTGGTTTCTGTGATGTGCATGTGCATTTCAGAGAGCCAGGTTTTTTTTATAAAGAAACCATAGCTTCAGGTAGCAAGGCATCTGCAAGGGGTGGCTACACGGCAGTTTGCACAATGCCAAACTTGAACCCTGTGCCTGATAGCGTTGAACACTTGAAAATTCAAAAAGATATCATTGAAGATTCGGCTTGCATTCATGTTTATCCTTATGGCTCTATCACAGTGGGTCAAAAGGGTGAAGAACTTTCTGACCTTGACGGTATGGCACCTGATGTTATCGCTTTTTCAGATGATGGCAGGGGCGTTCAGTCCGACGAAATGATGAGAGCCGCAATGAAAAGAGCAAAAGCATTAGACAAACTAATTGTTGCTCATTGTGAGGTTAACGAACTTCTTCGTGGTGGTTATATTCACGATGGTGATTATGCGAGAGAGCATGGTCATCGTGGCATCTGCTCTGAAAGTGAATGGATGCAGATTGCAAGAGATATTGAGCTTGTGAAAGAAATAGGCGTTAAATATCACGTTTGCCACATTTCAACAAAAGAAAGTGTAGATATAATCCGAAAAGCAAAAGCAGAGGGTGTTGATATAACCTGCGAAACTGGTCCGCATTATCTTGTGATGGATGACTCGATGTTAGAAGAAGATGGTCGATTTAAAATGAATCCACCTTTGAGAGGTAAGGAAGACCGAGATGCTCTTATCGAGGGTATCATAGACGGCACAATTGATATGATTGCTACTGACCATGCACCACACTCGGCAGAAGAAAAATCAAAAGGTCTCCCCAATAGTGCTTTCGGTGTGGTAGGCATTGAAACTGCATTCCCAATAATGTATACTTATCTTGTAAAAACTGGTATAATTACTATGGAGCGTCTTGTAGAGCTTATGGCAATTAACCCAAGAAACCGTTTCGGCATAGAATTGGGCTGTGATTACTCTATTTGGGATGTAGAAGAAGAATACACAGTTGACCCAGAAGAGTTTATCTCACTTGGCAAAGCAACTCCTTTTAAGGGTTGGAAAGTGAACGGGCGTTGTCTTATGACCGTCTGTGATGGCAAAGTTGTATATAAAAAGTAAAACATAGATTATAAGAATTTTAGGAGGAAACAATTAATGGCTAAAAGAACAGATATCAAAAAGATTCTTATTATTGGCTCAGGTCCTATCGTTATCGGTCAGGCAGCCGAATTTGACTATGCAGGCACACAAGCTTGTCTTGCACTTAAAGAAGAGGGTTATGAAGTTGTGCTTTGCAACTCAAACCCTGCAACTATTATGACTGATACAATTATCGCTGATAAAGTGTATATGGAACCATTGACTCTCGAATATGTGGCAAAGATTATCCGCCATGAGCGTCCTGATGCAATTATTCCTGGCATCGGTGGTCAGACAGGTCTTAACCTTGCAATGCAACTTGAGAAAAAAGGTATTCTTAAAGAGTGCTGTGTTGAACTTCTTGGTACTTCAAGTGCTTCAATTGAACGTGCAGAAGACCGTGAGTTGTTCAAAGAACTTTGCGAATCAATTGGTGAGCCAGTTATTCCTTCAGAAATCACTTATTCTTTAGAAGAAGCGAAAGAAGCAGCAAACAGAATCGGTTATCCTGTTGTTCTTCGTCCTGCATTCACTTTAGGTGGTACAGGTGGCGGCTTTGCTTATAACGACGAAGAACTTATGGAAATCGGCGTTAACGCATTCAACCTTTCTCCTGTTCACCAGGTTCTTATTGAAAAATCAGTTAAGGGTTATAAAGAAATTGAGTTCGAAGTTATGCGCGACACAAATGACCACGCTATCACAATTTGTGGTATGGAAAATATCGACACTGTTGGTGTGCACACTGGCGACTCATGTGTTGTAGCACCAATTATGACACTTAGCAAAGAAGACGAAAAAATGCTCAACGATTCAGCTATCAAGCTTATGAAAGAGCTTAAAATTGAAAGCGGCTGTAATGTTCAGATTGCTCTTAATCCTCATTCA
>JAZLBL010000033.1:0-46266 GCA_045613685.1 Candidatus Fimenecus sp. | reverse complement strand
TTAATATTATTTATTGAAACATTAGTAATTACTCCTCTGCCGTCCAATTCAGACTTATTGTCACCATTACGGTTACAAATACGAATAAATAACGGACACGCCATGGAATCGATTTCAATGTCAGAAATGTTTATGTTGCTAACTTTTGCACCATCACAGGATTCTATTGAAATACCACTAACACCTGCAGGATAAATATCTGTGAGATAGAATTTACAATTTTCAACAGTAACATCGCTAATATCTAATGAAGTTTCTGTGCCAATCTTAAATGAATTTGTGCAAGAAACGACTTCACAATCGCGAATATAAATATTGCTCATCCCGTTTTTACAAGTAACATCAAGGTTGTTCTTAATTTTAAGCCCATCGTCACCAGATGTTGCAATACTCATATTATTTTTAAGCACAATTCCATCATCAGCAGTTGACACAAAACAATTTTTAATAACAACATTTGACGAACCACAAATATCTATACCATCACAATTTGCTACATGACGATTATTGTTTATTACAATATTTGAAATATTAACATTATTTGAGGAATTTATATTTAAAGTCCACATGGCAGCATTTTCAAGAATAAAATTATATAGTTTGATTTGACTACAGTTTTTTAATAGTATCAAAAAACCGTATTTAGATTTGTGTGGAAAGCGAATTCTCTTTCTGTATTCCTGTCGCAAATCCCATACATCAAGCGCCTTAGTAAATGGTTCAGTTTTTGGTGGCAAAAGTGGCTTCAATGAAAAGAAATTACCCTCACCACATATTTTACCAGGACCAATAATGCCGATATTTTCACAACCATCAGCATAAATCAAAGCATTTTCAGTATAATCATCACTTATATGTGATGCAACGATTGAAGAGTTCTTTTCAATATATAAAACAACATTACTTTTAAGATAAATAGTTCCGCAAGTATAGTTACCACCATCTACAACGACAATTCCCCCACCGTTATTACTACACTGTTCAATGGCAAGGTTAATAACGGGAGCATTGTTAATCGTTGGGTCATCAGGTTTTGCATCAAAATCACGGATAAATGTAGCATTATCTAACGGAACAAACACATTTTTATTTATGTATTTTTCAAAGGGTATATCATTGTAAAAATCACCGTCATAAACTTCTGAAAAAACTTCCCCATCATAAATTTTGAAATCTTTTTGAAGTTTAGGAAAAAACGAGCCAATATGATTCAAAAATCGCGACACACTACCACCTCTTTTTCGATATTTTATCATATTTAAAACAGAAATAAAAGATTTTAAATAGTATTTTTTTGTTAGAAATTCATATTCTATTATGAAGTAATATTTTGAGGTGATTTTTATGTGTGGTATTGCAGGTGAAGTTTCATTTGATTTTTCTGTGGTTAAAAATAAAGATTCATTTTTAAAAATGCAAAAAGTTTTAGCACCACGTGGTCCTGACCAAAACGGAATATATATTAAAGATAATGTAGCACTTATTCATTCGCGGCTTTGTGTCATAGATATTGAAAATGGTATTCAACCAATGACAACACAATATGGTGAAAATGAATATACACTTGTATATAATGGCGAGTTATATAATACTGAAGAAATAAAAAAAGAACTAATTGAATACGGGCATAAATTCATAGGCCATTCAGATACAGAGGTTATATTAAAATCATATGTGCAATGGAAAGAAAATTGTTTAGAAAAATTTAATGGTATTTTTGCTTTTGCTATTTGGGATGACAATGAAAAAAGACTATTTTTTGCTCGTGATAGAATTGGTGTTAAACCTCTATTTTATACTATAAAGAATAATTCTTTTATATTTGGCTCAGAAATTAAAGCTTTACTAGAACATAAATACGTTGAGCCAATAATTGACGAAAATTCAATAGCAGAAATAATGTTTATTGGACCAGGCAGAACTCCGGGCTGTGGCGTGTTTAAAGATATTTATGAAATAAAGCCCGCATGCTGTGGTTATTACAATAAGAGCGGCATTAAAATCAGAAAATACTGGACGTTAAAAGACAAAGAGCATACAGATAATTTTGCACAAACAGTTGAAAAAGTACGAGAACTTGTAAAAGATTCTATAACAAGGCAATTAATATCAGATGTACCTGTTGGTACATTCCTCTCAGGTGGACTTGATTCCAGTATTATATCGTCAGTCGCAAATTCATATTTTAAAGAAAAAAATCAACAATTAAAAACATTTTCCGTTACCTATGAGAACAATGATAAATATTTTAAGTCAAGCAAATTCCAGCCAAATAGTGATACGGAATACATTAAAAAAATGGTTGAACATCTTAATTGTGAGCATCATTTAATTACCTTGAATAATCAGGACCTTGCAAACGCATTGTATAAAGCTGTGGATGCACGGGATTTACCAGGAATGAGTGATGTTGACTCATCATTACTTTTGTTCTGCAAAGAGATTAAAAATCACTGCACAGTAGCTTTATCAGGTGAATGTGCTGATGAAATTTTTGGTGGTTATCCTTGGTATCGAGACAAAGAAATCAGAGCTGTTAACGGTTTTCCTTGGGCACAGTCAACTGAGTACAGAAAAACATTTTTGAGAGATGACATAAAAATTCCTAGTGCCGAAAATTATGTTTATTCACGTTATAAAGATACCCTTATAAACACATCAAAAATTAATGGGTTATCCCCGCTCGAATCAAGAATGAAAGAAATGATGAAGTTAAATCTTGATTGGTTTATGCAAACTCTTTTAGACCGTAAGGATAGAATGAGTATGTATAACGCACTAGAAGTAAGAGTACCCTTCTGTGATTACAGAATCGCCGAATATCTCTATTCTGTGCCATGGGAATATAAAGACTATAAATCATATGAGAAAGGTCTTTTACGCGAAGCAATGCGTGATGTTTTACCCGAAGAAGTACTTTGGCGAAAGAAGAGCCCATACCCTAAAACACATAATCCTGAATATATGAAAATAGTGTCAGATATGTTAAAAACAATCATAGAAAATCCGTCATCAAAGATTTTTGAATTCATAAAAAGAGAAGAATTGCAAAAACTAATGAATACAGACCGAAATGAGCCGTGGTATGGTCAATTAATGACAACGCCACAAACAATAGCATATTTTGTTCAAATGAATTACTGGTTAGAAAAGTATAATATTTCAATAGTATAATAGGTGAAAAAATGAAAAACACGGATTTAAAAAAAGTCGCCCTAGTTGGCACTGGCTTTGTAGGAATGAGTTTTGCATATGCATTGATGAACAGCGGTGAATGTGACCAACTAGTGCTCATTGATATAAATAAAACAAAAGCGCACGGTGAAGCGATGGATATGAATCACGGATTAGCATTTGCAAAAAGGAACATGTTAATTTTTGATGGTGAATATTCTGATTGCCACGATGCAGATATAGTTGTAATCGCTGCGGGAGTTAATCAAAAAGATGGAGAAGGAAGAATTGCACTTCTTCAACGAAATGTTGAAGTGTTCAAGACAATAATTGAGCCGATTGTAAAAAGTGGTTTTGATGGCATTTTTTTAGTAGCAACCAACCCAGTTGATATAATGACAAAAATCACGCTTGATTTGTCAGGGTTTGATAAGAAAAAAGTAATTGGAAGCGGCACAACACTTGACACAGCGCGTCTTCGTTATTTATTGGGTGATTATTTCAAAATTGACCCTAGAAATGTACACGCATATGTAATTGGCGAGCATGGTGATAGTGAGATTGTTCCATGGTCACAGGCATATATTACAACTAAAAGTGTTTATGATGTTATTGAACATTCAAACGGAAAGTTTTCAATTAATGATTTAAATAGAATCAGCAAAAATGTAACAGGAGCTGCACAAGAGATTATTAGCGCAAAAGGCGCAACATACTACGGAATTGGAATGTCACTTGTAAGAATTGTCAGAGCGATTTTTGGCGACGAAAAAAGTGCTTTAACAGTATCTGTAATGCTCAATGGTCAATACGGAATTAAAAATATTTATGCGGGCTTGCCTGCGATTATTGGTCGTAATGGAATAGAAGATATTATAGTTCTCGACCTAAAAAACGATGAAAAAGAAAAGTTTATAAAGTCTTGTATTTTTTTAAAAGAAATCGCAAGCCAAATAAAATAAGAGCACACCACACAGTGTGCTCTTATTTATATATTTTTGCTATCTAATCTTTTAATTCTTTCTCTGATTTCATCTTTAAAAATAAATCTATAACCATTATCTTCTAACAGTTTATCGTTTTTTAAAAGTTTTCCAAGCCCTTTTACTTTTGATAGTGTAGGTTCATTAACCACTTCACAACGTATATTTGTTTCTTTTTCAAGTCTTTGCGCAATATCAAAAATCAAAGAACCACCACCACAAATACTTATTCCATGGTCAGCAGCATCAGCCAATAATTCAGGTGGAATTTTTAACATTGAGTTATGAATTTCACTGACAAGAAGTGAAATCTGCTCATCAACAAAAGGATATATTTCTCTTGATGTTATTTCAAATGAAATCGGCATTTCATCAAGATTACTTTTACCCGAAATAAATAAAGCAGTTTCATAATCACGCAAAACAGCAGTTGTAATTTTATTTTTGATTTCACGAATAGTATGTGGCCCAACAAGAATATCTCTATCACGTTTCAAATGACGCTCAATAGCACAGTCGATATCGAAACTTCCACGATTAATTGCACCTGCTCCTGCTATACTACCCATTGAAATAATAACAAACTCTGTGACTTGATGACCAATATCAAGCACCATTCGTCCACCAATTTTTTTAGGGTCAACTCCACATCCAAAAGCTGATGCTAAAACACCTTCAACTAAACATACTCGACCAGCGCCCGCTAAAGTAACAGCATCAAGAAAAGTTTTCTTTTCAAAACTGGTTGCGTTGGTTGACAAGGATATCATAACATTAGGTTTGTAAACTCTATTACCACAAACATATTCTAAATAGTATCTTAGCATTTTTTCTGCTAAGACAAAGTCAGAAATGACACCGTTTTGAATTACTTTTACTATTTCAATTTCTTCGCCACATCTCCCTAACATCTCATCAGCAGACTTGCCGAAAGCAATAGGTTGACGAGTATCAACAGAAATAGCTGCAATAGATGGCTCATTAACAACTATGCCCTTATTTTCTGCATAGATTTTAATTGATGCAGAGCCAAAATCAATACCAATTTTCATTCCTTTCACGGTATCACCTCCTATACTATATTAGTAAAATTTATTTCTTTTTAAACTGTTGTTTTAATCTTAAATCTTTGGAAAGAATAGTTTTTCTTAAACGAATACTTACTGGTGTTACTTCCATAAGCTCATCATCTTTTATAAATTCCATTGACTGTTCAAGACTTAATACAGTATGTGGGATGAGTCTTAATGCATCATCAGAGCCTGAAGCGCGAGTATTAGTTAAATGTTTTGATTTGCAAATATTACAAGTTAAATCTTCATTTTTTGAACATTCGCCAACAATCATACCTTCATACACTGGAACACCAGGACCAATAAACAATCTTCCCCTATCCTGAGTATTGAAAAGACCATATGCAGTACTTTCGCCAGATTCGTGAGCAACGATTGAACCTCTTTCACGTGTTTCAATGTCGCCTTTAAACGGCTCATAACCAGCAAAAAGATTATTCATAATACCATTACCATTTGTGTCTGTCATAAACTCTGAACGATACCCAATTAAACCACGTGCTGGAATTTTAAATTCAAGATGAGTTGAGCCACCATCACGAGTGCCCATATTTTCAAGTTCACCACGGCGCGAACCTATTTTCATCATTACAGCGCCAACATATTCTTCAGGTACTTCAACAATTAAAAGTTCCATTGGCTCCAACAACAGGCCATTTTCAACCTTTGTAATAACTTTTGGTCTTGAAACCTGAAATTCATAGCCTTGACGACGCATTGTTTCAATCAAAATTGAGAGATGTAATTCTCCACGACCTGAAACTTTGAAAGTATCAGTAGAATCAGTCTCTTCAACACGCATACTTACATTTGTTTCTACTTCTTTAAATAGTCTGTCACGAAGGTTTCTTGATGTTACGAACTTACCTTCTTTGCCTGCAAAAGGACTATCATTTACGATAAAGTTCATTGAGATTGTTGGTTCATCAATTTTGATAAATGGCAATGGCTCAATGCAGTCAGTTGAACAAATTGTTTCACCAATATTTAGTCCAGTAATACCTGAAACGCAAATTATATCACCAATAGATGCATTTTCAACCTCAACACGTTTCAAGCCATCAAACTGATATAGACGAGAAATCTTTACATTTTCCTGTGTGCCATCAGCTTTACATAACACAACATTATCATTACGATTTATTCTGCCACGTTCAACTCTACCAATGCCTATTCTACCGATATAGTCGTCATAATCAAGACTTGAAAACAAGACTTGTAAAGGCGCATCAATATCTCCTTTTGGTGCTTCTATATTTTCAACAATAGCATCAAACAATGGTCGCATATCACCATCTCTTGCATTTGGGTCAGCAGATGCATATCCATCTCTACCAGATGCATATATAACAGGAAATTCTAACTGGTCATCATTAGCACCAAGTTCAATAAACAAATCAAGAACTTCGTCAATTACTTCGTCAGGACGTGCTCCTGGTCTGTCAATTTTATTAACTACAACTACAACTTTCTTTTCAAGTCCAAGTGCCTTTTTTAAAACAAATCTTGTTTGTGGCATACAACCTTCAAATGCATCAACAAGTAATAGCACACCATCAACCATCATAAGTATTCGTTCAACTTCACCACCAAAGTCTGCGTGACCAGGTGTATCAACAATATTGATTTTTATATTATTGTATTGAACAGATGTGTTTTTTGAAAGAATTGTAATTCCACGTTCTCTTTCAAGGTCGTTAGAGTCCATCACTCTGTCTTGAACTTGCTCATTTTGTCTGAATATACCACTTTGTTTTAAAAGCTCATCAACCAAGGTAGTTTTTCCGTGGTCAACGTGAGCAATAATTGCTATGTTTCTAACATCTTCTCTTGTGTTCAAATAATTCACCTTCATATCTTAATTCAGTTTTATATTTTATCACTATAAATGTTATTCTGCAAGGTGCAAATATAATAAAATACTATCACATATCTTTACAAAACAGTAAAAATAGTCTAAAATTTATTATAATTGTAAAGGGGTGATTTTGTGAGTGTAATAACAAATGTTAGAATAATCTCTTCACTTGAAAAATTATATTTTAACGATAAAATACCTAGTGAATCACTTAAATGTTTTTCAATGCTCAGAAATGAGAAAAAATCCTTTCAAATAGCAATAGAAACCAGCGAAGAAGTAAATATTGATTGTAATTTTGAAACAAGTTTAGAAGAATATAAGCTTTATAAAGTTGTTGATGTCAAGTCCGATTTACCAATGGCAAAAGGTGCAGATAATTATTATCGTTTTAGTGAAAATGGATATTATCCCGATTTATTAATTCCAATTAGCAATAAATTGGAGTTAAGAAAAGGTATTAATTCAATTTGGGTTGAAATTGACGCAAATCAAAATACTTTTGGTAATCACCTTTTTTCAATAACTATTGATGGTTTTTCTGAAAAAATTAACATTGAAATTATTGACGCCGAATTAGATTTCTCTGATTTCCTTTACACAAATTGGTTTCATACTGATTGCTTAATGTCTTATTATGGATTTGAAGCTTTTTCTGATGAGTACTGGCGTGTGACTGAAAACTTCTTAAAAGCAGCATGTGATTATGGAATGAATTGTGTTTTAACTCCAATATTTACCCCACCACTTGATACTGAGATTGGAAAAGAAAGACCTACAGTACAGTTAGTTGACATATCGATAAATAATGGCGAGTATTCTTTTAATTTTGATAAGTTGACAAAGTGGATTGAAATGTCAAAAAGATGTGGGATTACTCATTTTGAAATGGCGCATTTTTTCACACAATGGGGTGCAAAACACGCACCAAAAATTATGGCAACCGTTGATGGTGAATATAAAAAGATTTTTGGATGGGAAACCAAGGCAAACTCAAAAGAATATATAACTTTTTTGAAAGTGTTTTCTATTGAATTAAAAAAATATTTCGAAGAAAACAATTTAAAAGATAACATTTTGATTCATGTTAGTGATGAGCCAAATTTTGCGATGCTTTATTCATATTCTAAAGCCTCAAAACTTATCCATAAATTATTTAAAGGTTATAAAATTGTTGATGCACTGTCAGATGTACGGTTTTATAGATTAGGAATTGTATCCAACCCTATTCCATCAAATGACCATATTGATAAATTCCTTGGCAAAGGCAAAGATTTATGGACTTATTATTGCAGTGCGCAAATCAAAAAATATGTTTCAAACAGATTTTTTTGCAATGATTCTATAAGAACTCGTGTAATTGGCTATCAAATGTATAAATATGACATAAAAGGCTTTTTACATTGGGGTTATAATTTTTATTATAGTCAACTTTCAAAAGGTTTAATTGACCCATTTGAAGTTACAGATGCAGGCAAAGCTTTCCCATCTGGAGACTGTTTTGTTGTTTATCCTAACAAAGATGGAACGCCTTTACATTCAATTCGATTAAAAGTTTTTTATGATGCGTTACAGGATATGGCAGCACTAAAAACGCTTGAAAAGTTGACTAATAAGACAGAATGTCTTAATATTATAGAAGAAAACGGAAAACACTCAATTACATTTTCTGATTATCCACATTCAAACGATTGGTTACTTAATACCCGTGAAAAAATTAATTCACAAATAAAAGCTAATTTATAATGGTGAAAATATGAAAGCTATTTTTAAAACAATTAAAAATTTCATAATTGAAACCGACAAGATATTATTATTGTTGTGTATGCTCACATCTGCATTTGGTTGCACAAGTGTTATGACTGCTACACTTCAGAATGCACCTGATGGCTCAAATTTTAGTCGTGACTTTATTGTTATGGTCGCCGCTGTCATTGCAGGACTTATAATTGCTATAATAATTTCGTTAATTGACTATGAGTTTATTATGAAACTATGGCCTTTGATAGCGATATTCTGTGTCGGTATTATGCTCATTACCCTTAAATTTGGTATTGGACCGCCTGAACGTCCTGACGCTCGAACTTGGTTGAAACTTGGTGCGACAGGAATCTATTTTCAACCGTCAGAAATTGTAAAAATCGGTTTCATTATCACATTCGGTGTACATTTAGAAAAAGTTAAGAATAATATCAACAATATTCTTACTGTTTTGCTATTAGGTATTCACGCAATAATTCCAATTGGTCTTGTTATTATTTCTGGCGACTTGGGTTCAGCTCTTGTATTTATGATTATTACTGTTGTAATGCTCTATGTTGCAGGTCTTCATTGGGGTTATTTTTTGGGTGCTGGACTTTTGGTCGGTGCTTCGTTACCTTTAATATGGATGTTCTTATTAGGTAATATACAAAAACAAAGATTTTTAGCTCTCGCCTATCCTGAACTTTATCCTGATATTATTTATCAGCAAGAACGAGGTATGGCAGCTATAAAAGGTGGCGGAATTACAGGACAAGGTTTATTTAACGGGATATATACGCAAACACGTAATGGCATTCCTGAAGGTGAAAACGATATGATTTTCACAGTTATCGGTGAAGAACTCGGTTTTGTCGGTTGTGTTGTAGCGTTGCTATTATTAACTGCTATTACAATCAGAATTGCAAGAACTGGAAAACACGATAAAATCGGTAATACAAAAGTGATGTGCTATGGCGTTGCAGGAATGATTGCAGGACAAGTTATTATCAATGTTGGAATGTGCTTGATGTTGCTTCCGGTTATTGGTATCACATTACCATTCTTCAGTGCCGGTGGCTCTTCAAACCTTTGTATTTATTTCTCAATCGGACTTATAATGAGTTTCTATCGTTATAACCAACAGCGAGAATTAATAAATGTTAACTTTTCAAATATTACTAATCCGTTTATGGATATATAAAAAAGAGGTCGTCTGACCTCTTTTTTTACGCCTTTTTAACGGCTCCCATATTTTGCATAATCTTCTTAGTTCCGACCTTTTCAAAGGCAATTTCCATAAGCACATCATTGCCCATAGGTTTAAGTGAAACAATCATACCAACACCAAATACACGGTGCTTGACTTGTTCGCCAACCATAAACTTATCAGTTGATTTTTGTGTTGAATTTGATAAACCAAATCCACGATTAATTGGCTTATTTGTTTGAGTTGCAACAGGTTTATTAATTGGTTTCTGTGGTTTAACAAGATATTCGCAACACTCATCTGGTAATTCTTTTAAAAATCTTGATGGTTGATTATATCTTGTTGAGCCAAAAATCATTCTTGAACGAGTGTTCAATAAATAAAGAACGTTCTTCGCTCTTGTTATTCCAACATAAGCAAGGCGTCTTTCTTCTTCAATTTCACCAGGTTCATATATTGACTGCATTCCCGGGAATACGCCTTCTTCCATGCCTGGAATAAAGACAACCGGGAACTCAAGACCTTTCGATGAGTGTAATGTCATCATTACAACTGCATCAGTATCAGCATTATAATTATCAATATCAGTCATCAAAGCTACATCTTCAAGGAAATCTGATAAATCAGAATCCGGATTTTCTTCTTTGAATCTAATTAAGTTTGAATTCAATTCATCAATATTCTGAATTCTCTCATCATAATGCTCTTTGTCTGCCATTAAAGACATTTTGTAACCTGTTTCATCAAGCAATGATAAAAACACCGATGATGGTGATTCGCGCTCTGCAAGTTCATTGAAACTCTCTATAAGATTAACAAAATCAATGAGCTTTTGAGAACTTCTTTTAAGCTTTTCATACTCGTCTGAAGTTTTAAGCACTTGGAATAATGATACACCTAATCCATCAGCTATTTCTTTAGCAGTAGCAATAGTTGTTGCACCAATTCCCCTTTTAGGCGTGTTTATAATGCGTTCAAGTCGAACATTATCATCAGGGTTTGCAATAACAGAAAGATACGCTAAACAGTCTTTGATTTCCATTCGGTCATAGAATTTATGTCCACCGATAATTCTATAAGGAATACCACTTTTCACAAATAATCTTTCAATTGAACTTGACATTGAGTTCATTCTATAAAGAATAGCAAAATCACTGAATTTAGCACTATCACCATTCTTACTCATTATGGACATAATTTCATCAGCAATATATTTGCTTTCAGCATATTCGTCGTTCAATGTATTAATTTTAATTTTATCTCCTGCACCATTTGATGTCCAAAGATTTTTACCTTTTCTTTGCTCATTATGAGCAATAACGGCATTCGCACCATCAAGAATATTTTGTGTTGAACGATAATTTTGCTCTAATCGAATTACAGTAGCATTAGAAAAATTCTTTTCAAAACTTAAAATATTTTCAATAGTAGCACCACGGAATTTGTAAATACTCTGGTCGTCATCACCAACAACACAAATGTTATTATAACCACCTGATAAAAGTTTAGTGAGCATGAATTGAGCATGGTTTGTGTCCTGATATTCGTCAACTAAAACATATTTGAATTTATTTTGATAATATTCTCTGATTTGTTGGTTTTCTTCTAACAATTTAACAGTATTGAAAATAATATCATCAAAATCCATAGCATCAGCATTTTTTAATAATGACTGATATTTTTTATAGCACTCACCTATTTGTTTTTCACGATAATTACCACTGCTTAAATTCAAATATTCATCAGCTGGTACGAGTGAATCTTTTGCACGACTAATTTCACCAAGAATTGATTTATGTGGTAAGAACTTATCATCAATATTCAAAAGACGCTGACAATCCTTCATAACGCGTTTGCTATCGTCAGTGTCATAAATAGTGAAATGTTTTGAAAAGCCTAAATACTCAGCATTTCTACGCAAGATTCGCACACAGATTGAATGGAAAGTACCTGCCCAGATATCATTTGCGTCTTCACCAATTCTGAGCACTAGTCTTTCTTTTAATTCACTTGCAGCTTTGTTAGTGAATGTGAAAGCTAAAATTTCCCATGGTTTTGGCGCGTGCACAGAGAGGACACCTTTAATTTGCTCATAAACGGTTTCATTTCCGTTATAATAATCATTGAGTAAATTAATAGTATTATCATCAAAACGCTTCTCAATTACATCTGATTTATATGCACAGCCATATTTCATTAAATTAGCAATTCTATTAACAAGTACAGTAGTTTTACCACTACCAGCGCCCGCAAGAATTAAAAGCGGTCCGTCAACTGATAAGACCGCTTTTAACTGCATATCATTCATTCTGTTGAATTCTTTTAAGATAATTTTGTTTCTTAATTCACAAATTTGTGATTGCATTATTATTCTCCTATGTTAAACAGATTTCCACCTTTAGAATCGATTGCAACAATTAAAGGAAAATCTTTTAAAGTTAGTTTTTTAACGGATTCACAGCCTAATTCATCAAAAGCAATAACTTTTGCATCAACAATCGACTTTGATGCAAGTGCACCTGCACCACCAACAGCACAGAAATATATCGCATTGTTTCTCGTTATTGCGTCACACACTTCAACGGAGCGTGGACCTTTGCCAATCATAGCCAAAAGACCCATATCGAGAAGTATTAGTGCATATTTATCCATTCTACTCGAAGTTGTCGGTCCACAACTACCAATAGCTAGATTGTCAGGGGTTGGCGTTGGACCTGCATAATAAATTACAGCGCCATTTATATCAAATGGCGTTGCAATATCACTATCTATTTGTTCCATAATCTTTTTGTGTGCGGCATCACGAGCAGTATAAACTGTTCCTGAAAGATAAACTCTATCGCCCGCAACAAGTTTTGGAATATAATCTTTTAAATCAAGAGTGTTAATGGAATATTCCATTTTATTAATCCTCATCAAAAATAGAATTAGGTTGAATATTCAAATCAGCATTAAATTCTGTATTTGGCTCATAAGATATAAATGTGAGTCCACTTCCATCATTTGTTCTTTCAACACGAATTGCATCATCAGGAACATCTATATCAAAATTAACTGAATGAGCTTCAATTCCAGTTAAATCTGTATGTAAATTAAGAAGTGATGAAGCCGAATTATTAAGTTTACTACCAAGAGCATATACATCTTTATGTAATTGCTCGAGAGATGAATTGAATTTCCTTGAAATAGCATCAACGTCTTTCAAAAGTTGCTCAATTTCATTAGCTTCACGCTTAACATCTTGTGACGCAATTGCACCAATATCTTTAGCTTTTGATTTTGCATTATCAACTAGTTCATCAGAATATCTTCTTGCATCAATATAAGCAGCACCAATTTGTTTTTCAGCTCTTTTAAGCTTTTCAGATTTTTCTTCAAAGTTATTAATTTTTTCAGCAAACTGTTCGTTTTCTTTAAGAGCAATCTCCAACTTAACAGCAAGGTCATTAGCTTCTTTTTCTTTTTCTGCTAATTTTTCGCTAACAGCACAAAGATTCTCTATGCGAATTTCAAGTTCATCAATCTTGCGTTTTAACTCAAGAGATTCATTTCTCTTGTTGTCAAGTTGTTCTTTTACATCAGCTGTTTCTAACTGTAATTTTTCAACATATGCTAAAACATCTGATTTTTTAAAGCCACCAAATATTGAAGTTTTCATAACAGTAATATCGTTGTTCATCACTACAACCTCATATAAAAATATTTCATCTTATTTTAACAGAAAAAAACGCTTATGACAACCATTTGTTAAAATAAAGATAAAAAAATATAGACTTTTGTTGATTATGGTTGTAAAATATTGGTTAGAGGTGATATTTTATGAAGAAAAAAACAAAGAAAGTTTTAAAAACTGTTGGTGTTGCAAGTGTTGCTGCATCTGCTACATATTTTCTTTTAGGCAATATTTTCTATTTTTCAACCTTAACAAAACAAGGGCTCAACGGTAGTCTTACCAAGAAAGTTGTAAAATCAAACAAAGGTTCTGACGAATATACACAATATCTTAATAGCGAGCTTGATAAAGGTAAAGTTTGGTTTGATGAAATAAAGAAAGAAAAAATTGCTATTCGTTCATCAAGCAATAAGAAAAATCTTCACGCAGACTTTATTTTTGCAGACCAACCAACTGATATTTGCGCATTAGTTGTTCATGGTTACACTTCATCACCTAGAAATATGGGTGTTTATGCAAAGAAATATCACGAATTAGGTTATGATGTCTTGATGCCAAGTCTTAATGGTCATGCAGACAGTGAAGCTGGATATGTTACAATGGGATGGGAAGACAGACTTGACGTTATTGATTGGATTAACTTTATTGTTGAAAACAATCCCAATATTAAAATTCTCATTCATGGTGTTTCAATGGGCGCTGCAACAACTATGATGGCGACTGGTGAAGAATTACCTGATAATGTTAAAGTTGCAGTTGCTGATTGCGGTTTTACATCAGTGTGGGATATTTTCAGCAACAAAATAACAAATAGTTTTAAAATGCATGAATTTCCTATGCTTTATAGTGCAAGCACTGTAAACAAACTGTATTCAGGTTTTAATTTCAAAGAAGCGTCTTCAGTAGAGCAATTAAAAAAATCAAAAACGCCAACAATTTTCTTGCATGGTGAGAATGATAAGTTTGTACCTTATGAAATGCTTGATAAAGTATATGAGGCTGCCGCTTGTGAAAAAGAAAAAGTTACAATTCCAAATGCGCCACATGCTCGAAATGCTTGTGCAAATCCCGAACTTTATTGGGATTCAATATTAAACTTTATAAAAAAATACATATAAAAAAAGAGCAATCGTTTGATTGCTCTTTTAGTTTTTAAAGACTATCAATTTCGCCACTCTTGAATTTAAAAATTCTTAAAGCATCCGCAAGTTCTACTTTTCCATTCTTATCAGTATCAGCTGCTTTCTGTGCAGAAGTTGATAATGTAATCTCACCTGTCTTAAATTTAAATATCATAAGTGCATCAGCGATGGTGACAGAGCCATCGGCATCAATATCACCAAGTTTGATGTTTGTGTTATCTGAAACTGTTACTTTACAAGTTGATTTAAATGAACCAACCTGAGCAGTAATTGTTGCTTCACCTTTTCCAACTGCAGTAACTTTACCGTTAAAAACTGTTGCAACAGATGTATTTGATGATGACCAAGTTACTGTCTTGTCATAAGTTGTGTTACTTGGTTGGTAACTTACTGAAAGATTTACACTATCGCCCTTGAATAGAGATAATGATGATAAGTTAAGCTTTATTCCTGTCATTGGAATCTGTTGTTGAGCACTTTTCACAATATTTATTGTATATGTACGCTCGTCACCATTTTCAGCTTTGACAATAACAGAAATTATATTACTACCATCTTTAATCGCGATTTTGCCAACACCATTTGTTATCTTCGCCTTTGAATTAATTGTTGTTGCAACAATATTTACAGATGAAACGTTTGAAGCAACTGTATATGTGTATCCATCAGTTTTAGCTGAGTCAAATCCGATTGAATCACCATCAATAGTCAATGTTTTTAACCAGTTGTTAGGATTATAACTATTAGCATCAGGTAATTCACAAGCTTTTTCAGGCATATTTCTATAATATGGAATAATAAATGTAAAGTTATTATCAATGAAACCAAGCTCAATATATGATTTTTTTATATTAGGTGCTTCGTGAGCAGGAGCCATAACATTGGTCATATATTGATGATAGAAGTATGTTGGGTCAGGGTTTGAAGTGTTAAATTTTTGGAAATACAAAGTGTTTTGCTTGTGAACACTATTTATATATTGGAAACCAATCCAATAAGCACCACCGACAATAGATCTATATTGTGAATTCCAAGGAATTAAGCATTTTGCTTTGTTAGAATCACTAAGAGAACCACCTGTTTTAGCAAAGTTCAAACCATTTGCTACCGGTGTTGTGCTTGCAGATGCGCCGATATTATAGAAATTATAATAACCCTCATACCCTGAATATTTACCACTGGTTGAGCCACTACCATTATAACCAACTTCTTGAACTGTTCGTGATGCAAGATGATAAGGACTCACCTTTGAATAATCTGCAGCATCCATATATGCCTGTGAATAAAGTACATCTTCACCATTCTGATTCTTAATGCTGACATTATTCATAAATGAATTTTTCAGAATGTTTTTAACACCATCTATATTCTGTGTCTGTGCATCATAAGAAAGATTTTCAAACATAAAAATGGTATTTTCATTCAAAAAGTTTCTTGGGTCCATATAATATCCAATAGTCTGCTCATTTGCCTGATACCAACTTGTACCATCATGTGCAATCCATTTATCTTCGCGCCAGTTATAACAATCGCTTGCGGTTGAGCGATAAGAAAGTGTTGAACCCTGAATTAAGCTACGACCTGTGTAACATTGTCCTGTTTTAGATGTTGTAAACAAATCTTTCCAATCATATCCCGTGTCGAAGAACACAAAATTCCAATTAGGATGAATACTTAAAAGTTGTTCAATATATGGTTTATAAATATCTGGAACACCCTCAGGCATTATGAAATCGTCAGTAGTTGACTGAATTGTAACATATTGCGATGCGACATAGCCTTTATAAGTCTTACCACCATAAGCAAATTCTATATAACACCAAGTGTATGTATCACCATTTGTGCCATTAACAGTATCTAAAACAGTTATAGAATGACCAGTATGTAGTTTAACGCGTTCACCAGACACGTATAAACGGTTATCACCATTTGTAGTGGTCGGCGATAATCTAACTTGAACATTAGTATCATTAATATATCCGATTTTTGATTCAGCATAAACAAAAAAAGACGCTGAAAGTGAGAATAAAATTGAAACTGTTAAAAGCAATGAAATTATACTTTTAAAAACATTTTGTTTCATATACTCACTCCCTTGCATCATATATGATTATTTTACCAAAAAAGACATAAATCGTCAAGTTACATATATTGCCACATATATTGTATAAAAAAATAAAAAAAGTATTGACTTTAAGATTTTATATGTTATAATAACAGTAATCATTACTGATAATGAGGTGATAATAATGGCAATAGAGAGAAAGAGCAAGCAAAGAGATGCAATTATCAATGAACTTTGTTCAAGATATGACCACCCAACCGCTATGGAGCTTTATTTGTCAGTTCGCAAAGTCATTCCTAATCTTAGTTTAGGAACACTTTATCGAAATTTATCTCAACTTGAAGAAAACGGAATGGTGTTAAGAATTCCTGATGGTACTAATGACCGATTTGATGGAAATGTTAATCCCCATGCACACTTCAAGTGTATCACCTGCGGAAATGTATATGATTTAATGTCATTTGAAAGTGATTCTATCGCCTTTTCAGATGATATTATTAGCAAAGTTACAAATTACAGTTTAATGGCGTTTGGCTCATGTAAACATTGTAACAAATTAAATTAATTTATATTTTGGAGGAAAAAATTATGAAAAAATTTGTATGCTCAGTTTGCGGTTACGTTCACGAAGGAGATTCAGCACCAGAAAGATGCCCACAGTGTAAAGTTCCTGCTGACAAGTTCAATGAAATTAAAGAAGATGAAAGAACTTGGGCTGCAGAACACGTTGTAGGCGTTGCAAAAGGTGTTTCAGAAGACATCATTATGGACCTTCGTGCAAACTTTGAAGGTGAATGTTCAGAAGTTGGTATGTATCTTGCAATGGCAAGAGTTGCTCACCGTGAAGGATATCCTGAAATTGGCCTTTATTGGGAAAAAGCTGCTTGGGAAGAAGCAGAACATGCAGCAAAGTTTGCGGAACTTCTTGGTGAAGTTGTAACAGATAGCACAAAGAAAAACCTTGAAATGAGAGTTGATGCTGAAAACGGCGCAACTGCTGGTAAATTCGACCTTGCAAAACGTGCAAAAGAACAAGGTCTCGACGCTATCCACGACACAGTTCATGAAATGGCTCGTGACGAGGCAAGACACGGTAAGGCATTTGAAGGTCTTTTGAACAGATATTTTAAATAATTAATTAAACATAAGCTTAAAGCCGATGGATGAAAACACATCGGCTTTTTATCTTTTCTATGAAAATTAAGTTCTAGTTACTAAATCATCAGACACAGAAAGTCTCTACTGCGTTTACTATTGAAAAAACAATAATTAAATGTTAAAATATTTTTGAGGTGTTGGCTTTGAATAATGAAAACAAAAATTCGAGATTAAAAGAATTTGTCGATTATTTGCGTAGTGATGAATTTAGAATTAAAACAATATCGACTTGTTGTATTATAATGGCAGCAACACTTGTGCTGATTGCCGGTGAACTTTATAACATATATAAAGGGATTAATGCAGTCACAGATTTGCTTGAAGATGGCGAATATGATCGTGTGGTAGAAATTTTTCACGAAGAAAAAACACCTGAAGATATTTTACCTATTCTCGGAGTTACTTCGACAACTGAAACTACAAACAATAACATAGATGAAGATATCGAAGAAACCGAAAAAATAACTAATAAAAAAAGCGATAATAATTCTAACTCAATAACTACAACCAAACCAAATCAAACAACAACTACAACAAAACCTCAATCCAAAATAAAGACTTATGTTATAAATAAAAATAGTAAGAAAATCCACACTAAAGATTGTTCTTTTGTTGACAGAATGAAAGAAGAGAACAAACAAACTGTTCAGCTTACAAGGGACGAACTTAATAATTATTTAAACGACGGCTACACTACTTGTAGTTCTTGCGGAGGTTAATAATATGAATATTAAAGATATTTTATCAAAGGTTGACCACACATTATTATCACAGAGTGCAACATGGGATGAAATAAAACCAATTTGTGATGATGGAATTAAATATGGAACCGCATCAATTTGTATTCCAGCATCTTATGTTAAACAAGCAAAAGAATATGTGGGCAACAAACTTGCAATTTGTACCGTTATTGGCTTTCCAAATGGTTATAGCACAACTGCAACAAAAGTTTTTGAAACTGCAGATGCGGTTAAAAATGGTGCTGATGAAATTGATATGGTAATCAATGTTGGTTGGTTGAAAGATAATAAACATGCTGACATTCTTAACGAAATCAATGAGATTAAAAATGCTTGTAACGGTAAGGTATTAAAGGTAATTATTGAAACATGTCTTCTTACTGACGAAGAAAAAATCAAAATGTGTGAAATTGTATCAAATTCAAATGCTGATTTCATTAAGACTTCAACTGGATTTTCTACTGCAGGTGCAACAAAAGAAGACATTGAACTTTTTGCAAAGCACACTACTAATGGCAAAAAAATCAAAGCAGCAGGTGGAATTGCATCTATTGAAGATGCAGAAGATTTTATTAAACTTGGTGCATCTAGATTAGGAACTAGCAGAATTGTTAAAATCGTTAAGAATGAACAAGGTAGTGGCTATTAATGAAATATAATCGAGTCTTTCTGATTGTTCTTGATAGTTTTGGCATTGGTAACGCACCAGATGCTAAAGATTTCGGAGATTTAGGTGCAAACACACTTAAAAGCATTTCAAAATCATATAAATTTAATATTGCTAATCTTAAACGATTTGGCCTTCAAAACATTAATGGTATTGAACTTGAAGATTTTGATTCCCCTATCGGCAAATTCGGTGCTTTACAAGAGTTATCAAAAGGTAAAGACACTACAATCGGTCATTTTGAAATTGCAGGAATTATTTCAGATAAACCTATGCCAACATACCCAAATGGTTTTCCAAAAGAGATTATTGACGAGTTTGAAAAGCAGACTGGTTGTGGCACTATTTGTAATAAACCTTATTCCGGCACACAAGTAATTGCAGACTACGGTGAAGAACACATCAAAACTGGAAAATTAATTGTTTATACATCTGCTGATAGTGTTTTTCAGATTGCAGCGCATACTGATGTTGTACCGTTGGAAAAGTTGTATGAATATTGCAGAATTGCGAGAAACATTCTTAAAGATGAGCATGCGGTTGGCCGTGTTATCGCAAGACCATTTAATGGAGAATATCCATTTACAAGAACTGCAGACAGACATGATTTTTCTGTTGAGCCACCTGAAAAAACTATGCTTGATAAATTAAAAGAAAACGACTTTGACGTCATTTCAGTTGGTAAAATTGCTGATATTTTTGCTAATCGTGGCATTACTGAAAAGCATTTCACTCATTCAAACAATGAAGGCATGGCGAAAACTCTTGAATTAGCGGATAAAAATTTTACTGGTCTTGTATTTACAAATCTTGTTGATTTTGATATGAAATATGGTCACAGACGAGATATTGACGGATATGCAAATGCAATAAGCGAATTTGATAATTGGTTGAATGAATTCTTACCAAAAATGAAAAATGACGACTTGTTGATTATTACTGCTGACCATGGTTGCGACCCTGCTTTTAAAGGTACAGACCATACACGAGAACAAGTACCTTTAATTATGTATTCAAAGAATATTGAACCTGAAAATCTTGGTACAACAAAGGGATATAATTATATCAGCAAGATTGTATTAGACAATTTTGATTTAAGGTGATTTTATGGATAAAAAAGACCTTTTTATATTAGCAAAAGATGCTATGAAAAACTCTTATGCACCATATTCAAATTATAATGTTGGTGCCGCACTTCTTTGTAAAAGTGGGAACACATATAAGGGTTGTAACATTGAAAATGCATCCTATTCGCTTACTAATTGTGCTGAAAGAACTGCTCTTTTCTCTGCAATCTCAAATGGTGAAAAAGAATTTGAAGCAATTTGCATTGTTGGTGGTAAAAATGGTGTAATTACAGACTATGCAATGCCTTGTGGTGCTTGCAGGCAGGTATTGGCTGAATTTTGTAACGAAGATTTCAAGGTATATGTTGGGGTTAACGAAAATGATATAAAAGAGTTTAAATTATGTGAGCTTATCCCCTATTCCTTTGACAAATCAAAATTAGGTGACTGATATGAGAATTTACGACATAATCGCAAAAAAGCGTGACGGGCATAAACTTACTAAAGAAGAAATTGACTTTTTTGTTCAGGAATACACAAAAGGACACATTGAGGATTATCAGGCATCTGCACTTCTTATGGCAATTTTCATAAATGGAATGAACGAAGAAGAAACAGTAAATCTTACTGAAAGTATGGCTAAATCCGGTGATATGCTTGATTTATCTGCTATTAACGGAATTACTGCTGATAAACATTCCACAGGTGGTGTTGGTGACAAAACATCACTTATTGTTGCACCGATTTGTGCTTCTCTTGGAATTAAGATGGCAAAAATGAGTGGTCGTGGACTTGGTCATACAGGTGGTACAATAGACAAGCTTGAAAGTATTAAAGGCTTTAATGTTTCTTTAGAAACTGAAGATTTCTTTAAGCAAGTTAATGAAATTGGTGTTTCAATTATCGGTCAGACAGGGAATTTAGCTCCTGCCGATAAAAAGATTTATGCTTTAAGAGATGTTACGGCAACGGTTGGAAATATTTCACTTATTGCATCAAGTATTATGAGCAAGAAAATTGCTGCAGGTGCAAAAAATATTGTTCTTGATGTTAAATGCGGTAGTGGTGCATTTATGAAGGATGAAGAAAGTGCTACACTACTTGCTGAAATGATGGTGAAGATAGGCAAGAAATGTGGTCGCAATATGGCGGCGGTTATTACAAATATGGATATTCCACTTGGCTCAAATGTTGGTAACGCGTTAGAAATTGCAGAAGTTCTTAAAGTTCTTGAAAACAAAGGTGACGCGCAATTACGAGAGCTTTGTCTTGTTCTTTCAGCCACAATTTTAAGTATTTCTTATGATTGGGAATATAACGATGCATATAAAAAAGCTGAACAGACAATAATTGACGGTTCAGCCTATAAAAAGTTTATTGAATTTGTAACTGCTCAAAGTGGAAATAATGAAATTAATATTGCACCTGTTTCATCAAAATCACTTGAAATTAAGGCAAACAAAGATGGCTACATTGCAAGTATAGATTCACTAATTGTTGGTGAAAGTGCGGTTTTACTTGGTGCTGGTCGTGAAAAGAAATCTGACATAATTGACTACGGTGCAGGAATTGTTCTTTATAAAAAGACTTGTGATAAAGTTTCTGTTGGTGACACAATCGCACTTCTTTATGCAGAAAATGAGGAAAGACTAAAAAATGCAGAAAAACTCTTCAACATATCATATGTAATCGGTGACGAAAAGTCTGAAATGAAACCATTGATTTACACAACGATTAGATAAAAGAAAATCCCACATTACTGTGGGATTTTTGTTATATATGGTCTTATTTTATATGCAGAAATTGAGGCTAAAATTATGCAAATTATCTCTTTTGGTAAAAACGGTAGGAATACTGTCTGAATAAACCATATTGCTGAATAATCACCATTATTATAGATATTTGTGATAAATGCAAAGTATAAAATACCGATTATGTATATCATTGTAATACCGAGTATAGAAATGATAATATACTGCCATAGTTTGCGATTTTGAAGCTTTTGAGTGATAGCACTTATTATTACTGTAGTAATCAAAAAACCGATTATAAAGCCAAAATTCGGCATTAAAACGTATCCTATTCCACCACCACCTGAAAAGATTGGTAAACCAATAAGTCCAAGTGTAATATATGCTGAAATTGCAAGAATCGACGCTTTTGTTGGTAGTACAAGTGCAGTTAGTAATACGAAAAATGTCTGTAATGTGACAGGCATCATATTAGGCATCGGAATTCTTATAAACGAACCTATAATAATCAATGTACAGAATAATGCTGATAATGTTAAAGTTACAATTAAGTTTCTTCTTTTCATACGAGCCTCACACTAACATCACCTGACAAAATTTCTTCTATTTCACCATTTTCATTTTTTACAAGCAAATGACAATCATCAGTTATATCAATTACAGTTGCGTGTCGAGTTGTTTCACCTGAAATAATATTGATTTCTTTACCTGTTAAATATGAGTATTCTTTATATCTTTTTGCAAAATCTGTGTCAACACCGTTATACATTTTGAAAAACTTGTTTACTACTTCAGCAACTATTTTCTCTTTGACATTTTCTTCTGTATTTCCTGGGAAAACGGCAGTTGCAATATCCTTAATATCATCAGGAAAACCATTTTCGGGTGCGATAACATTTATACCGATTCCAACAACTGCATAATCGAGCTTTTTGTCAGCATTTATTGCACCTTCGGTGAGTATTCCACAGACTTTTTTACCGTCAATATTAATATCATTAACCCACTTGATTTTAACATCTTTTTTGTTGTATTTCATAACAGCTTCAGCAACAGAAACAGCAGCCATAACTGTCAAAAAAAGTGATTTTTCGGCAGAAAATTCAGGATGTATAAGCAGAGAAAAGTAAATTCCTGTACCATTTGGAGAATAAAAAGAACGACCCATTCTACCCCTGCCACCTGTCTGGCACAAAGCAATAACGAGATGATTTTCTTTTTCGCCTTGTGAGCCTAACTTTTTCAAGTAGTTATTTGTTGAATCAAGCTCATCGAAAATCTCAATATTCAGTTTTTGGTTTAAATATTGTTCTAATATTTTCTTATCCAAAATTATCACCGAAATTATTTTTTCTTTCTCATTGTAATCAATTTGATTCCTGCAGCAAATGCTCCCGCATACAATAAACAACCAAAAATCACAAAGACTATTCGTTCATTAGAAACTTGTTTCATTGTTGTTTCAAAGGAAAATAGTTTATCACCATTTATTATCAACTCAAGCATAAATTCAGAATTAGGATGTAGTAACATAACTACCTTTGAATTAGATGGTGTTTTATTAAGAAAATTCACTATATATTCAGTATCGAAACTATCATCGTTTATAGTTTTTTGTTCATAATCAAAAAAGAACAGTTCAATTTCGTGTGTCATTCTAATGTGATGATCTTCAAAAGATTTGTAGGTAGCATTTACAACTATACATTCTTCTCTTGAAACAGTAGCATACCAATATGACACACCAAATGTAAAAATAGTACCAAGTAACAAGCCAGCGACAAGAATAATTATTAAAGAACTTTTTAACGACAAATTTATATTGCCAATCACAAAATCACCTCAATAATGGTTTATTAAAACGATTATATCAAATCGATTATATGTCGTCAAATCATTTATAAAAAAGGCTCAGATTTCTCCAAGCCTTTCGTTTTATAAATGCCATATCTCACTTGCATACTCTTTAATTGTTCTATCTGATGAGAATTTACCTGCATTACACATATTGAGCCAACATTTTTTATAAAATTCTTTCTTGTTTTTATAATCTGCATTGACCTTTTTCTTTGCTTCAACATAATCATTGAAGTCAAGAAGCAAAAAATAATGGTCTGGCTCGTGCCATGATGCGCCTTTAAGAAGTGAGTCATAAAGTTCTTTGAAAATCTTCGTTCTTCCGTCTTTTAAAGTGCCATCAACAAGTGCATCGAGTACGCGTTGAATTTTCTCGTCATTGTCATAAAGATTTTTTGATGAATAGAAGTCTTTTACCTTTTCAATATCTTCAACTCGTGCACCGAAAATATAGTTATTCTCTTCCCCTGCTTCTTCAACGATTTCAATATTAGCACCATCATAAGTGCCAAGAGTTACTGCACCATTAAGCATAAGTTTCATATTACCTGTACCACTTGCCTCTGTACCTGCAGTTGAAATCTGTTCACTTACATCACAAGCAGCAACAAGCTTTTCAGCATAAGAAACATTGTAATTCTTAACAAAAACAACTTTGATATATTTTGAAACTGCCTTATCGTTTTCAATAAGTTTGGCAATTTCATTTATAAGCTTGATGATTCCCTTTGCACGAGCATATCCCGGTGCTGACTTTGCACCAAAGATAAATGTTGTTGGTGTAAAATCTGTAAGTGTGCCTTCTTTCATTTCAAAATAAAGTTCAAGAATTGCAAGTGCATTCAAAAGCTGACGCTTATACTCGTGAAGTCGCTTAATCTGAATATCAAATATAGTGTTTGCATCAACATTCACACCATCATGTTGCTTGATAAAATCGGCAAGTTGCTGTTTCTTAGTTTCTTTAATAGCGATAAATCTGTTAAGAACATTCTCATCATCTACATATTTTTCAAGCTCTTTGAGTTTATCAAGGTCAGTAACCCAGTCTTCACTACCTAAAAGTTCAGTAACAAGCGATGATAATTCATGATTGCAAAGTAACAGCCATCTTCTTTGAGTTATGCCATTCGTTTTGTTTTGGAACTTTTCAGGGTATAATTCATACCAATCCTTTAACACATCAGTTTTAAGAATATCAGTATGAATTTGAGCAACACCATTTACATATTTGGAGCAGAAAATTGCAAGGTATGCCATATGAACTCGTTTATCCTGAATAATCTGCATTTTTTCGGCTTTTTCTTTATCTACCTTTAACTTTCTAAACTCTTTTTTGAGCATTTTATCAAGTTTTTTGATGATATCTGAAACTTGTGGAATTGTGTCCTTAATAATCTTTACATCCCATTTTTCAAGCGCTTCTTGCATAATGGTATGGTTTGTATAATTAAACACATTTTTAGTTATCTCAACTGCATTATTAAAATCAATACTTTCATTTCCAGTTAAAAGTCTAATAAGTTCAGGAATTGAGATAACAGGATGAGTGTCATTAAGTTGCACTGTTACAAAATCTGCAAACTTACTGAAATCAGTACCGTGAATCTTCTTATATTTTCTAATAATGTCTTGTAAGGATGCACTTGAAAAAAAGTACTGTTGTTTAAGTCTTAATTTCTTTCCCTCATAAGTGTCATCGTTAGGATAAAGCACACGAGAAATATCTTCCGCTCTGTTTTTAAGCTCAACTGATTTATCATACTTTTGTTGATTAAACAAATCAAAATCAAATGGCACAAGTGATTCTGCTTGCCAAAGCCTTAACGTGCCCACATTGTCAGTACCATAGCCGATAATTGGCATATCATAAGGTACTGCTTTTACAGTCACGTCTTTAAACTGCACTTCAACTGCATCATTTTCATTACGGATTGACCAAGGGTCGCCCCATTTTGTCCAGTCATCAGCATATTCAACCTGAAAACCATTTTGTATATCTTGCTTGAAAAGACCATATTTATAACGAATTCCGTAACCGTCAAGTGCAATATTATGAGTTGCAGCACTCTCTAAAAAACAAGCTGCTAGACGCCCTAAACCACCATTTCCCAATGCACTGTCTTCAACTTCTTCAAGTATGTTGAGTGAAACGTTGTATTTATTAAGTTCGGTTTCAATTTCATCATATAATTTCTTTGAAACAAGATTGTTATAAATTGCGCGACCAACAAGAAATTCAGCAGAAAAATAGAATGCAGTTCTCTCTTTAATTCTCTTGTTTCGGCTATTCATCCAATCGTCTGCAATTTCACCCATAACAGCAGTTGAGATTACATCATGCAGTTCATTTGCAGTTAATTCACTTAACGATTTAAGATATTTATTTTTAGCAAGTGATATTGCATCATTTACTATTTTTGACATTAGTTTTTTCCTCTTTTCACCTTTGGCATTCGTTGATAAAGTTTTGTATAATACTTAATTTTTTGTGCCAATTCATCACTTAAATAATCAGGTTTTACTCGCCATTGCCAGTTGTCTTTGACAGTTGACGGATAATTCATTCTCGCTTCATTTCCAAGGCCTAAAAGGTCTTGCATTGTAACAATAGTAGTATCAGAATTGCTTGACCATACCGCTTTCATCATACCCCAGTTATAGCCTTCTTTACGGGTTAGACGAAGATACTCTTTTGCTCGCTTTCTGGTTTTCCTTGGAGCAGTTTTAGTCATATACCCCATAATTGTATCGTTATCATGAGTCCCAACATAAGCAACAGAGTTTTTTGTAAAATTATGAAGAAGATAATCGTTTTCTTCGTCAGTATCAAAAGCAAATTGAAGCACTTTCATTCCAGGGTATTTACTCTGTTTAAGCATCTTTTTAACCGCAGGAGTCAAAAAACCCAAATCTTCTGCAATGATATTAATTTTGCCAAGGTCTTTTTCAACTTCACGGAAAAATTCAATACCAGGACCCTTTCGCCACTCGCCTATTTTAGCGGTTTTTGCAGTAGCAGGAATACAGTAATATGACTCAAACCCTCTGAAATGGTTGATACGGATAACATCACATAATGAATATTGATGTTTAATTCTTTGTTTCCACCAAGAATAATTATCTTTTTTCATATATTCCCAATCATAAAGCGGATTACCCCACAACTGACCATCTGCAGTAAAAGCATCCGGTGGACAACCAGCAACTTCTATTGGGTTGCAATCTTCGTCAAGCATGAAATTCTTTGGATTTGCCCAAACATCTGCACTGTCACCTGCAACATAAATAGGAATATCACCAATGATTAAAATACCATTTTCATTAGCATAGTTTTTAAGACTTGTCCATTGCTTAAAAAATATAAATTGAATGAATTTTTGAAAATTGATTTCTTCTTTGTACTCAACAACTGCTTCTTCAATGCTTTTTTGTTTTCTTGTTTTAATATTAATGTCCCATTCATTCCAAGACTTGCCATCAAAAGCGTTTTTAAGTGCCATATACAAGGCAAAATCATCAAGCCAATATTTATTGCTATTACAAAATTCGACAAAATCATTGTTTGTCAAATCAAAATTGTCATGAGCTTTTTTGAGCACTTTAAATCTATTTTTATAGATTTTGGTAAAGTCAACTTTTTCAGGATCGTTCCCCCAGTTGATTTTTGAATAATCACTTTTTTTTAGTAATCCATCTACACAAAGCAAATCAAAATCAATAAAATATGGGTTACCTGCAAATGTTGAAAATGACTGATATGGAGAATCACCATAACTTGTGGGACACAAAGGTAACACTTGCCAATAAGTCTGACCACTTGCCTTTAAAAAATCTACAAATTTATATGCTTCAACGCCTAATGTGCCAATGCCTGTTTTACCTGGCAAAGACGAAATGTGCATTAAAACTCCACTTATTCTCATAAAATCACTTACCTAAAAAATAAACTATATAAAAATATATTATTTTTCTTTGAAAAAGTCAATCACATATAAGTTTTTCGCTGATTTTATCAAATATATGAATTTTTTCAGTATCAACGGCAAGCTGACAACTTGTGTCACTTTTTATCTGAGAATTAGCTGACACATTTGCAATAATTTTCTCTTCTCCAATAGAGCCATATAAATAATAATCTGCACCTGTCATTTCTGCAATGTTTACAAAGAGTTCTATAATGTTGTTAGAGTCTTTATTAAAATAAAACTTTTCTATATGAATATCTTCTGGTCTTATTCCCATTATTACTTCTTTTTCTGTATAAAGTGATAGCGACTCTTCCATTCGTTTCGGAAGTTTTAAATTATAACTATTAAAACTTGCATAAAATCCATCTTGATTTCTTGTTATTATACAGTTTATAAAGTTCATTTGTGGCGAACCAATAAACCCAGCAACAAACATATTCTGTGGATGATTGTAAAGCATTTGTGGTGTATCATTCTGCATAATTACACCATCTTTCATAACAACAATTCGGTCCCCCATTGTCATAGCTTCTGTCTGGTCATGAGTAACATAAACAAAAGTTGTTTGAAGTTCTTTGTGAAGCATTGTTATTCTACTTCGCATTTCGGTTCTGAGTTTTGCATCAAGATTTGATAACGGTTCATCTAACAAGAATACTGATGGTTCTCTGACCATTGCTCTACCAAGTGCTACTCTTTGCCTTTGTCCACCAGACAACGCTCTTGGCTTTCTATTAAGATATTGTTCTATTTCAAGTGTTTTAGCAGCTGCACGAACTTTTTTATCAATTTCAGCTTTCGGTACTTTTCTGTTTTTTAGACCAAAAGCCATATTTTTATATACACTCATATGTGGATACAGCGCATAACTCTGGAACACCATTGCAATATCACGGTCTTTAGGCGAAACATTATTCACAAGTTTGTTCCCGATATAAAGTTCACCTTCTGATATTTCTTCAAGCCCTGCAATCATACGAAGTGTTGTTGATTTTCCACAGCCTGATGGTCCAACCAAAATAACAAATTCTTTATCCTGAATTTCAAGATTTAAATCTTCAATTACAGTTACACCATCTTCATAAGTCTTTTTAATATTTTTTAGTGATATAGAAGCCATATTTCTACCTAACCTTTGACTGCTCCGTCAATAACACCTTTAATAATATATTTTTGACAGAACAGATAGAATATAATAATTGGAATTATAGCCAATACAAGCATTGCCATAAATCCACCCCAGTTTATCGAGCCATAAGCTCCTTGCATTGTTATCTGAATTGCAACTGATAACGTTTTGTTTTTTGTCCCCAAAAGCAAATACGGAAGCAAAAAATCATTCCATATCCACATTGAATTTAAAATAGCAACAGTTATTGCAGTTGGTTTTAAAATTGGAAAAACAACCATAAAAAAAGTCTTTATAGGACTACAACCATCAATCATTGCCGCTTCTTCAATTTCTCGTGGCAAACCTTTAATAAAGCCGCTGAACATAAATACTGATAGCCCCGAGCCAAAGCCAAGATATACTGGTATTATTCCAAATATGTTATTGAGCCCTAGTTTTATACAGACAGCAGTCATTGTAAACATTACCATTTGAAAAGGAACAATCATACTGAACAAAAACAAATAGTATATTCCTTTTGTGTATTTGTTTTTCACTCTCGTTATATACCAAGCAGTCATTGATGTGAAAATCACAATTGCTAAAACAGAGCCAATAGTAATAAAAAGTGTTCTAAAAAAAGCCTCTAGAATTCCTGAAGCTTGAATACCCGAAATATAATTCTCTAAACCTACGAAGGTTTCACTATTGGGGAACACAAAAGGTTCACTGATAATGTTGAATCTCGATTTAAACGAGTTAATTACAACAAGATAAACTGGGAATAGAAAAACAATCGACAATAGTAACAAAATAACAAATGCAAAAGTATTTGATTTCTTATTTTTTATCATTGTTCAACCTCTTTTCTTGCTGTTATTTTTAGCTGAACGAATGCAATAATGGCAACTATTATAAAGAAAACCACTGCTTTTGCTTGTCCAACGCCTTGCCATCCAATTCTTCCATAGAATGTATTAAAAATATCAAGTGCCAACATAGATGTTTCTCTAGCAGGAGCACCACCTGTCAAAGCTAAATTCTGGTCAAATAATTTAAATGAATTTGTAAGCGTTAAAAACAGACATATTGTTACAGATGGCATCACCATTGGAATTGTGACATTCTTCAAAATATTGAATGATGATGCGCCATCAATTCTCGCTGCTTCATTAAGCTCTTTTGGTATATTTTGAATGCCAGCTATATAAATAACCATCATATATCCGATTAGTTGCCAGTTCATAAGAAATACTAATCCCCAGAAACCAAACCTTGCATCATAAGTGATATCGTATCCAAATATTCCCAGCACCGAATTAATCAACAAATTCCAGATATATCCTAAGACAATGCCACCAATTAAGTTGGGCATAAAAAATACTGTTCTGAAAAAAGATGTGCCTTTTATTGCTTTTGTTAAAATCAAAGCTAGGCAAAATGCGAGAACATTAATAGTTATAACCGACACAACTGTAAACTTTATAGTAAACCATAAAGCATTCAAAAAATTAGTGTCTTGTGTAAAGGCTTTTATATAGTTTTCAATTCCAACCCAAGTGGCATTTTCAACAGTTGTAAAGCTTGTAAAAGATAAATAAATCCCCAAAATAAAAGGAATTAAAAACACTAATACAAAGGATATTAATGTTGGGAATAAAAAAATTGGGAAATATTTTCTTATGTTTTTCTCCATTAAAATCAATCCTTGCGAAAGAATCGCCCTGCATTTTTCAGCGGGGCGATTTTTAATTTTTTATTACTGACTTTCACTTTTCCATCGCTCAACAAAAAGTTTTTTCACATCGTCCCATTCTTTTGTACCCTGAGCATATTGAAGAAGTGCTGCACCAAAATCACTTTTAAAAGTCTGACTTGGAAAAACTGTAAAATTCCATGGAATTGTTGTAACTTCTGCCTTATTCATCCAGTTAATAACTTCTTGTGCTAGTGGGTCGTTTGGTTTTTCATCTTCATTAAAAGTATCAAAAGGAGCAATAATATTTAACTTGTTAATCACAAAATCTTTTCCTGTTTTGCTTGAAAACAACCAATATATAAACTCTTGAGTTGCTTTTTGTTCTGCTTCTGTGGCTTTCGAATTAATTGCGAAAAAGTTTTCTGTACCAATACAGAGCCCTTGATTTTCTTCACCCTGAATGCCTATATATATCGGTAAATACTTAATATTTTCAGCTTTAGCCTTATTGCCGCTTACTTGACTAATCTGTGACCACGCCCAGTTACCATTTTGTACCATAGCACACTGTCCGAGTGCAAACTCAGCCATTGATTCATCAACAATTTTTGAGCCTAAAACTTTTTTGTCACTAACAGAATTATTTATATATAAATCAAAAATATTCTTGAAATTTTCAGAAAATACAAAATCTACAGTTTTTGTTGCATCACTTGACAAGTCGACTTCATTTTTTGTGAATTCATAATACAATGGAATATTCGCAAGATGAGTTTGCCAACGCCAATCCTCACCAGTTTTTAAAGAGGTTGATGCAAAAACACCTTTTATTCCTAATTTTGATGCATTTTTTTGCATATCTTCAACCACCGACTTCAATGCATCAAAACTTCTAATTTCATCCATTGATTTATATTGGGTTGCTTTGTCGTTTAATGCGAAATACTTATCGGTAACTTCTTTGTTATAGATAATTCCATATCCTTCAACTACATAAGGAATACCATAAACACCACCGCCAACAGTGACGGCAAGTGATTTGTCAGTCAAATGCTTATAGAGTTCAGTTTCTGATAAGTCGGCACAATAATCTTTCCAGTTAACATATCCTTTAGGACCATTTATTTGAAATAATGTTGGTGCTTCACTTGTGCCCATTTTTGCAGCAAGTGTTTGTTCATAGTTTCCACTTGCCGCTGTTTCAACTATAAGTGTTTTTCCTGTTTCATTTTTATACGCCTTAGCTATCTCGTCATACACTGTTGCAACCTCAGGTTTGAAATTCAAAAACCTTACTACTGCAGCATTTGTTTCGGCTTGTCCTTGTGGATTATTATCCACATCACCTTTGCATGCGGTAAAAAAAGTTGAGAAAATGCAAATAACAATTAGAATAGATAATATTTTTTTCATATTTTTCCTCCTATTTAATGCCTGTCCAATTAAATACAAACATTAACTTTTTATATATTTTTACCAAATTATCCATAAAAAATTCCACGAAAAGACAGATAAAAAATATTGTATTTTTTTGCGTTTTGAAGTATAATTGTTTATATATTGACGACGAGGGTAAATCTATGAAAATTTTAGAAGAAAGAATTATTAAAGATGGCAAAGTTTTTGCCGGCAATGTTTTGAAAGTTGACAGCTTTCTCAACCATCAGATAGATGTTGAATTACTTTCACAAATGGGTGTTGAATTAAAAAAACTTTTTGCAGATGAAAACATTACCAAAGTACTTACAATCGAAGCATCTGGAATTGGCGTTGGTTGTATGGTGGCTCAACAATTTGGTTGTCCACTTCTTTTCGCAAAAAAAACTAAAACCATAAATATAAAAGGCGATGTTTATACAAGTCAAGTTGAATCATTTACACACCAATGCACTTACGACATCATAGTTTCAAAATCATTTTTAAATGAAGATGACAATGTTTTAATCGTTGATGATTTTCTTGCAAAGGGCAATGCGTTACTCGGCCTTATAGATATTGTTAATCAATCTGGTGCGCGCCTTGCTGGTTGTGGCATAGCCATTGAAAAAGGTTATCAAGGTGGCGGCGATAAATTAAGAGCCCAAGGCATTAAAGTTGAATCTATGGCTATTATTGACGCTATGGATGACTCAACTGGAAAAATTACTTTTGGTACAAGGTAATAACAGCACTAGCTGTAAAAAATATTACAAAAATAAAAAGGAGAGAAAAACTATTATGAAAAATCTCAAAAAAGTTCTTGCAGTAGTTATGGCTATTGCTCTCGTTGTTACTTGCTTTGCAGCATGTGGCGGTAACAACAACGGAGACACTGATGCAAAGAAAATTAAGGCTGCTCTTATTTGCTTACACGGTGACTCATCAACATACGACAAAAACTTCATCGATGCTTTCAAACAGGCTTGTGCAAACAAAGGTCTCACAGCTGACGATTACACAATTGTTACTGACATCGCTGAAGGTACAGCTTGTTATGACCAAGCTGCTGACTTAGCTGAGTCATATGACCTTATCTTCGCTGACTCTTTTGGTCACGAACCTTATATGATTCAGGCAGCTAAAGAATTCCCAGAAGTTGAATTCTGCCATGCTACAGGTACAAGAGCTCACACAGAAAAGCTTGCTAACTTCCACAATGCATTTGCTTCAATCTATGAAGGCAGATACCTTGCAGGTGTTGCAGCTGGTATGAAACTCGTTGAACTTTATGGCGATGCTGAAGGCAAAGTTTCTGACGAAAATGCAAAAATCGGTTATGTTGGTGCATTCCCATATGCTGAAGTTATTTCAGGTTACACATCATTCTACCTTGGTGTTAAATCAGTTGTAGAAAATGTTAAAATGGAAGTTCGTTATACAAACTCTTGGTATGATGAAGCAGCTGAAAAGACAACAGCTCTTGCTCTCATCGACAATGGTTGTAAATTGATTTCTCAGCACGCTGACTCATGGGGCGCTCCTACAGCTTGTGAAGAAAGAAATATTCCTAACGTATCTTATAACGGTTCAACTGTTGAAAAATGTCCAAACACATTTATTATTGCTTCAAGAATCAACTGGACTCCATATTTCGAGTACATTATTGATTGCGTTCAGAATAACAAAGCTATTGATACAGACTGGACAGGCACAATCGCAACAGGTTCTGTAGAAATCACAGCTCTTGGCACTGCTGCTGCAAAGGGTACACAAGAAAAACTTGATGCTGTTAAGGCTGGTCTTAAAGACGGAACAATTAAAGTATTTGACTGCTCAACATTCACAGTTGACGGCAAAGCATTAACATCATTCGTTGCTGACGTTGATGACGCAGGCGACTATGTTCCTGAAACAGAAGTTGTTGAAACAGCTAACGGTATTACTTTTGTAAACGAAAGTGCAAAACGTTCAGCTCCTTACTTCAACATTATTATTGATGGTATTACAGCTATCACTGAATAATCATTTTAGTTTTTGATGTTATTCTTATTTAATTAACGGGAAAGGCGAAGCGCAACAACTTCGCCTTTCTTGAATGATAAGCAAAATAAAAATCCTTTATTTTTTAAGGAGTTTCTTATGGAAAAAACTGTTATTCTTCAATTAAAAAATATTACTAAAAAATTTGGCTCTAAAGTAATTGCAAACAATAATGTTAGTTTAGATGTATATAAAGGCGAAATTCTTTCTATTCTCGGTGAAAATGGTTGTGGAAAAACAACCCTTATGAATATGGTTGCAGGAATTTATTATCCTGATTCTGGTAAAATACTTATTAATGGTGAAGAAGTTGTTATTCGTTCTCCTCGTGATGCCTTTGACCATAAAATTGGTATGATTCATCAACATTTCAAGTTAATTGATATTTTTAGTGCAGCACAAAATGTTGCTTTGGGTGTTGAAGGCGAAAAATTCAATCTTAAAGAGGTAAATAACCGTATTAAAGAAATGGCAAACAAATACGGATTCCATATAAATCTAGATAAAAAAATCTATGAAATGTCTGTTTCAGAAAAACAAACTGTTGAAATCTTAAAAGTTTTATACAGAGGCGCTGATATTCTCATATTAGATGAGCCTACTGCAGTTTTAACTCCACAAGAAATAAGAAGCTTATTCAAGGTATTAAAGGCAATGAGAGATGATGGAAAATCTATTATCATCATTACACATAAATTAAATGAGGTTATGGAAATCTCTGACAGAGTGACTGTTTTGCGTAAAGGTGACCACGTTGCTACTGTAAACACTTCAGAAACATCTGAAAAAGAGCTTACTGAAATGATGGTTGGTGAAAAGATTGACCTTAACATTAACCGTACAGACCCTGTTGACAGTAAATTAAGACTTTCAGTTTCAAACTTAACTGTAAAAAGTCCTGATGGTTATACTGTTGTTGACGATGTTTCTTTTGATTCTTTCGGCGGCGAAATTCTCGGTATTGCAGGCATTGCAGGTAGTGGACAGAAGGAATTGCTTGAAGCAATAGCTGGACTTAATAAATATGAAAATGGCACTTTGATTTATTACCATCCAAAAAAAGACAAGCCTGTTTCATTCTTCCACAAAACATATAAGCGTGTCATGGAACTTGCAAATGAAAATGCTTTTATGGATGAAAATGGAAATGACATTGATTTTACTAAGTTGTCTAAAAAAGAAGTTAAAGAGCTTGTAAGTAGTGAAAAAATCATCTTTAAAGAAGATGAAGTCATCGACTTAAAAGATAAATCACCACGAGAAATTCGTGAACTTGGTATTCGCCTTTCTTTTGTCCCTGAGGATAGACTTGGCATGGGCCTTGTTGGAAACATGGATATTGTTGACAATATGATGCTTCGTAGTTATCGTAAAGGCAAGTCAATGTTTCTTGATAGAAAACGTCCACAAGACCTTGCTGACAAAATTATCAATGACTTGAAAGTAAATACACCTGATTCGCATACTGCAGTAAGAAAATTATCGGGTGGTAATGTTCAAAAAGTGCTTGTTGGTCGTGAAATTGCAGCAGCTCCAGCAATTTTAATGACTGCCTACCCTGTTCGCGGACTTGATATTAACTCATCGTACACTATATATAATCTTCTTAATGAACAAAAACAAAAAGGTGTTTCTGTAATTTTTGTTGGTGAAGATTTAGATGTATTGATGGCGCTCAGCGATAGAATATTAGTTTTAAGTGGTGGTAAAGTTTCAGGTATTGTTGATGCTAGAACAACCACCAAAGATGAAATTGGTCTTATGATGGTACAATCTAAAGGAAACGAGGTGACGGAATGAAAAAGAATAAAAACAACTTAAAAGAACCTTTTGTTCGAATTGTAAAACGAGATAATATAAAAATTCAAAATATAATTCTTATTTATTCCATCGCAATTGTTGTTGGATTACTCTTAAGTGGCTTCATTTCAATGATGTTCTCTGATAAAAATTTAGCTGATTTCTTCAAATCATTGTTTACAGGAGCTTTTGGAAGTGAGCGAAAGTTATGGCTTCTACTTCAAGACACCGCTCTTCTTCTCGGTACATCAATGGCATTACTCCCTGCTTTTAAAATGAAGTTTTGGAATTTAGGTGGTAATGGACAAATTCTTGTTGGTTGCCTTGCAGCAATTGCTTGCATGTTCTATCTCGGTGGTAAAACGGATGATTCTGTTGTTATTCCACTTATGCTTTTAGCAAGTATATCTGCAGGTGCAATATGGGCAGCTATCCCAGCTATTTTCAAAGCAAAGTTTAACACTAATGAATCGCTTTTTACTCTTATGATGAACTACATTGCACAAGGTCTTGTTTCTTTATGCATTACAATCTGGGTTAAATCTGGTTCTGGTGTTTTAGCTCCAATTGAACATGGCAATATTCCTGATATTGGAAATAAATACTTGTTACCCATAATTTTATTTGTATTGATAACAATTTTAATGCAAATTTATCTTCGTTCATCAAAGCACGGTTATGAAATATCTGTTGTTGGTGAAAGCATTAATACAGCAAAATATGTTGGTATCAAAGTTGATAAAGTTATTATCAGAACAATGATTTTATCAGGTGCAATCGCAGGTCTTGTTGGTTTTATTCTTGCAGGTTCAATCAACCACACAATAAGCACAACATCAGCAAACAATATGGGCTTTACTGGTATTATGGCTACATGGCTTGCTTCATTTAATCCAATAGTTATTATGCTTACAAGCTTTTTCATTACCTTTATCTCTAAAGGTATGGTTGAGGTAAGAAAGACATTTATGTTTACAAATGACGCAATATCAAATATTGTTGTTGGTATTGTTTATTTTGCAGTTATTCTTTGCTCATTCTTTATTAGCTATAAACTTGTATTTAGAAAAAAAGAAAAGGAGGAAATTAAGAAATGACAGTTACATTCTTAATGAGTGCCATAGCAATCGGCACAGTTCTTCTTTTCGGATGCATTGGTGAAACTATTACTGAAAAAGCAGGTCACTTAAACCTTGGTATTCCTGGAATTATGTGCACGGGTACTGTTGGTGGTTGTCTTTTTGTGAGTCTCTATTTAAAAAGCTTGCAAACTGTTGAAGATGCATCATGGATAATGCTTATTCTTGTTTCTCTTTTTGGCGCTTTTCTATTCGCATCTGTAACAGGTGCAATATATGCAGTAATGACAATTACATTCCGTTGTAATCAAAATATTACCGGTCTTGCAATTACAATTTTTGGTAATGGTTTAACTCAGTTTTTAATGCACTCATATGTGGATAAAACCGGTTTTTCTACTGCTGGTAAAATTATTGCAAAATGCTTACCATTTGCCGAAAATTCAGACGGCATTGTTAAAGTTCTATTTGGCCACGGTTTTTATGTTTATTTTGCAATCACCATTGCTTTGATTACTACATTTATCTTTAATAGAACTAAAGTTGGTCTTAATCTTCGTGCAATTGGTGAAAATACTGCAACTGCTGATGCAATGGGTGTTAATATTACATTATACAAATATGTTGCGATTTTAGTGGGTAGTGGTATTGCTGGCTTTGGCGGTTTGTTCTACATTATGGACTACGTTAAGGGTAGTTGGGAAAATGCATCAACTATTGAGGCATTTGGCTGGTTAGCAATCGCACTTGTAATTTTTACTTTATGGAAGCCAAACATCTCGATAATTGGCTCTTACCTTTTTGGTGCGTTATATATTGCAGCTTTTGTTTTTGGAAACATTTCATTCTCAGGACGCGAAATATTAAAAATGTTGCCTTATATAATTACAATTATTGTTTTAATTGTTACAAGTATGATGAACAAAAAAGAAAATCAACCCCCTGCTTCACTTGGATTATCATATTTCAGAGAAGACAGATAATTTTATAATTAAGAACAATAACTTTTTATATGTTTTAAAACAATATAAATTTTAAGGGACTGCGTGTCAGTCCCTTATTTTTAGGTGGTATTATGGTCAGAGATTTGACTCAGGGTAACCCTGCAAAAATACTAATTAAATTCACAATTCCTATGCTTATTAGCGTTTGCTTTCAACAGTTATATAACATTGCTGATAGTATTATTGCAGGCAAATTCCTTGGTGGTGATGCACTTGCATCAATCGGTATTTCATATACAATTACAATGATATATATGGCTATTGCTAATGGTTCAAATATTGGTTGTTGTGTAGTTATATCGCAGTTTTTCGGTAGCAAAAACTATGAAAAAACAAAAACTTGCATCAGCACATCACTTTTATCAGCTATTGGATTGAGTATATTTCTTACCATTGGTGGGCTTATTTTATCAAAGCCTTTACTCACATCACTTAATACCCCTAATAATCTTTTTATTGACTCTGCTTCATATCTCAATATTTATACTGCAGGTTTAATATTTCTTTTTTTATATAATATTTGTACAGGTATATTCACGGCATTGGGCGACTCTAAAACTCCACTATATTTCTTGATTTTCTCGTCTGTGTTCAATGTTGTTCTCGATTATATCTTGGTAAAATACACATCTATGGGCGTTTCTGGTGTTGCTTGGGCAACATTTATTGCACAAGGAATTTCTTCAGTTCTGTCTGTTTCAGTTTTGCTGGTGCGCCTAAAAAAGATTGAAACAAACAAATTCAACTTATTCTCTTTTGATATACTCAAAAAGATACTGTTTGTTGCCATTCCAAGTATTTTACAACAGAGTTTTGTATCTGTTGGTAATATTTTTATTCAAGGTATTGTTAACAAATTTGGTGCAGTTGTTGTTGCAGGATTTTCTGCAGCAGGAAAGCTCAATACATTCACAATAACTACCCTTTGCGCTCTTGGAAATAGTATGTCAAGTTTTACTGCGCAAAATGTGGGAGCAAACAAAATTGACAGAATAAAAAAAGGAGTAAAACACCTTTATATTATGTCCTATGCTATTACTATACCGTTATTTATTTTATTCTTTTTCTTCCCACAAGATATGATGCAAATTTTCGTGACATCAAATGATGTTCAAATAATTAATGTGGGAATTAATTTCTTAAAAATCGTATCACCTTTCTATCTCTTTATTGCTATTAAGCTAATTATTGACGGCGTTCTTCGTGGATGTGGTAAAATGAAAATGTTTATGATTTCAACATTCTCTGATTTATTATTGAGAGTGGCACTTTCATTTGCACTTTCACCTATATTCAATGAGCTTGGTATCTGGTACTCGTGGCCTGTTGGTTGGCTTTTAGCAACAATAATCTCATCAGTTTTCTTCTTTACAGGTATGTGGAAGAAAAACATACATAACATGACTCAAAACTAATTTAAAGGAATATATTATGCTTGTATCACTCAATAACATTTCAAAAAGTTTTCTTGACAAAAGCATATTAAAAAACATCACTCTCTCTGTTAATGATAAAGACCGAATTGGTCTTTTAGGCATTAACGGTGTGGGCAAATCTACCCTGTTAAACATTATTTCGGGCACACTTGATTATGATGATGGTACTTTATCTTTAAAAAATGATTTGCGAATTGGTTATTTGAAGCAAAATGAGGCTTTGAACACTTCTAACACACTCAAAGAAGAAATTGAAGATTCATTGAAACTTGTGTTTGATACAAGAAAAAAGATTGAAGAAATCTCTTCAAAAATGGCAACCGTCAGCGGAATAGAATATGAAAAATTATCTGCTGAATATGAGAAATATACAAACATTTATAATGCTGTCGATGGTCACAATGCAGAAGTCAGAATAAACACTGTCCTTAATGGTATGGGATTTGGTGGCTTTGATATGAGCACATCAGTTTCTGTACTTTCTGGTGGTGAAAAAACAAGATTTGCACTTGCAAAAATTCTTGTTGAAAACCCAAATTTGCTTATTCTTGACGAGCCAACAAATCACCTTGATTTTTCTATGCTCAACTGGTTAGAAGACTATTTAAATAACTATAAAGGTGCTGTTATTATTGTATCTCACGACAGATATTTTTTAAATGCCGTTGCATCTGATATCTGTGAAATTGAAAATGGTGAATTGGTGCGATATAAAGGTGGATATTCTTCATTTTTAACACAAAAAGAAGAGCGTATTAAAACGCTCACAAAAGAATATGAAAAACAACAACGAGAAATTGAAGATTTAAGGGATTATGTTCGTCGAAATCTTGCAAAATCAAGCAGCATAAACAGCGTTGGCTCACGTGTGAAAGCACTTGAAAAAATGGAGTTACAAGCAAAACCTAATCCACAAGTTAAAGATTTGCATATTTCATTCCCTTTTGATATTGAGCCACATAAAACTATTCTTGAATGCAAGGGACTTAAAGTCTCTGTTGGCAAAGGTGAAACTAAACGCACTTTATTTGAAAACTTTGATTTGGTGGTTTCTCGAGATGAAAAAATTGCCTTTGTTGGTAAGAACGGCGTAGGCAAATCCTCTTTTTTAAAAGCCATTCTTAAAAAGTTGCCTTGTGAAGGTGTTGCTCGTTGGGGTGGTAATGTTAAAGTTTCATATTTTGACCAGGAATTATCATCTCTTGACCTTAATATGACAGTTTTAGAAACTGTGCATCGCAGATTCCCAACAAAAACAGAATATGAGATTCGCAGTATGCTTGCTCGTTTTCTTATTGAAGACGAAGATGTATTTAAACGTATTCGTGAAATGAGTGGTGCTAACAGGGCAAAAGTTGCATTGTGCATAATCGTCTTTGAACGTTCAAATGTGCTTGTTTTGGACGAGCCTACTAATCACCTTGACTATAAAGCAAAAGAAGCTTTAGACAAGGCTTTGAAAGAATATTCAGGCACAATTATTATGGTTTCACACGACAGATATCTGCTCAATTCTGTACCGACAAAAATCATTGAAATGTCAAACAATGGTATTACTGTATATAATGGTAATTATGATTATTATAAAGAGCATTCAAACAATGTTGTAACTAATGAAACTCATAAAGAGAAAACAACAACTAATTCTTCATATAATGAATCTCGCAAAAACAAAGCAGAAGACCGAAAGCGACGTGCAAAACTTATGAACGTTGAAAAAGAAATGGAAAATCTGCAAAATGAGATTACTTCTTTAAAAGCACAATGTGAAGACCCTGAAATTTCAAGCGATTACAAAAAGCTTTCTGAAATTCTTAATAACATAAAAGAAAAAGAAGAATTTTTAGAAGAACTTGAAAATATTTGGTTAGAATTAGTGTAAATTTGCCGGTGGCAAGGTGGAATATTCACTCTTGCCAGCCGGTATTTTTGTGCCCAAAAGACGACATCCGTTGAATATTGTATTTTTGCCATATTCCCCTTTTATTTGCATTATCGCACTATCTTCTATTTCAATTTTTTTGTGTTTATCAAAGTTATAATCAAAGGTTAATTGTTGAATTGAGTTTTCTAAAATTAGATTGTATGTTCTTACTGATAACGACCTAATTTTTCTGTTCCATTTATGATTTTTAATTAGCTCACAAGATGCATTAAAAATCTCTTTTGCATTATGTGTGGGAAACTTTAACAAAGTCGAATATTGATGAGTGTTGAGATTATCGTCTTTAACTGCTAACTGTACTCCAGTAGCCAGTAATTGTTCGCACCTCAAACCTTTCGATACATTGACGCAGAGCTCTGCAATAACCCGTTGTGCTTCTTCAACACTTGTAAGACTATCAACGCAAGTTATTCCCCTGCTGACACTTTTCATTATTATTTTTGAGTCAATATGAGCCACAGACGATACATCATTTCCGTTAGCATATAGCCATAAATCTATACCATTTTTGCCTAAAATCTTTTTAAGAAAAGATGGGTGTATATTTGCTATATCACCTATTGTGTATATTCCGTATTTTTCTAATGTTTTAGTTGTGCGACGACCAACAAACAATAATTCTGATGTTGGCAAATTCCATATTTTTTCTTTAAAATTATCACGAGAAATCACTGTTGTGGCATCGGGCTTTTTCATATCACTGCCTAGTTTCGCAAAGATTTTATTAAAGGAAACACCAACAGATATGGTAAGCCCCGTCTCTTTTTTTATTTGTTTTCTTATTTTATCTGCTATCTGCTCACCATCACCAAAAAGAGTTGTACTACCTGTTACATCCAGCCAACATTCATCCATTCCAAATGGCTCGATTAAATCAGTATAGCGAGCATAAATTTTCTTGACGAGCTGAGAATAATGATAATATGCATCAAAATCAGTATTAACAACAATTAAATTTGAGCATTTCTTTCGTGCTTCTGAAATTGTATCACCCGTTTTTACACCACATATTTTTGCTATTTGAGATTTTGCCAAGACAATACCATGACGGTCATCCTGATTGCCACAAACAGCAACAGGTTTGCCTTGTAATTGGGGATTTTTCACACATTCAACAGATGCATAAAAATTATTCAAATCACAATGAAGAATTATTCTGTCCAAAAAATATCACTCCGTTTATCAGTAATATTTTACCGAACATTTGTTCTGTTGTCAATGGTATTTTATAGATAAAACTATTCACCCTTTTATTATTCTAAAAATATAATGAATAGTGGAGGTGCTATATGAATAGTTTTGTCATTATGGCATTAATAGCAACACTTGGAACTTGGTTTGTAACAACATTAGGTGCCGCCACAGTAGTTTTATTCAAATCCCCTAATAAAAACATACTTAATGTTATGCTTGGTTTTGCATCGGGTGTTATGATTGCAGCAAGTTTCTGGTCATTATTGCAACCGGCTATTGAACGAGCTGAATCCGTATTGAACACACCCGCATATTTTGTAGTGACATTTGGTTTTCTATTTGGCGCAACATTTATGTGGATTTCTGATAAAATAGTCACCTTTGCAAGAAACAAAGCAAACAATCCTGAATCTAAACCCAGTGAAAATTTACAAAGAATAATTATGTTAATTCTTTCAATCACTTTGCACAATATACCTGAAGGTTTAGCAGTTGGAGTTGCTTTTGGTGCTCTTCAAAACAACTTTTCAAACGAAAATCTGTTAGGTGCAATATCAGTAGCAGTTGGTATTGGTTTGCAAAATTTCCCTGAAGGTGCAGCGATTTCAGTACCATTAAGACGAGAAGGATATTCCCGAAAAAAGAGTTTTCTATTTGGTCAAGCGTCGGGTATGGTTGAACCTTTTGCAGGCATATTAGGAGCGTTGCTGACGGTTTATGTTGAATCACTTCTCCCCTATGCTCTATCGTTTGCTGCGGGTGCTATGATTTTAGTAGCCGTACATGAGTTAATTCCCGAATGTCAGAAAAATCAAAAATCACAACCGTATTTTGCAACAATGGGTATTGTTTCGGGATTTGCAACTATGATGCTATTAGATGTTATGTTAGGATAAAAATAAGGGGTACCAAACGGTATCCCTTATTTTTATGTTATATTATTCAAAAGAGAGGCTTACAGATAATGGGAAGTGGTCACTTGAATAAACGCCGTCATAAGTATCTGTTACAACTTTATATGAATTAGTCTTAAAGCCTGTTTTTGAAACCAAAATATAGTCAATACAGTTTTTATCAAGTTGTTTACCCCAAGCCTGATATGTGCAACTTGTCATTGTATTTTCTGTTTGATATTTTGTATCAAGGAAATTTACTGTTGCACTCTTGTATGTCTGTGAATCTTCTTCAGCATTAAGGTCGCCCATAAGCACTGCAGGAATTGAACCAAATTCTTTTATCTTATCGAGTACAACCTGTATTCCGTTTATACGAGCTTCGTCACTGACATGACTTAAATGTGTGTTGAACACAACAAACTCTGTTTCTGTAGCATTATCTTTCAGAATAACATAACTGCAAACACGATTAAACTGTGCACCCCAAGACTTGCTCATTACATCAGGTGTTTCTGATAACCAGAATGAGCCTTTATCGATAAGAGTATAAATATCTGAACGATAAAAAATTGGGCATCCTTCAGAGTTAAATGCATCATCACGATACGTAATTACTGAGTCATACATTGCTAATGTGTCACAAAGATATGAATAGTGCCATTTGGTAACTTCTTGGAAACCGATAACACTTGGTTGCTCTTTCTGAATACCTTGCATTATAAGGTCTGCACGATAAAACCAACTCTTTTTGCCTAAGTCAGTTGGTGAAATGCAACGAACATTGCAACTCATTACTCTAAGCTCGTTTTCACGGTAAATATCTTGTATTTCAACTTCTTTTTTCATCTCTTTATAGTGTGGATAATACCAATAAAATGATACAGAAAAAGCAATAGCCAATACTAAAATTACGGCAACAACCGATAACAAAATCTTTGATGACTTTTTCATAAAAACACTCCTTTTTATAAATTTTAACACACTTATTGAGAAAAGGCAAAGGTAAATATAAATATAATGAAAATACTTGAAAATTATTTTCTGTTATGTTATCATAATTTGCGTTGATAACTACGGGGTGTGGCGCAGCTGGGAGCGCGCTTGACTGGGGGTCAAGAGGCCGCAGGTTCAAGTCCTGTCACTCCGACCAAAAATTGAGAATTCGCTTTTGCGGGTTCTCAATTTTTTTGTTTGAAATAAGGACTTGAACCTGTGAAGGTTTGTGCGTTAAGAAAACAATTCGGCGAATTGTTTTTAGCACAAAGCGGTTGGCGGGTACCGAAATTCATAAGAATTTGGGTCGCCAAGCGGTCAGTATGCAAGGCGTAGCCACAGCAGACGGTCAAGTCCTGTTGCTATCAATCAAATCTAACTTTAAACTTTTGATTATAGTTGATTTTTTCTTTCACACACTGTTGAAAACAGTAAATATTTGTGATATAATTTTTCCATAATTTATATATTTTTGAGGTGTGGTAAATGTCAAAGTGGATTGATAACAAAACTGTAATCATCACAGGTGCATCAAGTGGCATTGGCAAAATGCTTGCTGAGAGACTTATGAAAGAGCATAACTGTAAAGTAATTGGTGTTGCTAGAAGTGAAAAGAAAATGCTTAACTTCGTTGAAGAACTTGGCGATTATGCAAAGTTGTTCTCATATAAACTTTTTGATGTTTCAAGTTATGATAATTGGCAAAGTTTTCATGATTGGCTTGTTGAAAACAATATTGCCCCTGATGTTCTTATCAACAATGCTGGTGTTCTTCCTCGTTTTGACAGACTTATGAACTATTCAAAGGAAGAAATTGATGAATCAATTAATATTGACTTCTATTCAGCGGCATATTCTTCAAAAATTATGCTCCCTCTCCTTCTCAAAAGCGAAACTCCTGCAATTATAAATGTTGCATCATCTGCAGCACTTATGGCACTCGGCGGAACATCAATGTATTCTGCAAGCAAGGCAGCGGTTAAAGGTTTAACTGAAGCTATGAGAGAAGAACTCAGAGGCGAAGCTTACATAGGTCTCGTTTGTCCTGGATTTACAAAGACAGATATTTTCAGAAACCAAGGTGAAACAAACGGTATGGACCTTATCAACATGGTTTCAACACCTTGCCATGTAGCAGTAAACAAAATACTTAAGGGTATTCTCAAGAAAAAGTCATATATCGTTGTTGGTTTTGACGGTAATGCAATGGGACGCTTCAACCGCCTTATGCCTGTGCAAGGTTCAAGACTTTTCAGTTCAGTAATCAAAGCTTTTAAAATTGACCTTTTTGCTTCAACCTTCGGATACGAAAAGAAAAGCGATAAAAAATAAATAAAGCATAGTTGTTGCTTTTATAAAAAGTGCGCTTCCTGACGGAAGTGCTCTTTTACTTTAAAATTCCATGTTTGCAATAAATAAATCCATAAAAAGGCGGTTCGTTGATAAATTAATATATTCTGCATTTTCTGTATAAACAGATAAATCATTCTGCTCGCAAGCGTATTTGACGGTGCCGAGTAA
>JAZLBL010000032.1:0-14629 GCA_045613685.1 Candidatus Fimenecus sp. | reverse complement strand
GTAATGAGTGGTAACTTTGTCCAAAGGGGAGAGCCTGCAATTTTGCCAAAAGAAACCAGAATTAAAGCAGCACTTGAAAGTGGTGTTGATATTGTTCTCGAATTACCATTTGTTTATGCCACTGCATCTGCAGAATATTTTGCATTTAATGCTGTTAAAATTCTTTCAGACTTTGGTTGTGATAAAATTGCGTTCGGAACAGAAAATGCAGATATTGAATCACTCAATAAAGCAGTTGATATTCTATTAAAAGAAGATTTTGATAATGAAGTTAAAAAATATTATAATGACGGTGTAAGTTTTCCAGTTGCTCGTCAAATAGCTTTTGACAAGTTTAATATTGATTGTGATATTTCAACTCCCAATAATATTCTTGCTATTGAATATATCAAAGCAATTCGAAAACTCAATGCAAACATTGAGCCGATAACTGTTAACCGTAAAGGCGCAGGTTATAACGATACTAATGCAGTTGATGAATGTGCATCTGCAACTCATATCCGTCAACTTATTTATAACAATGAATCTTTTGAAAAATATATTCCTAATTATTTATTTGATTTATATAATGAAGACATAAAAAATGGACGATATGTTTCAATAGAAAAACTCGATTTGGCTACATTTAGTGTTTTACGTTCAAAACTTAATGACGATTTGACAAATATTGCAAATATGGGTGAGGGATTAGACAACAGAATTAAATCTGCTATAAAACACAATACTCAACTTTCAAAACTTTATGATGAAATAAAAACTAAAAGATATACACATACAAGAATTAAACGAGCAGTATTATCAACAATTATTGATGTAAAATCTAAAGACCTTAAAATTGCACCACCATATTGCAGAATATTAGGGTTTAATACAAAGATAAGCAATAAAATGGGCGAATTAGCAAAGAATAGCAAAATACCTTTTGTTGCAGTCTATTCTGATATAGTCAATCTCGATTCAGAAAATGCAAACCGAGTTTTTGAATTAGAAAACAAATCAACCGATTTTTATAATTTGATTTTGCATAATTCAGAGGCTTGTTCAACCGAAATGAAGTTTGCCCCAATAAAAATATAGTAAAATGCAGGAAAACTTGCAAAATCACTTGCTTTTTTCTCGCAAAAATTATATATTTATTAGGAGAATAATTTATTATTCGGGGTGATTTGAGGATGAAAAATTTTATATTGTCAAAAGTTGATTTGACAGATAAGAAACTTTCAAAAGGACATAAAAAACTTGTTCAATATATTACCGATAATTATGATAAAGCTGCATTTATGACCGCATCAAAACTAGGTGAAACAGTTGGTGTCAGTGAGTCGACTGTTGTCCGTTTTGCAACCGAAATTGGTTTTAAAGGTTATCCTGAACTTCAAAAAGAATTGCAGAGAATGATTAAATCAAAACTTACAGCGGTTCAAAGAATGGAAGTTTCAAGTAATCTTATCGGTGAGCAAGATGCAATCAAAAAAGTGCTCAATGGTGATATTGAGTTAATTCGCAAAACTCTTGAAAGCGTTTCGGGGTCCGAATTCACAAAAGCTGTTGAAACAATAAATAGTGCAAAAAGAATTTATATTCTTGGTGTAAGAAGTTCGGCAGCACTTGCAAGTTTTCTCTATTTTTATCTTAACCCTGTTTTTGAAAATGTGGTTTTAGTTGATACTTCAAGTGCAAGTGAAATGTTTGAACAGATGTTTAGAATAGGCGAAAACGATGTTTGTGTTGCAATCAGTTTTCCAAGATATTCAAAACAAACAATCAATGCTTTGCGTTTTATAAATGACCGTGGCACAAAAATTATTGCAATAACAGATTCTGCTGATTCACCAATTGCAGAATATGCTGACACGCTTCTTGTTGCAAAAAGTGATATGGTTTCAGTTGTTGACTCACTTGTTGCACCATTAAGTCTTATAAATGCACTTATTGTTGCAGTAACTTTTAGTCGTCGAGAAGAAGTTTATAACAACTTTAACAAACTTGAAAGTATATGGGATGAATATCAAGTTTATGATAAATCAGATGGAGTAAATAATGGGTAAAAAAGTTATAGTAATTGGTGCGGGTGCAGCGGGGACAATGGCTGCGGGTGCAGCGGCGCAAAGTGGCGCAGAAGTAGTCTTGTTTGAACGAAATGAAAAAATAGCACGAAAAGTTATGATTACAGGTAAGGGTAGATGCAATGTAACAAATAATGTTGCTGATACCCAAGAATTTATTTCGAACATTCCAGGTAATGGCCGCTTTTTATATGGTGCATTTTCTTCTTTTAATTCACAAGATACAATAGACTTCTTTGAAAGTTATGGTGTACCACTTAAAGTTGAACGTGGTAACAGAGTTTTTCCTGTGAGCGATAAAGCAGTTGACATTGTTGATGCTTTAAGCAAATATATAACCATCAACAAGGTGCAAAGAAAAACAGAAAGAGTCACAGGCTTGATTGTTGAAAACAATGAGATTTGTGGCGTTAAAACTGAGCTCGGCAATGAATTCTTTGCAGATGCGGTAATCGTTGCAACTGGTGGGCTTTCATATCCAAGAACTGGGTCAAGTGGCGACGGATATGAGTTAGCCAAGAGCGTAGGACATACAGTAACAGAGTTAAGACCATCACTTTCAGCACTTGTTTGTCGAGAAGGCTTGTGTAGTGAATGTATGGGTCTGTCGCTAAAAAATGTGGCAATCCGAGTTGTTGATACACAGAAAAAGAAAGAAATATATGATGATTTCGGTGAAATGCTCTTTACACATTTCGGCGTGTCAGGGCCAATGATTTTATCTGCAAGTGCCCATATGCGCAATATGGAGAAAGCACGATATGAAATCTATATTGACTTGAAACCTGCATTGAATCACGAAAAGTTGGATGCGAGAATTTTAAGAGACTTTGCAGATAACAGCAATAAATCAATTTCTAATATTCTTGCCTTGCTTGTGCCAAAATCATTGATTGTGCCAATACTTAAAATGGCACATATAAAGCCAAGTGAAAAAGCTAATCAAATTACAAAAGATATGAGAAAAGCTCTTATAGATGTAATTAAAGGTATCAAGCTTACAGTTATGGATTTTAACGATATATCTGAAGCTATTGTTACATCAGGTGGTGTAAAAATCAGCGAAATTAATCCAAAAACTATGGAAAGTAAAATTTGTAAAGGACTTTATTTTGCAGGTGAAGTTATTGACTGCGATGGATATACTGGTGGATTTAACTTGCAGATTGCTTTTTCAACAGGTCAATTAGCAGGTAAAAGCTCAGCAGAAAATTATTAAGGATTTTATAAAAAAGGGGATATATTTTATGATTAACGTTGCTATTGATGGACCAGCAGGTGCTGGCAAAAGTACAGTTGCTCGTGCAGCAGCACAAAAATTAGGTTATATTTATGTTGATACTGGCGCTCTTTATAGAGCAGTGGGCGTTTACTGTTTAAGAAACTCTATTGTTACAACTGATGTTGATGGTGTAGGTGCTATTTTAAAGGATATTACAGTTGAACTTAAATTCATCGATGGCGTTCAACATGTATTCTTGAATGGTGATGATGTTTCAACAGAAATCAGACTTCCTGAAGCGTCAATGGCTGCATCAAATGTATCAGCTATTCCATCAGTTCGAGCATTTTTGTTTGACCTTCAAAGAGATATTGCTGCAAAGAATAATTGTCTTATGGATGGCAGAGATATAGGTACAGTTGTTCTTCCAAACGCACAGGTTAAGATTTTCTTGACAGCTGACCCAGAAGAAAGAGCAATGAGAAGATATAAAGAACTCATTGAAAAAGGTAGCAATGTTACATTCGAAGAAGTTCTCGAAGACTTAAAAGTGCGCGACTACAACGATTCTCATCGTGAAATTGCACCACTTAAACCTGCAGAAGACTCAATAATTGTTAACACAACAGGTATGACTCTTGAAGAATCTATTGCGACTATTGTTAAAACAGTTGAGGAGAAGATTTAAATGTCTCTAACTCCAAATTTTGATTATTCAAACTACAAAAAGCAAAAGATGATGAATGTCATCAGACCTATCGGTAATTTGTTTTGTAAAACATACTACAAAGTTGAGTTTGAGGGTCTTGAAAACATTGACAGAAAAGATGCTTTTATCATTGCACCAAACCATGTTACAGAGTTTGACCCATTGTTTATTGCTATGGCATCAAAAAGACTTTTTTATTACATAGCAAAAGCAGAATTATTTAAAAATCCGCTTCTTAATAAAGCAATAAGAAGTTTGAATGGTTTTCCTATTGTGCGTGGTATAGGGGACCGAAATGCACTTAACTATGCTGTTGAAATCATAAGGCGTGGTGAAGTGCTCTGCATTTTCCCTGAAGGTACTCGTTCACCTGATGGCACACCCAAAACTGCAAAATCAGGTGTAGGATATATTGCAAGAAAAACAGGTGTTGATATTATCCCTACAGCAATATACATGGAAGATAAAAATAAAAAAGGCTCAAAAGTAATTGTGAAATTTGGCGAGCCTTTCAAATATAAAGATATGGGCTTTACTGATGATGGTAAAACATCTGAAAACAAAAGAGTTGCAAAAGAAACAATGGATAGAATCATCATTTTGTGGGAGGAATGTAAATGAAAATAACTCTTGCAAAAACAGCGGGATTTTGTTTCGGGGTTAACAGAGCGGTTAATATGCTTTATGACCTTGTTGATAAGGGTGTAAGTGTTTGCACTCTTGGTCCAATAATTCATAATCCACAAGTAATCGAAGACCTTGAAAATAAAGGTGTAAATATACTTGGCTCAATAGAAGACGCGACTAGTGATAAAAAGGTAGTAATCCGTACTCACGGTGTTGAGCGTTGCGTTTTGGAATATTGTGAAAACAATTCATTGGATTATACTGATGCCACTTGTCCTTTTGTAAAAAAAATTCATAAAATTGTTCGCGAAAATTCAAATTTGGATTTGCCTGTGCTCATTGCTGGTGATAAAAAGCATCCCGAAGTAGTTGGCATTAAAAGCTATTGTGCAGGGGATTGTTTTGTGTTCAATTCTTGTGAAGAATTAGAAGAAATTTTTAAAAATAATGATTTTAAAGTCGAAAAACCATTCATTGTGGTTTCACAGACTACTTTTAGCATAAAAGAATGGAAAAAATGTGTAAAAAATATAAATTTGCACTATACAAACGCCATTATTTTTGATACAATATGTAATGCGACCGAAGAAAGACAGGCAGAGGCGCTATTATTGTCACAAAAAAATGATATGATGATAATAATTGGTGGCCGAACAAGTTCAAATACAGCAAAACTTAAAGCGGTGTGTGAACCTAATTGCCCGACTTATTTGATTGAAACGGCAAAAGAGCTTTTGGACATAGCCTTTTGTGATGTTCAATCAATAGGCGTTACTGCGGGTGCTTCAACTCCCGACAGTATAATTAAGGAGGTACTAAAAACGATGTCCGAGATTTTTGAAAACACAAACACAATTAATATGGAGGAGACAGGCTTTGAGCAGATGCTTGAAGAATCACTCAACAGTATGAGTTCTGACCAGAACGTAATCGGCACTGTTGTTGGATTCACAGCAACTGAAATTCAGGTTGAAGTAGCAGGCAGAAAGCATACAGGCTATGTGTCTTTTGATGAATATAGCGATGACCCATCAGCTGACCCAAAAGCAGAGCTTAAAGTTGGCGACGAAATCAAACTTCGCATTATGAAGACAAATGACGTTGAAGGTACAATCAAACTTTCAAAGCGTCTTTATGACCGTGGCGCAATCTGGGAAAATGTTGAAGCTGACGACACAATTCATACAGGTGTTGTTACAGGTATTGTTGGTGACAACAAAGGTGTATTTGTACAGAGCGGCGCAATTAAAGTATTCGTTCCTGCTTCACTTGCAAAAATGAGAAGAAGCGATTCTCTTGAAGACCTTCTCAAAACAGAAGTTGAATACAAGATTATTGAAGTAAACAAGCAGAGAAGAAAAGTTGTTGGCTCAATCCGCGAAGTTGCAGCAGCAAAGAAGGCAGAAATTGTTGATGCATTCTGGGCAAACATCGCAGAAGGTGCTGTTTATACAGGCACAGTTAGAAGCCTTACAAACTATGGTGCATTCGTTGATCTTGGTGGCGTTGATGGTATGGTACATATCTCTGAACTTTCATGGCAGAGAATTAAGCACCCATCAGAAGTTATTAAAGTTGGCGACGCTATCGAAGTTTATGTAAAAGAACTTGACAGAGAAAACAAGAAAATTTCTCTTGGTTATAAGAAAGTTGAAGATAATCCTTGGGAAGTTCTCAAGCGTGATTATCCAGTTGATAGTGAAGTTGAATGCAAGATTGTTAGCCTTACATCATTCGGTGCATTTGCACAGATTATCCCAGGCGTAGATGGTCTTGTTCACATTTCACAAATCGCTTATAAGCACATCGGCACACCAGCTGAAGTTCTCAAAGTTGGCGATGTAGTTAAAGCAAAGATTATGGAAATTGACTTTGACAAGAAGAGAGTTAGTCTTTCAATCAAAGCACTTCTTGAACCACCAGTAGTTGAAGAAGTAGCAGAAGCAACAGAAGAAGCAGTAACAGAAGAAGTTGCTGAAACTCCTGTTGAAGAATAATTAATTCGGCATAAGGCCGTAAATATTACAGGTCAGATGTTCAAAAGATATCTGACCTGTTTTTTATGAGGTATTACTTTATGAAAAAGGGACTTGCAATCGCATCTGGTATTACTGCTGCTATCGGTAGTGGCGTTTTATATTTTAAGAAAAAGGATATTTGTCCTAAATGCGAAATAAAAAAAGCACTTGCCAAAACAAAAATTCACTATACAAAAGATGAAATGTATAATAATGGTGCCGCATTAACTCCACCAATGGGATGGTCAAGCTGGAATTTATTCAGACATCGAATTGATGAAAATGTGTTTCTTACTATGGCAAAAGCTATGAAAGATAGTGGACTTGCTGATGCAGGATATGTATATGTAAATATAGATGACTGTTGGCAGTCTTCAATGCGTGATGAAAACGGTAGAATGCAAGGGGATTTAACTACCTTCCCACATGGTATTAAATGGCTTGCCCAAGAAGTTAATAAACTTGGTCTTAAACTTGGCATTTATTCTTCAAACGGAACACTCACTTGTGAAGATTTACCAGCTTCTCTTTATAACGAAAGAGTTGATGCAGAAACTTTTGCAGAGTGGGGCGTTGAATATTTCAAATATGATTATTGTCATCACGTTCTAATTCCAACAGATGCTCCTTATATCGATAGTATAACAGTTGGTGGCAATTCACTTGAGACTGAACTTGAATTCCCTGCTAAAGATGCTGTTTTAAAAGGCGAAGCAAAGGTTGTTAATGAAGAAGATGGCAAGAGCTATGTTAAAGGTCTTTGCAGTGGATTAGGCACAATCGAATTTGATAATGTAGAAGTACCAGAAGATGGCGAATATGTATTAACCATTGTTATGCGCAAAAACACCTGCAAAGGTCAATTCTGTGTTGTAACAGTCAATGGTAAAGACGAATATGATTTCTTGATTGCAGAGCAAAAAGCATTTTCTCGTGAAGGTCGCCGTCAGATTATGATTAATCTCAAAGCAGGCGTTAACACAATTTCTATCACTAACCCTGTTGCATCTCCGATGGATAGTGCCGCAAGACAATATGAAAAGATGGGATATGAACTTGCTCGTGCGACCAAAAAATATGCAGAAGAGAATAATTGCGAAGAAAAGAAAATTCTTTATTCAATCTGCGAATGGGGTTGGAACCAACCGTGGAAATGGGGTGGCAAAGCCGGTAATATCTGGCGAACAACACCTGATATTCAACCTAATTGGGTTTCAGTGGTTGGCATTTATGAAGCGAATGTTAGACTCGATAAATATGCAAGACCTGGCGCATTCAACGACCCTGATATGCTTGAAGTTGGTAATGGTAATTTAACATTTGATGAGAATAAATCACACTTTACTCTTTGGTCTATGATGGCTGCGCCTCTCATTCTTGGTAATGATGTTAGAGACTTTATTAAAGAAGACGGAACAGTTGATAAAGATAACAAGATTCTTCAGATTCTCACAAATAAAGATGTTATCGCACTTGACCAGGATAAACTCGGAATTCAATGCAAAAGAATTAAAACGAATCTTTTCCAAGATATTCTTGTTAAACCTCTTGCAGATAATGAGGTTGCAGTATGCTTCTTTAATAAAGGCAAGTCCAATGCGTATATGACTTGCAATATGGCAGATGTGCACAATGTTGTTGATGTTACATTGCCAAAAGCAGCATCATATAAATGTGTTGAACTCTGGGATAAAGCCGAAGAAATTATTACAGACAAGCTTAACACAACAGTTGTACCTCATGGCGTAAAAGTTTTCAGAATTTCTGTAAATCAGCAAGAGGCTTAATATTATCTAAAAGATAAAAAGCAATTATTGATAAAATATACCAACAAGCAGAGAATGGCAAAGAAATCTGTCCTAATAAATTGTATGGTAAATTACTATAATCCCATACACCGAGCGAGAAAATTCTATTGACGATTATCCCAACAGATAATTCAAGCAAAGTTATCACAACCATACCGAATAAGGCTTTAATAAAAATTGATGTATTCGGGAATGTGCTGTGTATTAAATAAAGTGACAGAAAAGCTGAGCCACCTGTGATTAGCATTGACCAGTGGGTGTAACCACGAAAGGCTACTTCAATGGCGCCATAACCGATTCCACCCACTAAAAATATTATCAAATATATAACCGAATTTCTCAAAAAAATCACCTTTATACATTATCCCCAAAATTGAGAGAATAATTATAAAAAGTGATTTAATAAAAGGTGAAATAAATGAACGATTTTGAACAGAAAAAGTTAAGAGCTGCAGAGCTTCGCAAAGAGCTCAATTATCATATCTATCGTTATTATGTTGAAAATGAAAATGATATCTCTGACTATGAGTACGATATGCTTATGCGTGAGCTTGACTCAATCGAAAAAGAATATCCCGAACTTTTAGCACCTGATTCACCAACTCACAGAGTAGGTGGCCAAGCTGACGGACTCTTTGAAACAGTTGTTCATACTGTTAAAATGGAAAGTTTGCAAGATGCTTTTTCGCACGACGAAGTCCGTGATTTCAATAAAAGAGTAAAAGACGTGTTCTCAAATGCAGAATATGTTGTTGAGCCTAAAATCGACGGACTCTCAGTGTCACTTGAATATACAAATGGCGTATTCACTCGAGGCTCAACCCGTGGTGACGGTGTTCAAGGTGAAGATATAACAGCAAATCTTCGTACAATAAAAACTATTCCATTAAGACTTAAAAAGGATATTCCGTTTATTGAAGTTCGTGGGGAAGTTTATATGCCACGAGAAGTATTCTTAAAAATCGTTGAAAAGCAAGAACTTAATGGAGAAAAACCATTCAAGAACCCAAGAAATGCAGCAGCAGGTAGTATAAGACAGAAAAATCCTAAAATTACGGCTGAACGAAACCTTGATATTTATGTTTTCAATATTCAGCAAGTTCAAGGAGCTGATATAAAAGGTCATTATGAATCACTTGAATTTTTGAAAGAATTAGGCTTTAAAACAATTCCATTTTATAATAAATTCAATAATATTGATGACACATTAAAAGAAATTGAACGCATTGGTGAAATTCGTTACACATTGCCATTTGATATTGATGGTGCTGTAATTAAAACTGATGATTTTTCAATGCGAGAAACTATTGGCAGTACTGCGAAATTCCCTAAATGGGCATTGGCTTATAAATATCCGCCTGAAGAAAAAGAAACAAAACTTATCGATATTGAAATCAATGTTGGTCGTACTGGTGTACTTACCCCAACTGCAGTATTTGAGCCTGTTTTAGTTGCGGGGTCAACTGTTAGCCGTGCAACGCTTCATAATCAGGATTTTATAACTGAAAAGGGTATAAGAATAGGTGATACTGTTATAATCCGTAAAGCAGGGGACATTATTCCCGAAGTGCTCTCTGTTGTTAAACACGAAGAAAATGCAGTTCCTTATGAAATGCCAAAGTTTTGTCCATCTTGTAATTCACCTGTGCATCGTGAAGATGGTGAAGCAGCAATCCGTTGTAATAATCCCGATTGTCCCGCACAACTTTTGCGAGTGCTTATTCATTTCTGCTCTCGAGATGCTATGGATATTGAGGGACTTGGCGATGCAGTTCTTGAAACTCTTTTAAATAAAGGTTTAATCAGTAAAATTGCAGATATCTATCGCATAGATTATGATAAAATAGCAGAGCTTGATGGTATGGGTAACAAATCTGCTGAAAATATGCGAAAAGCTATTGAAAAGTCAAAAGAAAATGACCTTTCAAAACTTCTGTTTGCTTTTGGCATTCGCCATATAGGTCAAAAGGCGTCAAAATTACTCGCTGACCACTTTTTAACACTTGATAACATAGTTTTAGCAACAAAAGAAGAAATTCTTAATATCGAAGGTTTTGGCGGAATTATGGCAGATTCTGTTGTTGAATTTTTCGCACTTGACCAGACAAAGCAAATGGTTGAAGAATTAAAATCATTTGGTCTTAATATGGAAAGTCAGCGAGAAATCAAAGATACTCGTTTTGAGGGTATGACCTTTGTGCTTACAGGCACTCTTTCAACATATGGCAGAAAAGAAGCGCAAGAGATTATTGAATCTTATGGTGGAAAAGCGTCTTCATCTGTTTCAAAGAAAACAACTTATGTTTTAGCAGGTGAGTCAGCTGGCTCAAAACTTCAAAAAGCAACTGATTTAGGTATCACAATTATTAGCGAAGAACAATTTGCTGAAATGATAAAATAATAAAGGGTAGGTAAAACAAAATGTACTTTTTAATCGCATTTGCAGTAGCACTCGTAATGTGTGCAGTAGGTTACAAAAAATTTGTATGGTTTATTTCAATAGGCTATGGCTTTGCAGTTGCAGGTATTGGCGTTGCAATGCTTATAATGTTTTTTAACAAATTAGAAATTGTAACAGTAATTCTTTCAATCCTTTGCATCGTTTATGGATTACGTTTAGGTTTGTATTTGCTTAGACGTGAATTAAAGAGTAAATCATACCAGACTACAATGAAGACAGAAATCAAAGATGGCTCTGAGATGAAATTTATTGCAAAATTCTTTATATGGGTTTCTTGTGGTATCCTTTATGTGTGCCAGACTTGTCCTATTTTGTTCCGTTTGCAGAATGGTGTAAAAACCGATGCAGCAGCAATCATCGGCACAGTTATTATGGCGTTTGGCATTATTCTCGAATCTGCATCTGACTACACAAAAAATAAATTTAAGCAGAAAAATCCAAAGAGATTCTGCGACGTAGGTTTATTCAAGATTGTTCGTTGCCCTAACTATTTAGGTGAGGTGCTTATCTGGACTGGTGTTTTTGTTTCAGGTGTTACAGCACTTAATGGTGCTTGGCAATGGATTTGTGCAATCGCAGGTTATGTTGCAATCGTTTACATAATGTTCGGTGGAGCAAGAAGACTTGAAATCCGACAAAATAAAAACTATGGTGACGACCCTGAATATCAGGCTTATGTAAAGGAAGTGCCAATTCTTTTACCACTCATTCCACTTTACAGTGTAGAAAAATATAAATGGCTTGTAGGCTAATACATAAAATAAAAGGACGGTTTTAAACCGTCCTTTTTTATAATCCCTTATTATAAAACTCATTTTTAAACCATACATCATTGACTTCAAACTCTTTGTGATTTAAGTATTCAAGTATTCCTGCATCAGTTGTGAAATCAAACACAAGCTTATATGAATATAAGAATTGCTTTTTATAACCATATTTTTTGTTTTGAGCATTTGTGCCATATTTACCATCACCTAAAAGTGGATGACCGATAGAAGCAAAATGAGCACGAATTTGATGTGTTCGACCTGTAAGCAGTTCAACTTCAACAAGACTTAAATCTCCGTCAGTATCAATTACATTGTATTTAGTACGGATTTCTTTTGCATCTTCTGTTTTTCTCTTTGAAACAGTAACCTTGTTTTTATTTTCGTCTTTAACAAGATATCCTTCTAAAAGTCCACTTTTAGCTTTGATTTCACCGTGAACTATGCAAAGATAAAATTTGTGTAATTCACGGTCTTTCATTTTTTGATTAAGAATACGAAGCGTTTCTGCATTTTTAGCAGCAATAACAATACCACCGGTATTTCGGTCAATTCTGTTTACAAGTGATGGTACAAAAGAATTTTCATCATCAGGTTTGTATTCACCTTTTTCATAGAGATAACGTTTAATTCGTCCAATCAATGTGTCAATGTATTCGTTATCGTCAGGGTGGGAGAGTATACCAACCTTTTTATCGCAAAGAATAATGTTTTCGTCTTCGTAAATGATGTTAAGGTTTTTTGATGCTTTAAGAAAATCATACTTTTCAGGTGCTTTTTCAAAAAACTCATCATTAATATACATATCAACAACATCACCGAGATTAAGTCGAGTTGAAATCTCAGCACGTTTGCCATTTACCTTAATCCTTTTAATTCTTATATATTTATACATAAGTGTTTTAGGGAGAAGGGGAACAGACTTAGTTATAAACTTGTCGAGACGCTGGTCAGCATCATTTTTATTGATTGTAAAACTCTTCATTTTTGCACCTCAAAATAATATCAATTAAATATACCACAACTTAATTTCCATTTCAACTTGAAACTTATATTATTTTGATATAGAATTATATATGGTGATGTTAATGGAAATCAACAAAATTCGTTACAAACAATTAAGTGAGACAAAAAAGATTTATATTGATGCGTCAACACTTAAAATACGTGAAAAACTCAATGTTGCTTTTAAAACCCCAACCGCAGAAGATGATATGACAGGAATCTTTGGCAAATTCTATAAGCTTGATAAAATGTATAAGGTGAAATATATTTATACTCGTAATAAACAACTTCAACCAATGACCTTTGATAGATATCATTATTTTTTGGATGTAGGTGAAGATGAAAAAGGCTCATATGTTGAATATGCAATGGTTTATGATAAGATTTATGACCCATTAATCAGATTGGTTTATATTCTTGCAGTTTGTGCTGTTCTTGGCTATCTTTACTACGCACAGAGTATAGGTGCTATGAATAAAATGTCAGCTATTGTTTTGGGATTAATTGTAACTGCATCAATTGTTCTTGTTTTAAAAAAATCTAATGAAAATATGGCTGATTGCCAGAAAGCGGAAGAGTTTTTAAAAAATATTATAAAAAATTTTTAATTTTCTGTTGACAAAGCTCTTTTGATGTGTTACTATGATAACACGTTAGCACTTTACCACATTAAAATATTTTTAAAGAATTTTTAAAATAATTGTTGACAAAATAAATTTAGTGTGATATTATACTAACACATTAACACTTTAACACACTAAAAAAAGAGAGGTAATTAAAATGAAACTCACAAAAATTCTTGCTGTTGTAATGGCAGTACTCATGATGGCACTTTGTTTCGCTGGTTGTGGCGAAACAGCTCAAATCGTTGTTGCTGAAGCTGGTTCAGCTGGTGAAGAAGTTATGAATACTAATGCATATTTTGCAGATTTCACAAAAACACCTGTTGATACAATGGCAAAAGCTCTTATGGAAGTTAAGTCAGGCACAGCTGATATGGCGATTGTTGACTATGTTATGTCAATCGGTTCAATTGGTGAAGGAACAGACTATGCTGACCTTAAAGTCGTTGAAGATGCATCTTTTGCACCTGAAAAATATGGTATTGCATTTAGAAAAGGTTCTGACACAGTAAACTATGTAAATAAAGCAATCAAAGAACTTAAAGTCGACGGAACACTTAATACAATCGCAACAAAATATAAGCTTCAAGACCTTATTCTTGCTGGCGATGATTATGAAGAAGTTAAAGCAGCAGAGTCAGACTGGGAATATATCAAGAACAAGGGAACACTCGTTGTTGGTATTACATATTTTGCACCAATGAACTATAAAGATGACAATGGCGAACTCATTGGTTTTGAAACAGAGTTTGCAAAAGCTGTTGCTGATAAACTCGGTCTTAAAGTTGTTTTCCAAGAAATCGATTGGAATGCAAAAGAAACAGAACTTGCAAGTAAAAATATTGACTGCATTTGGAACGGTATGACTATTACTGAAGAAAGAGCAGAAAATATGCAAATTTCTATTCCTTATATGGAAAACAAACAGGTTGGCGTTGTTAAGGCTAACTAATCAAGGAGTTTATTGATGTCTTTTGTTCAAGTTTCCCTTGAGTTATTAGAGGGCTTTTTTCAAAATTGTTATTTGTTTGGAGCAACTTTGCTCTTTGCATTGCCTCTGGGTTTGATTATTTCTATGGGGTCAATGTCTAAAATTAAAATAATAAAGTTTATAACAAAAGCATTTGTCTGGGTCATCAGAGGTACGCCTCTGATGCTCCAGCTTTTTGTGGTGTTTTACGTTCCTGGATTAGTATTTGGTACTCCAATGAAATCACGAATGACTGCGGCACTCATAGCTTTTGTTATAAATTATGCAGCATATTTTTCAGAAATATATAGAGGTGGAATTGAAAGTATCCCTAAAGGACAGTATGAGGCAGG
>JAZLBL010000031.1:0-13205 GCA_045613685.1 Candidatus Fimenecus sp. | reverse complement strand
GGTGAAGAAGCAAAGAAAGATGTTCACGAGGCAAATGTGGGTTATCTTAAATCTTGCCGAGAAGCAGCACTTTATGCCGCTGACCGTTTCGGTTGGAATGTTGTTAAATGTTTTGAGGGTGATGAGCCATTACCAATTGATGTAATCGGCGATAAGATTTTCAATATTGTTAAGGAGATTTTATAATGGAGTTTCACTCCCCTACCTTAAAAGATAAAGAGTGGGTGCAAAAAGCATTCGACTTTGGTCAGACTGACTGTTGTGAATATTGTTTCGGCAATATTTTTATGTGGTCGGATATTTATGACAATAAAATTTATAACGATAATGGTGTTTTTGTTTCTGCCGATTTTACAGACAAGCCTATTTTCTGTTATCCAATCGGTGATGGCGACAAAAAATCTACCATCGAAAAGCTTATAGAGTTTTCAAAAAGTCTTGGTGTTAATCTTGAATTTTTCGGAATGACAGAAAAAGACCGTGATGAATTGCAATTTCTCTTTCCAAAGCAGTTTGAAATCACAGAAGAGCGTGATTATTTCGACTATCTTTACACAAGTGAAAGTCTTTCAAATCTTGCAGGTAGAAAACTTGCAAGCAAGAGAAACCATATTTCATATTTTGAAAAAACTTTTGATTGGAAATATGAACCAATTACAAAAGAGAATATTCATAAGTGTGAGCTTTTAAATGAGCATTGGGAAAGACTTAATCGTGAGAAAAATCCTGAAGAAATCGGTGAAGAACACCTTGCAATAAAAAAAGCACTTGCTAACTTTTTCGATTTAGGGCTTGAAGGTGGAATTCTCACTATTGAAAACGAAATTGTTGCTTTTACGTTTGGTGAAAGATTAAATAACAACACATTCTGTACTCATGTTGAAAAGGCTTATGGCAATATTCGTGGTGCTTATCAGATGATTAACCGTGAATTTGCTCGGCAGTTAAAAGACAGATATGAATATATAAATCGTGAAGATGATACAGGTAGTGAAGGGTTAAGACGAGCAAAGCTTTCTTATCACCCACACAGACTTGTTATAAAATACTGTGCCAAGTATAAAGGATAATTATGATTGATTTTGCAGGTTATTCTGACAGAAAAGCATTAGAAGATTTATGGCAAAGTGTTTTTCTTGAAGATAGTGAAATAACTGAATATTTCTTTGAGAATATTTTTGGTGATACCATTGCTCCCGTTATTCGTGTTGATGGTGAAATTGCGTCTGCATTATTTCTCTTAGACTGCACCATTGGTGATTATAAAGGCAAATGCGTTTATTGTGCAATGACAAATTATTCTCATCGTGGCAAGGGTTATATGAAAACTCTGCTCGATTATTCATATCAATTCTGTTGTGAAAATGGGTTTGACTTTTTGTTTTTAGTACCTGCCGAAAAAAGTCTTTTTGATTATTATAAAAAATGCGGATTTGAGAATTTCGGTTTAAGAAGAAGTCACACTTTTGATGGCACAAGCCCCGAAATCAAAGACAAAATCCCTTTCGACTGTGAATTCCGTTTTAATGATGAAATAGTTGAATATTGGAAGAATTCTTGCATTCACTATGGTGGCAAGGTTACTGATTTCGGTTTGATTTTTGATGATGATAATGTGATTATCAGAAATGCAAACTGCAACTTTGAGAATATTCCAGAAGAATATAAAAAGGTTGATACAATTATTCAGGGTAACATCGATTTTGGTGAAGATGAGCACCCTGCTATGATTAGAACAGAAAACAAAGATATTGAAAATTTGTGTTGCTATGTTGGCATCACTTTGGAGTGAGTTTATGATTTATGTATTTTTAGCGCCAGGATTTGAAGAAATTGAAGCATTGGCAGTAGTTGACGTTTTGCGCAGAGCAGAATTAGATGTTTTAACTGTGGGCGTGGGTGAAGATTTTGTAATCGGCTCACATCAAATTCCTGTTGCTTGTGATATTCCTGAAAAGAGTTTAGTGCTTGATAACAAAGTGCAAGCTATTGTACTCCCCGGTGGAATGCCCGGCACATTAAATCTTGAAAAAAGTGAAACTGTGCAAAAGGCTATTAATTGGGCAATCGAAAACGAAAAATTAGTTTGTGCTATTTGTGCAGCGCCATCAATTCTCGGTCACAAAGGACTTTTAGATGGTAAGAATGCAACTTGTTTCCCCGGATTTGAAGATGAACTTTTCGGTGCTGAAATTTCAAAAGACTATGTTGTGAAAGATGGTAACATTATCACCGCTCGTGGTATGGGTAGTGCTATCGAATTCGGTTTACAAATTGCAGAAGTGCTCACATCAAAAGAAATTGCACAGAAAATTCGTGCTTCATTACAGATTTATAATGGATAAAAAGAGTTTAAGACAAAGACTTATAGAAAAGCGAAAAAGTTTTGATAAAACAGAAAAAGCAAAATGGGATAAAATAATCAGCGACAAAATAACCAATAGTGATTGTTTTGAGAAAGCCGAGCAAGTGCTTGTTTTTTCGTCAACTGATGATGAATTTGATACAAGTTATATTATTCAGTGTTGCAAGGCACAAGCAAAAATGCTTTTTTATCCCCTTTGCACAGACAGAAACGGTAATATGCAATTTTTAAAAGTGGATAGCGATGATGATTTAGTTTCGGGTATGTATGGCATTAAAGAGCCAAAATCCACTTGCGAAAAATATATAGAAAAAGAAAATGATTTAGTGATAGTCCCCTGTCTTTCTGCTGACAGACAGAAAAATCGCATCGGTTATGGCAAGGGATATTATGACAGATTTTTAAAAGATTTTAACGGTGTGAGCGTTTCACCTTGTTATGATATTTTATTAGAAGATGAAATTCCAACCGATAAATATGATATAAGAATTAACATTATTGTTACAGATAAGGAGGTTATCCTGTGAATAAATTTTCAGACGGATTTTCCGACAACAGCTATGACGACCTTTTAAATGAATATGCAGGGAATGCTCTTGGCAATAAAACCACACCAAAGGTTGAGCCACAAAAGAGAATTTCTAAACCTGCACCACAAAAGAAGGTTGAATCACCAAAGAAACCTGAATTCAATATTGATATTTCAAAACGCAACACAATAAGCGAAAAATCAAACGATTTTGGATTCATTAAATCTTTTGAAGAAGAAAACAGAGAAAGAGAAATTAAAAATTCTAACACTATGGAATTTTCAAAGCAAAGAAGACCTGTTTCTCAACCTGTTATCGCGAAAAGAAATGACGGCAAAAAGCCAAGTTTTGATGACAGACTTAATTCAATTAAGACTTCTGCACAGAGAAAGGTTTATAGTGACTCAACATCTCCAAAAGAGCAACAACCAAAGAAGAAAAAGGGCAACTTCTCTTTTAATAAATTGATTGTGGACTTGATAAATGCTTTCCAGAATAACAAAAAAGCATTTATCGTTATGGGTTGTTGTGTACTTGTTGCAATTATCGGCTCTGCTATGATTTTAAGCTGTGTCAATGATGTTCTTGCAATCAACCGTGATGACGAAAAAATCGTTGAAGTTACACTTCCAAACGATGCTGACACATTTACAGCAATTCGTGTTCTTGATAAAGCAGGACTTATTAAAAATACAATGTTCTGTAATCTATTTGTTAAGGTGATGGGATATACTGACGAAAACTATTTGCCGGGTATCTATTATTTCACCGAAGATATGGGTGTTGAAAAGATGCTGACACGATTTAAAACAAGTGTTCAGCGCGGAAAAATTGTAAGTGTTACTATTCCTGAAGGCTATACAATCGACCAGATTTTTAACAGACTTGAAAAGAATGATATCTGCTCGGCATCTTCACTTTATAAGGTTGTGGATGAAATCGATTTCAGTGACGAATATGATTTCATTGCTAAAATCGACAACAAAGAAGAGAGATATCACGCGCTTGAAGGTTATTTCTTCCCTGCTACTTATGAATTTGAACAAGGTGCTACACCAGGTGCTGTTATCCGTGAATTCCTTGACACTTTCGAAAAGCGTTGGACAGAAGAATACACAAAAAAGGCGGAAGCACTTGGCAAGACAACTGACGAGATTATAAAAATTGCATCAATTATCGAAAAAGAAGGTGCAAATAAAGACCAGTTTAAATTGGTTTCATCTGTTATTCACAACAGACTTAACCGCTCAGGTCTTTATCCAACACTTGACTGTGACTCAACAAAAGATTATGTTACAAACACAATCGCACAAAGAGTGACTTCCCCTTCAAAAATCAATGCATATATTCTCAGTTACAGCACTTATGAGCGTGCAGGGCTCCCCGCATCTGCTATTTGTAATCCGGGTGCGGCAGCTATTGAAGCAGCTTTAAACCCTGATACAACTCAATATTATTTCTTCGCTCACGACAAGAACAAGAAGATTTATATGGCAACAACTCTTGAAGAGCACAATGCAAACAAGAGAACTTTAGAAAAAGTAAACGCACAGGATGATTAAAAATATGATTATACCCGAATTGTTAGCACCCGCAGGTGACCGTGAAAGACTTGAATCGGCGCTGATGTTTGGTGCAGACGCAGTTTATCTTGGTGGCGACGCATTCGGTATGCGTGCAGCACCACAGAATTTCAATTTTGAACAATTAAAAGAAGCAACAGAGCTTTGCCACTCAAAAGGTGTCAAGGTTTATCTCACTTGCAACACATTAGCTCGTAATGACGAGATTTTAAAGTTACCTGAATATCTCGAAAAATGGGCTGACATTGGTGTTGATGCCTTTATCGTTGCTGATATTGGTGTGCTTTCTCTTTGCAAAAAATATGCACCAAATGTGCCTATTCACATTTCAACACAAGCAGGTATTGTAAACCACGTTACTGCTAACGAGTTTTATAATATGGGCGCATCCCGTGTTGTTACTGCAAGAGAATTGTCACTTAACGAGATTGCAGAAATCCGTGCAAAAGTGCCAAAGGACCTTGAAATTGAGTGCTTTGTTCACGGTGCTATGTGCGTATCTTTCTCCGGTCGTTGTCTTCTTTCAAACTATCTTGTAAACCGTGACGCTAACCGTGGCGAGTGCGCTCAGCCTTGCCGTTGGGAATATGCAATTATGGAAGTTAAGCGTGACGGAATGTATTTCCCTATTCAAGACTCAAAAGAAGGCACATATATTCTCAACTCAAAGGATATGTGTATGATTGAGCATATCCCCGACCTTGTGAATGCTGGTATCAGCAGTTTCAAAATCGAAGGTCGTGCAAAATCTGCTTATTATGCAGCAGTTATCACAAATGCTTATAGAATGGCAATTGACGAATATCTCAAAAACCCGTCAGACGACTTTAAAACTCCACAATGGATTGTTGACGAGTGCTATAAAGTAAGTTATCGTGAATATTGCACAGGATTTTATTATAATGCACCTAACGAAGATGCTAACATCAGTTTTGATGGTGGATATAAACGCCATTATGATGTTATGGCTCAGGTTAAAGAGTGCAAAGACGGATTTATTATTGCCGAACAGAGAAACAAATTCTCTCGTGGTGACGAGTTGGATGCTCTTATGCCCGGTGAAAAGCCCGTTGTTTTCACAGCAGATGAGCTTTTTGACGGCAATGATAACGAAATCGAATCTGCACCACACCCAATGATGACGGTTAAAATTAAAAGTGATTTGGTTTTCCCTGCAGGGACACTTTTGAGAAAGGGAAAATAAATTATGTTAAAGGTTTTGTTAGGGGTTTGTTATATTCTCTTCTTTGTGTTTGTGCCACTTTATGACAGGGCATATTGGCCAGAGCCAACAAAGAAATCGCTCTCTTGCAAAATGGTTGCAGCAAGTGCGTTTGTAGGTATCGGTTTTATTGCTATGGCGATTTCAGGTAACGAATCTTACTATGCAAATATGATGCTTATAGGACTTATTCTCGGTTGGGTCGGCGACTTATTTATGCATATCCCCCACCCACCAGGAAATCCTCGAATGTCCGTTGTTTATATTGGTGCAACAGGATTCTTAATCGGTCATATTTTCTATGTGTTGGCATTTGTTAAATCGACAATGGCACTCACACCCGATTATAAATTCTTCACATTACCTGAAATTATCGCATTTGTGGTTATTTTCATTGCTTTTGCATTGATGCTTGAGCCTGTTTTTAAGTTTGAATATAAAAACAGTTTTATGAAAATCACCTTGCATTTATATAGCATATTCTTAATTATAATGCTTCTCAAATCTTGTGGTTTCGGTATTACATATTATTTAAGCGGAGCAGAAAACGGACTTCCTGCAATGATTATTCTTTTAGCAGGTGGCATATTCTTCTTTATTTCTGACTTCACTTTAGGACTTCGACTTATCGGTGGTGCAAAAGGCAACAAAACTGTTAAAACGGTTAGCCTTTATGCTTATTTTATCGCACAGTTACTTTTAGCAACATCAATTCTTTTTGTACATATTTAAGGGGTATTTATGAGACCAAGAAAAATCAGAAATCTTAACATAAGACGAGAAAATTGCACAGATTTGAGAATTCCCTATGAACTCAAATCCTTTGATTTTCGCACAAATGAAGAGCACGAAAACTTCTTTGATTTAGATGAGATTTTCGGCAGAAGTGCTCCACTTGTTATGGAAATCGGTTGTGGCAAAGGTCAGTTTGTTTGCGAATATGCAAAGAGAAATCCTGACAAAAATATTTTGGCTATTGAATGTGTGCCAAGTGTATTAGTTGAAGCTTGTGAAAAGGTTAAAAATGAAAATATAACAAATATCCGTTTTCTCGAAATGAGAGCAGAATATCTTGCCCTTTTCATTAAAGAAAAGAGCATTTCTGAAATCTATCTCAATTTCAGCACACCTTACCCTAAAAACAAGCACGAGTGTCACAGACTCACATACAGAGAGTTTCTTGATATTTATAAAAAGCTTTTGGTGGATGATGGTTTTATCGCACAAAAAACCGATAGTCAATGCTTTTTTGAATATTCGCTTGAAAGCTTTTCACAGAACGGTTTTGTTCTTTCCAATATTTCTCTTGATTTGCACAAAAGCGATTTTGAGGGTAATATTGTTACAGAATATGAGCAAAAGTTTGTGGATTTGGGAATGCCGATTTACAGACTTGAAGCAAGAATGAAATAAAAAGTAGTAATAGTATACAACAGACTGTTGATTTTTTCGTGAAATTAGCAGTCTGTTTTATTTTGTTTATATGTGATATAATATTATGACTTTATGTTGAAGGAAGGTTTTTATGAGCAACACTAACACTATTCAGGCTCAAAATGAGCAAAAGCATGTAAAAACAAATGAATTTGTTCTTTATCTCATGGGTGTATTTTTCTACACCACAATGACAGGTATGGTCGGTGGTAACCGTAACGCATATCTTGTTAACGTTCTTCGTTTGCCAGAAGAGCAGACAGCACTTTTCAATTTGTTGACACAGATTATTCCGTTTGTACTTAACTTCTTTATCGTTATGTATATTGACGGAAGAAAAATGGGCAAAGGTGGTAAATTCAGACCGCTCACTATGCTTGCTATAATTCCTATGGCAATTGTTATGGTTCTTTCTTTCTGGGCACCACCAGGGCTTTCAGGAACTGTTCTTTTCATCTACATAATTACACTTGCAGTTCTTTGGGCAATACTTGGCACATTTGGTAACTCAATCAATATGGTTGCCAATGTTATGACACCAAACCTTGAAGAACGTGACCAGGTGCTTTCATTCCGCAGTATTTCAAGTGCTGTTGGTAACTCTGCACCAGTTGTTGTATTACTTGTTATTGGTGCTATCTGGAAAAACGATAATACTGACCTTATAAATTCAGTTACAGGAACAAGTATTCGAAGTGTTGAAGGACTTCAATACATAATTTCTGCAGCACTTTGCGGTGTTGTTGGTATTATCACAGTGCTTCTTGGTATGAAGGTTGTTCGTGAAAGAACAGTTTATACCGCTGAAAAGAAAAATCCACTTATAGGCTTTAAAGATATTGTCACAAACAAATATGCCTGGACAATTATCGTTTCAGAATTTTTAAAGAGCTTCCGTGGTATTTCAACATATATGGAAGCATTCATGGCAGCGGCTGTTCTCGGTGATATTTCAAAGAAAATTCTCTTTGTTCTTCCTGTGGGTATCGGTACTGCAGTTGGTATGCTCGTTATCAACTTCCTTCTTAAGAAATTTGATGCTCGTCAGCTTTATATTGCGAGTGGTATCTATTCACTCTGCGCTAACTGTGCAGCATTCGGTGTTGGTTACGCTTATTTCACAACTGGTAACGGAATTTTGCAGGTTGTATTCATTATCTTTTTGTTCCTTATTGGTCTTCAGTTCGGTGCATCTAACCTTCTTCCATCAATGTTCCAAGCAGACGTTCTTGAAACAATCGAACTTAAAACCGGCAAACGCCTTGACGCATCATTCCCATTTGTTATTGGTATCGGCACACTCATCAGTGGTACAATCGCAAGCACAGTTGCTCCACTTCTTCTCTATGGTGACGGCTCAATTATCGGCTATATTCAACCAACAGACCTTATGCCAACACCAGTGCAGAGCCTTGACACAAAGGTTACTCTTCTTTTCTTCTACACAATTATGCACGGTATTATGATGTTCCTTGCAGGTGTTCCATTCTTCTTCTACAAGCTCACAGGCAAGACAAAAGAAGATTATCACAATGCACTTCTTGAAAAACGTGCAGAAATCGCAAAACAACAAGACGCATAAATCCCATAAACACAAAAATAACGGAGTAGATTTTCTACTCCGTTTTATTTTGCAAATTTAAATTTGTCGGGTTCTTTTAAAGTGCATTTACTTTGGCTCCCTCTGGCGGGGGAGCTGTCGAGCGTATGCGAGACTGAGGGAGAAATTTAGTAATTGCAAAGTTCGTTTTCTCTCCCTCCGTCTTTTGCTACGCAAAATCCACCTCCCTCGTCAGAGGGAGGCAAGGCGACATTACCGTATAAAAGAGTTTGACAAACTCCCAATTTATCTATCTCTTTGCGAAAATACGCAACCACAATAATCTTGTCTATATAAATTATATTCTTTGCTCAATTCTATTGAGCGTTTATAGCCTTCTTTTTTCTTGAAATCTGACGGCAACCATTGTGCGTTATATTCTTTTGCCAATTTAAGTCCTATTTCATTGATTTTCTGTGCATCTTTTAATGGACTTATAGTAAGGGTTGTGGTGAAATAATCAAATCCGTTTTTTACGGCTTCCCCTACTGTTTTTTCAAGTCGCAAATGATAGCATTTGAAGCATCTCTCACCACATTCACGGCAGTTTTCAAGTCCTTTTGCCATCTCATAAAACTTTTCACTTTCGAAATCGCAATCAAGCATCTTAACGGGATATTTTGTTTTCATCTCCCCTATTAATCGTTTCTGCTCTGCTTTGCGTTTTTCGTATTCGATTTCAGGGTAAATATTAGGGTTATAATAAAGCACAGTAATATTGAAATACTGCGAAAGATACTCAATGCAATAACTACTGCAAGGGGCACAACAAGAATGAAGAAGAAGTGTTGGCACTTTATCCCCTAAATTCTCTATGATTTTATCAAGTTGTTTTTGGTAGTTAATTTTTTGCATAGAATTATTCCTTTAAATAAAAACGGGACGATGTGGGCATCGTCCCCTACGATTATTCTTCATTTCGTTTGAAGAAGCGTCTTTCTTCTTCCTTCTCTTTTTCTTCTATGGGAAGAATTTCAATCTTAACCTTATCAATTCTACGCTCTTCAACGCTGAGCACAGTGAATTTAACATTCTCAAACTGAACTTCGTTCATTTCGCCATCCTGTGGCAAGAAACCAAGCACACTAATGATATAACCACCGATTGTATCATAATCACCATCGGGGAATGTTTTGCCAATATGCTCTTCAACTTCTTCGATATCAGTTATACCGTCAACTTCAAAAACTGTGTCATTGATGATTGAGATTTCTTCATCTTCTTGGTCATATTCATCCTGAATATTACCAACAATAGATTCAAGCAAGTCTTCAAGTGTTACGATACCCGCTGTGCCGCCGTATTCGTCAATAACAACTGCCATCTGTACTCTCTTTTCTGTCATTTCAGTAAAGAGCTCACCACAACGCTTTGTTTCAGGCACATAATATGCAGGTCGCATCATATCCTTAACTGTTTTTGTCTTTGGAAGATTTGTTCCAACATATTTAAGAAAGTCTTTAATATAAACGATACCGATAATATCATCGGGGTCTTCTTCATAAACAGGAATTCTTGAAAATCCGTTTTCTATTGAAAGTTTAACTGCTTCACTAAGTGGCTCGTCATCATCAATGCAAACCATATCAGTACGGTGAGTCATAATGTCGGCAACATCAATATCGTCAAACTCAAAAATGTTGTTAATCATTTCGATTTGAGCATCTTCAATAACACCTTTTTCGCCACCAACGTCAACCATCATTCTGATTTCTTCTTCTGTAACAACTTCTTCATCAGCGTGTGGGTCAATGCCCATAACTCTTAACACACCGTTAGTTGAAAGAGCCAAGAATTTAACAATAGGTCTTGTGACCTTTGCAACAAAAACAAGAATTGGCGCTGCCATAAATGCCATTTTTTCAGGCTTGTTCATAGCTATTTTCTTTGGTACAAGTTCACCCAATACAAGTGAGAAATATGACATAATAAGTGTGATTAAAACAGTTGAAAATCCACTGATTACACCAACTGGAATTACATTCACTATGCTTGTTTTACTGATTGCACTAGAGAGCATTTCTGCAAATGACTGTGCTGCAGTTGCAGATGTCAAAAACCCTGCTAATGTAACACCAATCTGAATTGTTGACAAGAATGAGCTTGTGTTTTCTGTTAATTTTTGAATTTGCTTTGCTTTTTTGTTACCCTGTTCTGCTAATTTATCAATTTTGTTATCATTGAGAGTAACGATTGCCATTTCTGACATTGAGAAGAATGCATTGACAAAAATCAATGCGAAAAGAGTTACTATTTTAATAATAATACTCCCAGGGTCCGTGCCCATGTGACATAACCGTCCTTATAAAAAATATAGAGATATTTATAAAATATCAGTATGTATTTTATAACAAAATATACCTTTTGTCAAATTGACCAAAAAGCGAGCCATTTCCACATCTTCCAAAATACACAAAAAATGGTTAATATTTTATCAAACTTCGTCAATTTTTAAGGATAAATTACTTTACTTTTTGCTTGAAAAGTGTTATGATTTATAATGTATGAATAGGCATACTTAATTCTATATCTAATTCCATTAAGGAGGAAATAAAAAATGGCAGAAAACAAGACACCCATAGTTCGTCAAAAGAAAACTATGGACGGTAATACTGCTGCTGCTCACGTATCTTATGCGTTTACAGAAGTAGCTGGTATTTACCCAATCACTCCATCTTCACCTATGGCTGACTACGTTGACCAGTGGTCTGCACAGGGAAGAAAAAACATTTTCGGCACACAGGTTAGAGTTGCAGAAATGCAGTCAGAAGCAGGTGCAGCAGGTACTGTTCACGGTTCTCTTGCAGCAGGTGCTCTCACAACAACTTATACAGCTTCTCAGGGTCTTCTTCTTATGATTCCTAACATGTATAAAATTGCTGGTGAGCTTCTTCCTTCAGTTTTCCATGTATCAGCTCGTTGCGTAGCTTCACACGCTCTTAACATTTTCGGTGACCATTCAGACGTTTATGCTTGTCGTCAGACAGGTTTCGCAATGCTCGCTGAAACAAATACACAGGAAGTTATGGACCTTGGCGCTGTTGCTCACCTTGCAACAATCGAAAGCCGTGTTCCATTCCTTAACTTCTTTGACGGTTTCAGAACATCTCACGAAATTCAGAAGATTGATATCTGGGATTATGAAGACCTTAAAGAAATGACAAATATGGATGCAGTTAAAGCATTCAGAAAGCACGCTCTTAACCCAGAAAGACCAGCAACTCGTGGTTCACACGAAAACGGTGACATCTTCTTCCAGCACAGAGAAGCTTGTAACTCATATTACGATGCTACTCCTGCTATTGTTGAAAAGTATATGGATAAAGTTAATGCTAAACTCGGCACTAACTACAAACTCTTCAACTACTATGGTGCACCTGATGCAGAACGCGTAATCGTTGCTATGGGTTCAATCTGTGACGTTGCAGAAGAAGTTATCGACTACCTTACAGCTAAGGGTGAAAAAGTTGGTCTTGTTAAAGTTCGTCTTTACAGACCATTCTCAGCAAAAGCATTTGTTAGCGCTATCCCTGAAACAGCTAAGAAGATTGCAGTTCTTGACAGAACAAAGGAACCTGGTTCAATCGGTGAACCACTCTTCCTTGATGTAATCGCTGCTCTCAACGAAATGGGTAGAACAGCTAAAGTTTGCGGCGGTCGTTACGGTCTTGGTTCAAAAGACACACCACCATCAAGCATCTTCGCTGTATTTGAACACCTTAACGCTGAAACACCAGCTCGTCAGTTTACTCTTGGTATCCACGACGACGTTACTCACCTTTCACTTGAAGAAAAACCAGCTCCAAACACAGCTGCAGAAGGCACAATCGAATGCAAGTTCTGGGGTCTTGGCGGTGACGGTACTGTTGGTGCTAACAAAGACTCAATCAAGATTATCGGTGACCATACAGATAAATATGTTCAGGCTTACTTCCAGTATGACTCAAAGAAAACAGGTGGTATCACAATTTCTCACCTTCGTTTTGGCGACAGCCCAATCAAGAGCCCATACTACATCAACAAGGCTGACTTCGTAGCATGTCACAACCCATCATATGTTGAAAAAGGCTTTAAGATGGTTCAAGACGTTAAACCAGGCGGTGTATTCCTTATTAACTGCCAGTGGACAGCTGACGAACTCAACGCTAAGCTTAATGCTGAAACAAAGAAATATATTGCTGAAAACAACATTCAGCTTTACACAGTTAACGCTATTGACTTGGCTGCTGAAATCGGTCTTGGCAAGCGTACAAACACAATTCTTCAGGCATCTTTCTTTGCTCTTGCAAACGTTCTTCCTAAGGATGACGCTATTGCATATATGAAACAAGCTGCTATGAAGTTCCTTAAGAAGGGTCAAGATATCGTTGATATGAACCACAAGGCTATTGACGCTGGTTTCGGTGCATACAACAAGATTGACGTTCCTGCAGACTGGGCTCAGGCAGTTGACACAACAGAAGCTGTTGCT
>JAZLBL010000030.1:0-30740 GCA_045613685.1 Candidatus Fimenecus sp. | reverse complement strand
AAGAGAAGAGTGTGCAATGGGTATTTCTAATGGTAGTGTCCGTGATATTGCAATAATTTCAAGGGTAAATAAACCTGTCTGTTTCAAAATCATTGATTTTATGGATGATGAGTTGGGAAATCGTACAGCAATATTAAGTCGCAGAGCGGTGCAAGAAGAATGTATGGAAGAATACATAAAAAATCTGACTCCCGGCGATATTATAAGCGCAAGGGTAACTCATAACGAAACTTTTGGCTCGTTTTGTGATATAGGTTGTGGAATTTCGGCACTTTTACCCATTGATAGTATTTCGGTGTCCCGTATTCCACACCCAAGTGTGAGATTATCGGTCAATACGATTATAAAAGCAGTAGTTAAAAGTATAGACGAGAAAAACAGAGTCACATTATCATTAAAAGAATTGCTTGGCACTTGGGAAGAAAATGCAAGCAACTTCAAAGCGGGGCAAACAGTTGGTGGAGTTGTACGCTCTATTGAAAAATATGGTGTTTTCATTGAATTAGCGCCAAATCTTGCAGGACTTGCTGAATATTCAAGTGATGTGCAAGAAGGGGACTTGGCAAGCGTATATATAAAAAGTATAAATTCCGAAAAAATGAAAATCAAGCTTTCGATAGTTGATAGTTTTCCAAACAATAACCCACCTGACTCTGTTAAATATTACTATGATGGCACACATATAAGCGATTGGCAGTATTCACCCCAAAATGCCGAGAAAAACATATTTACCATATTTTAAAAAAATGTAAAAAATGTGTTGTAATATGCAAAAATATGTGATAAAATATGCCTAGTTATATTATAACGGAGGGATATTATGAAAAAAAGAAACATAATTATCAGTGTTTGTCTTGTTGCAGTTATGCTTACAACAATGCTTGTTCCTGCATTTGCTGCATTGGGCGACGCAAAATCAGATAGCAAAGTTCCTGTAATACAGGTTCGTGGCATCGGTGAAACACTCTATGTTGATGGAGAAGAAGTTTTTTCAGCTGGAAATATCGTTAGTGGTATTTTACCTGTTCTTCCACAGCTTGCAACATACCTTACAGACACAAATAACATTGATGTGCTTGTTGATGCTTTAAAACAAGCTGTAACAACAATCTTTGCACCTGTTATGTATGATAACAATGGTAACAGAACAAATGTAGTTACAGTTGCTGATTCAACTGCACCTATCAATACTGATACAGACCTTGGTTTTACACCATCTTCTGAGCAGACTCTTGCATATATGCTTGCAGAAAAACTTGGCGACGACCAATCATATATCTTTACATATGACTGGACAGCAGACCCATTTGAAGTTGCTGACCAACTTGATGCATATATCGAAATGGTTAAAGAAAAGACAGGCTCTGACAAAGTTTCACTTTGTGCAGAAAGTATGGGCGGTGCTGTTGTAAATACATATATTTCATCATTAAGCCCACTTTTTGATATGCAGAAACTCTTATCTATTGAAACAATTGTTATGTCTAACTCTGCTTTCAATGGTCTTGAAATGTTGGGTCAGCTTTTCACAGGTAACACAGATATCGACGGTGAAAAACTTGGCGAACTTATCAAACAAGAAATTCTTGGTAACCCAGAGCTTTCAAGCCTTATCCCATCTCTTGGCCTTTTAACAACAATTGCTGAAATGGCTGACGATATTATCGCTGCAGACACAGATGGTAGAATTTATAAAGACATTCTTATTCCTGTATTTGGTTATATTCCTTCATTCTGGAGCCTTATTCCAGCTGACAAATATGATGCTGCTGAAAGCTTTATGCTTAAAGATGCAGGTTCAGACCTTAAAACTACAGTTGCTAGATATCAAATGGTTGTAGCTAATTCAAAAACTAATATGGCAATAGCACAAACATTTGGTGCTAATTATTATAATGTTTCAAACTATAACAGATATATCGCTCCTGTAACACCAGCTGCAAACTGGAATAGTGATGGTGTTATTGAAACAATTAACACAAGTGGCTTTGCAAATGTTGCAAATATTGGTGAAACATTAGATGTAACATATGGCGGAGATTATGTTGACGCAAAAGCAGAATTCGACGCAAACAAAGAAGAATTCCTTGCAAATAATCCAAGAATTTCTCCTGACTTCGTAGTTGATGCTTCTAAATGTGATTTCCCTTCAAAAACATGGTTCATCAAGAACTTAGGCCATATCGCATATGGTTATGACGATGGCACAGGCGATTTCTATGTATGGCTTCTTACAGAAGCTGACAAGTGCACAGTTGAGTCAGATGAAAGATATCCACAGTTCATGTATTATGATACATCAATCCCAATGCTTATGACTTGGGATGAAAAAGCTGAAATGGATGAAGAAGCAGGTGACGGAATCACAATTCCTGGTATCGAACTCCCTGAAATCCCAGGTGTAGAGCTCCCTGATATTCCTGAAATCACAATTCCTGAAATTCCTGGCGTTGACACAGAAGGTCTTTTAGGCGCACTTGAAGGTGGTCTTGATAGTCTTCTCGGTGGTCTTGGCGGCACAGGTGGCGGCGATATGGACCTTGGTGGCATTGTTGATACAATCACAGGTATCGGCGGAATGCTCGGCGGTCTTCTTGGCGGACTTCTTGGTGGCGGAGAAACTCCAGAAGAGCCTGAAACAGAGCCTGAAACAGAACCTGAGACAGAGCCTGAAACAGAAGCTCCAACAGAAGCTCCAACAGAACCAGCTCCACAGGCACCAGTTCAGAACAACAATTCAAATAACAACAGTCAACCAACTACTGGCACACCAGTAGAAGTTGAAGGCGGAAACTTCAACTTGTGGTTAGCAGTTGTTGTTGCAACATTAGCAGTTCTCGGAATTTTAGTTGTTGCTCTCTAATTTAAATTAAAATTAACAGCAGAGATTTATTTCTCTGCTGTTTTTTTATCTTGATTTTTATAATAAACAATAGTATAATTATTCGGTAAGTACAAATATATCTGAGGAGAGTTAAAATGTATATTTGCGATTTGTTTAATAACAAAGAAGAATACATTGGCAAAGTTGTAAAGCTCAATGGTTGGGTTAGAAACCACAGAAAGCAAAAGAATGTGGGCTTTATTGACTTTTATGATGGTACAATTTTTAATGTTTTACAGGTTGTTTATGATAGTGCGTCACCTGAATTTCAAGGCCTTGTAAATACAGTTAAAGTTGGTTGTTGCATTGAAGTTGAGGGTAAAGTTGTTGTAAATGAAAATAACGGCTCAATCGAAATTTCACCAATCAATGTTGAAATCAAGGGCGAATGTGACGAAGATTATCCAATTCAACCAAAAAGACATACACTTGAATTTTTGAGAGAAAATGCGTATCTTCGTCCAAGAACAAGACTTTTCCAAGCTGTGTTCAAGGTTAGAAGTGTTGCTTCAATGGCTATTCACGAATATTTCCAGAACAATGGTTATGTTTATGTGCACACACCACTTTTGACATCAAACGACGCTGAAGGCGCAGGTAATACATTCACAGTTACAACTTATGACCCGCTTGATAACGACAAGAAAGACTATTCTGAAGATTTCTTCGGCAAGCACTCTTCTCTTGCTGTTACAGGTCAGTTAGAAGGCGAAACATTTGCTCTTGCATTCAGCAAGATTTATACATTCGGACCAACATTCAGAGCAGAAAATTCTAACACAAGAACACACGCTGCAGAATTCTGGATGATTGAGCCTGAAATTGCATTTGCAGATTTGTTTGACCTTATGGATGTTGAAGAAGATTTCTTAAAATCAATTCTCAAAACAATTATGGACCGTTGCCCTGCAGAGCTTGAATTCCTTGAAAAATTCAATGGAATTAACCTTCGTGAGAGAATGACAAAGCTTATTGATTCTGAAATCGTTAGACTTCCATTCAAAGATGCAATCACAATTCTTAAAGAAGCAGACGCAACTGAAAACTTCAAATTCAAGCCTGAATATGATGAAGACCTTGCTCGTGAGCACGAGAAATATCTCACAGAGAAGAAATTCAATGCTCCTGTATTCGTTTATGACTGGCCAAAAGAATTCAAAGCATTCTATATGTATCAGAATGACGACGGCAACACAGTTGCAGCAGTTGACTTGCTTGTTCCTGATGCAGGTGAATTGATGGGCGGTAGCCAAAGAGAAACAAGATATGACCGTCTTATCGGCCGTATGAATGAACTTGGCATTGCACCTGAATCACTTGACTGGTATTGCAATCTCCGTAAATACGGCGGATGCACACACTCAGGTTTCGGTATGGGCTTTGAAAGACTTCTCATCTATGTTACAGGTATGGAAAATATCCGTGACGTTATCCCATATTGCAGAACACCTAAAAACTGTGATTTCTAATTAAAGACAAAATTAAAGCGTAGTAGCCAAATGGTTACTACGCTTTTTGTTTTATTAAAGTAATCTTATATGATTTTCTTTGCAGAGTCTAACAGTTTCTTCATCCCAAAGTGAGCATTGAACTTCGCCCACGTGAGCACAACCCATAAGCAACATACAAAGTCTTGATTGACCGATGCCACCACCGATTGTAAGTGGTAATTCGTCGTTGAGAAGCATTTTGTGGAACGCAAGCTCTCGTCTGTCGTCGCAACCTGCAATAGTCAATTGACGGTCAAGGACTTCGGCGTTAACACGAATACCCATTGAAGAAATCTCAATCGGAGCATTTCTTACGCTATCCCAAAAAATAATATCACCATTAAGCGACCAGTCATCATAGTCAGGTGCACGGTTGCCGTGCTTGTTGCCTGATTTTAACTTGCCACCGATTCCCATAATGAAGATTGTTTTGTGTTCTCTTGCAAATTCACATTCACGCTCTTCAGGAGTCAAGTCGGGATATAAATCTTCAAGCTCTTGTGAAGTAATAAATTTTACATTTCTCTCGATTTTTGTGTCAAGCTGTGGAAACTTTTCTTGAAGCAATTCATTAACATCACAAATAGCGTCAACGATTTTTTGAACTGTATCACAGAGATATTCAGGGTTGCGGTCACTGTCTTCAATAACCTTTTCCCAGTCCCACTGGTCAACATAGATTGAGTGAATGTTATCAAGCTCTTCATCACGACGAATTGCATTCATATCAGTGAGAAGACCCTCGTGCATCCAAAAATCATATCTCTTGAGAGCAAGACGCTTCCATTTAGCGAGTGAGTGCACGATTTCAGCATCACCCTCAATTGCAGGCACATCAAAGGTTACAGGACGTTCTGTGCCACTGAGATTATCATTAAGACCTGAACTGCAACTAACAAAAAGTGGAGCAGAAACTCTTTTGAGGGAAAGTGCTTTGCAGAAACTCTGCTGAAAGAGTTGCTTGATAATGTCAATGGCTCTCTGAGTGTCATATCTATTCAGTTTTGGGCTATATCCTTCTGGAATATAGATTTTATTCATCTGAAATCACGCCTTTAAAAATACTAAACTAAATTTTAATTAAAATATGCTCTTTTGTCAAGATACAAAAGAAATTATAAGGAAAACAAGAATAATGCAAACGCCAAAGCAAGTCATAAACAAAGCAAATGAGAAGTTTGATGAAATTCTCTGTGTTGTTTTTGAAATTGTTTCAGAAACACGCACAAACAAGTTTGCATTCGTATGTGTTTTATCGTGCTTGAAGTGGTCAACAATATCACCCAATGCATAAGCATATTTTCTTTGGTGCTCTTCGTGCTCTTTTGCATCTGTCAACACGCTCTTGCGAGTAATGAAGATGAGAAAATCAGTTGAGTCTGCAAAAATTCTGCAAATCACGCCAAAAACGGCTGTGAGAATTTTAATCATTGGAATATAAACCTGATTTTCAAGTGAAAGCTTACCTTCCATAGGATTTATATAAGTCTTATTCTTAACAAGAACTTTTCTGATAAAGAGAAGATAAACAAGAATACCGATTGCAAGAGAAATCAATACACCTTTGAGATTTGTGAATGAGAAATAGTGAATCTCGTGGTGGAAGTGATGTCCGTTAACAAGAGAGAGCATTGGATAAGTAATTTTCTCAACTAATGATGTGCAAACACCAATAACAGGAAGAGCAACTGCTGAAATGATAAGAGCAATTGCAGAAAGTGGTGAGAGTTTTTTGCCTTTTGGTGTTTCTTCAGTTGGCTTTTCAATGAAGATTGCAACAAAAAGCTTGAGCATATATGCTGCTGTAAGGCCACCTGAGAATAAGAATAACCATTCAACAACAGTTATAATTGGCAAATGACTTAAATGTGCATATTCAACGATTGCTTCGTGAACAAGTGTCTTTGAAAGATAACCTGTAAAACCCGGAATACCCGCAAGTGAGCAAGCACCGATTAAGAATGTAATCATAACAACGGGCTTGTTTCTGCCGTAACCCTTCAACTTGTTAAGGTCAAGAGTATGCGCACCGAGATAGATAGCACCAGCACAAAGGAAAAGCACTAGTTTCACTATTGAATGGTTAATCATATAAAGGAATGTGCCATTTGCAGCCAATGCGTTTTCTTCACCTAAAAGTGTAATCATTGATACGCCAACAAGAATAAAACCGATTTGTGAAAGTGAAGAGCAAGCCAAAGTGCGTTTAAGGTTATTTGAGAATACTGCAATAACTGCGCCCAATACCATTGTGATTGTTGCAAGAGCTAATAATGTGTAGCCCCAGATTTCGTCATCACGAAGAATTTGACCTGTGATTACGAGAATGCCGAATACACCTGTTTTTGTGAGTACACCTGAGAGAAGTGCACTTGCAGGTGCAGGTGCAACAGGGTGAGCCTTTGGAAGCCAGATGTGCAATGGGAACATACCTGCTTTTGCACCAAAACCGAAGAGCAAGCAGAACGCTGCAATATAAAGCTCTGTTGATTTGCCAACATATTGAATAGCAGAATAAAGGTCTGCAATCATCAATGTGCCTGTAATGTTATAGAGCATGAAAAGTCCCATCAATGCGACCATACCACCAAGCACGGCGATTGCAAGATATGTTTTACCTGCATCCATTGCGTCTTTTGTTTCTTCCTGAACAACCCATACATATGATGCGAATGACATAATTTCAAAGAAAATGAAAGTTGTCACCAAATCAGCAGAAAGGAAAACGCCCAAAGTTGCGCTCATTGTCAAAAGAAAGAAGAAATAATATCTTGAAAGCTTGTGATGACCTTTGAAATATTGTGGTGAGAGCAATGTAGCTGCAAACCACATAAACGCAGCGATAATTGCATAGGTCGAATTAAAGCCACCAATCTGAAAATTCAAAGATGCAAAGCAAACAATTCGTGCAGGGGACTGAGCAATTAAAACTGAAAGTCCTAAACTGATAAATGTTGCAAGAATCACAACCGCATTACGAAGCTTTTCATATTTGCCTAAAAGTGCAGAAACAATTGCTGCAACAAAGGGAGTGAAAACACAATACATAGTTAAAAGTGTCATATTGCTAATACCCCCTTGATAAGTTCAATAACATTTGATGCCATAAGACCTGTTACAATGCAAAGTGCAGCACAGATACCCATAGGCACTTGCATAAGTGCATTTGCTTCTTTAACGTCTGACACGTCATTTGTATTGTCACGACGCTTGAAGAATGCCTTGATAGCAGGTGAGAGCATATACATTGCAGTTAAGAATGCAGAGATAAGAAGAATAACTACACCCATAATTGCAAGTGGATTTTGTGCATCCATTGAAGCAGTTGCAATATACCATTTACTGATGAATCCGCAGAATGGTGGAATACCTGTAAGTGACAAAGCTGAAATAGTAAAGAATATAAATGTAAGTGGCATTTTTCTGCCGATACCTTCAAGCTCTTCTACATATTCACGCTTTGCATTATGAAGCACTGCACCTGCTGAGAAGAATGCGCCAATTTTGATAACAGAATGGAAGAGAAGGTGGCAGAATGCAGCAATAAGACCTGCTTCTGTCATAAGAGTTGCTGCAAAAACAATATAAGAAAGGTTCGATATTGTTGAGAATGCAAGTCGTCTCTTGAAATGCTTTTGTCTTAAAGCAGTCATTGAACCATAGAAAATTGTGAACATTGCAAGAGCCATCACAAGATTCTGTGCCCATGTGCCTTTCAAGAAGTCTGTACCATAAGAATAATATACTAGACGGATAATCGCAAAAGCACCCGCTTTAACAACGGCAACTGCGTGAAGAAGTGCAGTAACAGGGGTTGGTGCAACTGATGCAGTTGGCAACCAACTGTGGAATGGGAAGACAGCAGCCTTAACACCGAAACCTAAAAATGCAAACACAAAGAGAATGAGCGCGATTGTTGGGTCTTCGGGGCTTGTGATGTGTCCACCAAATACGAAATCGTTAGCGTCGTTTATGATTAGAAAAGCAACACCTGCGAAAGCAAAAGCAGCACCACCGATTGAATAGTTCATATATTTTCTTGCTGCCTGATTATGCTTCTTTGTAAATCCGTGCATAACAAGTGGAATTGTGAAAAGTGTGAGCAATTCATAGAAAAGATACATTGTGAGAATGTTAGCTGCCATTGCAATACCCATTGTTGCACCAAATGACATTGTGAAGAATGCATAGAACATTGGCAAGTTCTTTTCGTGGCTCATATATTCAAAAGCATAAAGTGCTGTCAAAGGCCAAAGTGTAGCCGAAAGACAAGAGAAAATTTTGCCCGCACCGTCAAGTTTCAACACGAAACTTAAATTATCAGTAAAGTTTAAAAGGGTAAGTGATTCCTGTGGAGTGTTAAGTGCTAATGCCCAAACTGAAACAGATGAGCAGAGAATTGTGAACATTACAAATGCATTTCTCTGTTTTTTCTTTTCATCGGGAATTAAAAATGTTAAAGCGCCCAAAATTATAGGAAGAAAAATTGGGACGATTAAAAATAAACTGTTCATCTCAACAACCTCCTATTATAAAACTGACGCAAGAATATTGCTTGTTGCAAGTGAGAAAATTCCACCCGTAACGGCAATAACTGTAAGAACAATAATTGGAATAACCATAAGCAATGGTTCACGCTTTTTCTCTGTTTCTGTTTCTTCTTTGCCCAAGAAAGCATCGATAGAAATCAAAAGAAGATATGCCGCTGTGAGAATTGCAGAAATCAAAAGAATGATTGGTGCAAGATAAGAAAGAGCACCTAAATCTGCATTTAAAGCAGCCGTTGCGATATACCATTTGCTATAAAAACCACCTGTTGGTGGAATACCGATAAGTGAAAGTGAAAGCACAGTAAAGCAAGTGAATGTAATCGGCATTTTTTTGCCAAGTCCTTTAAGGTCTTTGACTTCTGTTTTGCCATACATAAAGATTACTGCACCAGCGCAAAGGAAGAGACCGATTTTCACAACTGCGTGGAAAACGATTTGCCATAAAGCACCGTGCATTCCGTCATCTGTGAAAAAGAAAAGTCCTGTAAGCACATAAGAAATCTGACTGACAGTTGAGAATGCAAGACGCTTTTTGAATCCCTTTTCAAGATAAGCCATCATTGAGCCCATAAGCACAGTCAAAAGTGCGAAAGACAAAGCAACTGTCTGCACCCAAGTGCCTGTGAGAGCATCTGTGCCAACAATATAGAAAACTGTTCTTATAATTGCAAGCACACCTGCTTTTGCAATAAGACCTGAAAGCAAAGCACTTGCAGGTGCAGGAGCAACGGGGTGAGCAGTAGGTAACCATCCGTGCATTGGGAAAAGACCTGCTTTTGCACCAAATCCCAAAAGCATTGTGAATACACCTGCGAGCACAAGCGGTGAAGCAGTAATATCAACACCACCTGAAACGAATGATAATGTGCTGCTGTTTGTTGCAAGAACAAAGATTCCAAAGAGAGCTAAGAATGCACCTGCAACAGAATAATAGAGATATTTTTTCGCAGCTGCAACTGATTCTTTTGAAAGAGAATGAAGCACCAATGGCATTGAGAAAAGAGTAACCATTTCATAGAAAACATACATTGAAACGAGATTCTCTGAAAGAGCAGCGCCAAGCATTGCACCTTCTGAAAGAAACATAAAGAGAAAGAATCTCATTTCGTTTTCTTCGTGTTTCATATAAACACAAGCATAGAGTGTTACCAATGTCCAACCAACGATAACCAATGCAACAAAGAACTTTGCAAGTGTGTCAGCGGTGAATCCCACAGAAATTTGGTCAACAAGTGTGAATGAGCCGGTTGAGATTTCGTCGCCAAGAATTACCATAATACCAAGAATTGCTTCAATTGCCTGAACAAGCACAACCAAACCTAAACGAGTATTTCGGTTTTGAATTTTATTAAGTAAAGGTAAAATCAAACCACCGATTATGGGGAATAAAGTTAAAAATATCAAAGTCATATTTTAAATCCCCCTTATCGAATGTTTATGAATAACTCAAGCCCTTTTTCAAAGAGTGAAATAATGGGTTGAGAATGAAGACCAACAGCAATGTTAACTGCAGACATTACAAGCACAATAATTGAAAATGCAGGGAGCATTTTGAATGTGATTGTTTTGCGCTCTAATTCTACCTTTGCAGGACTATAAATATTAACAAGTGTTCTAAGGAAATAAAGAACATTGAGAATTGTACTGATAGCCAATGCAATAAGCATTAAATATGTCTGTATTCCGTGGCCAAAAGCAGATGTTGAGAAAAGAAGTTTTGGAATAAATCCTGCAAAAATCGGAATACCAACCATTGAAAGTGCACCTGCTGAATAAGAGATTGCAGCAATCTTATTGTTGTGAGCAGATGAGCGTAAAGATGCGAAATCCTGTCGTCTGTCAATGGTGTCAGAGAGACCTGACGCTGAAAGGAAGAGCATTGGCTTTGTGAGAGAGTGAGCAACAATCTGGAAAAGCGCCGCAACAATTGCACCCTTTGTACCAAGACCGAGTCCCATATAAATATAACCAATCTGAGCAGCGGATGAATAAGCAATCATAAAGTTGATGTTGTTTGTCTTGATTGCTGAAACTGAGCCTACAATCATACCAAAGATACCGAAAATGAAAAGAACATATTGAATGTTAGATTCAAGGAAAACTTCGTAACCGATAACTCTGAAAATGATTTTAAGTAACAAGAAGATATATCCCTTTGAAATAACACCTGACAAAATGCCTGATGCTGATGGTGTAGCCGTACCATATGTGTCGGGCATCCAGAAATGGAATGGGAACATACCACTTTTGATTGCGAGACCTGAAACGATAAGACCTAATGCAATAGTGAGTGGGAATGTGTATTCCCCAGTGGTCCAGAGCTCTTGAATTGTTGAATAAAGTTGTGGGAAGAGAAGATGACCTGTAATTGCATAGAGCAAAATGATTCCCACAAGAACTAAGCTTGAACCAATAAGGCTAAAAATCATATAACGGGTTGCAGCAACCAATGCTCTTGTTTTCTTTGTAAGCATTAAAAGTGAGCAAGATGCTATTGTACAGATTTCGATAAATACATATCCTGTGAAAATATCGTTTGTATAGCAAAGTGCCGCAAGTGCTGCGTGGGTTAAGTTAACCATAATGCAGAAATATTTTTGTTTTGCATCTTCAACGTCTTGCATAATACGGTGTGAGCCACCTGATAAAGAGAGAAACATAACTACTTCAAAAAGAAGTAAGAAAGCTGGCTCTAAAAGACCTGCAGAAATTTCGTTACCGATTGGTGCATCATAATGTCCCATTCGATAAACAAAATATCCTGTTTCAGATGTAAGGTTATAGAAAATAACTGATGCAGACATAACGCCTGATGCAATCAAAAGGAAATAAGAAACAAAACGAGCTTTGTTATCTTTGAACGCAAAGCAGATAACTGCACTGAAAAGTGAAAATACAATAGTAGCAAAAGGAAGATTCATAATAAAGTCCATTATTCTTGTTCATCCTCCTTGCGACACATTTCATAAATCTTATCAAGATTTAATGTGCGATATTTTTTATAAAGTCGAACTGTCAAAGCAAGCATTAAAGCAGAAAAACTGACAGAAACAACGATACCTGTAAGAACAAGTCCCTGAGGGATTGGGTTGATATAGTCGAGAGCGTCAACAGGACCTGTTGATGGAACAATAGGTGTCAACTTGCCTTCAATATAACCCATTGATGCGAGAAAAAGATAGACGCCTGTGTCAACAATGTTAAGACCGAGAATCTTTTTCATAATGTTTTTAGAGAAAACAAGCATAGTAAATCCAATAGCAAACAAAATCATTGAAGTTACTGCTTCATAGTTTATGATAAGATTCAATCAAGACGCCCCCTTTTGAAAATCATATAGAAGCTATACATAGTACAGCAAACAACAAAGCCAACGGCAATGTTAAGTGGCAAAATCAAACCACCTGAAACAATATTGCCCGGTGTGCCCGGTGTGATAATTGAGTGAACTCCATTGAATTCGTTACCTGTAAAGAATGAGTAACTCTTTGCAAGACAATAGAAACTCAATGAGCAGATTGTGATAATGCGAATAATTTTTTGTGTAATAATTTTTGCTGCGAAATCTTCACCATAAGCCATAGCAAAGAGAATAAAACCTGCACCAAGCACTGAACCACCTGAGAATCCACCACCTGGAGATAAATGGCCATTGAAAAGAACATAAATTCCGAAAACAATGATAATCGGAGTGAGAATTTTCACAACAAGACGCACAATAGGGTCATTTGTATAAGTGAAAGTTTCTCTCTTCTTGATAGGTTTATTTTTGCTTTGTTCAAGTAAAAGAAGAACTGCACAAGTAGCTGTGAAAAGAACGAAAGATTCACCCAGTGTGTCGAATGCACGATAGTCAAGAATCATACCTGCAACAGTGTTGACTGCACCTGTCTGGTCACGACCTTCACCAACATAGTGTTCATAAACTTCATTCGTTGTTGGTGTATTATCGTCAGCAAAAAGTGGCATAAAGTTAACAGTACCAATAAGAACTGCTGCGAGAATAACGCAGAAAATCACAGAGAAGAATTTATAACCCTTTGAAGTGAGTTTTTCTTCGGCTTTTTCTACATCTTTAACAAGATTAATTTTCGGCTTTTCTGTTTCTTCTTTTTTAGGTTCAGGTTTTTCGGTTTCAACATTCATACGCTCGTCGAAGCTTAAATTACCTTCATACCATTCTTTTAAAAGAGATGAAAATTTATTATTCTTCATTTACATTCACCCCTTCATCAATTTTTCCATCTTCGTCATCTGCATAGTCCTTGTCAATAAGGTGGAGCTTGCGAAGAGTGAGAAAGAACAAGACGCCATCTACACCTGCACCAACAGCTGCTTCTGTAATAGCCAAGTCAGGTGAGCGCAATAATAACCATACTACTGCCATAACAATACTATATGATGTGAAAATAATGAGAGCTGTCATAACTCTCTTTGAAAGTGCTGTGGCAATAGCACAGACAATAAGAGACATGAGAAGAAGAACCCTAAATATGGTAATAATGTCTTCCATTATTCATTTTCCTCCTTTTTGTCGTCTATGCGCATTTCGCAATGTTCACAGATGTTTTTATCTGTAAGTAATTTTGTTTTAACAAAGATGTGTGAAACCACAGGGCTTGTGCACCATTGAATAATAACAATAAATAAGAATTTAAGTGAAATGATATTAATTCCAGATGCGATAATAAGACCTGTGATAAAAAGCATCAATACAAGTGTGTCGCACATAGCGGATGAGTGCATTCGGTTGAGAGAATATCCAAAACGATATGTGCCGAAAATTGAAATGAAAAGAACAATAAGTCCTGCAGCAAAAAATAATGCTACAAGTGCAAAACGAATCCATTCGAGCATTATTTTTCACCTCCATTATCTTTCTTGAAAAGATTAATATAAATTTTGCTGAGAAGTATAACTGCAATGCAACTGATAAGAGCATAAATCAAAGCGATATCAGGCAAATAACTCTCTTTAAGGAAAAGTGTGAGAATGCAAATCACAATCAAAACGATTGTTGTGAGAATATTTACACCAATAAATCTGCCGATAATGGTTTTTGCTGTGATTGAACGGATAAGTGCAGCAATAATCGCAATACCAAGACCGATAAATACAGCAAGATATAAATATGAATAAGCCTGTTCAAGCATTTTATTTCTCCAACCTTTCTAAAATCTTAACAAATGAACTGTTTTCGATTCCCTCTGCGAAAGAAGCATCAACACAATGTATTGTAAAATAATCATCTTCTAACTCTGCGGTAATTGTACCGGGGGTGAGTGTAATTGAGTTTGCAAGAAGCACTCTTGCCACATTTGTTTTAAGTGGAATCTTAACTTTTATCATTACAGGGTGAATTTCTGCTTTTTTGCTTGTGACGATTTTCATCATCTGAAAATTCGCGATAATTATTTCTTTTATGAGAATGAAGAAATATGCTAATAAAACAGGCGCTTTCTTAAACCAACGAAGTTCAGATTTAAGAGTATAGCCCAAAGCCTTGTTTGCAAAGAAATATGCAAATGCCGAAACTAATGCACCTACTACACAAACCTGAATCATACCCGTGTCAGCCGAGAAACGACCATTTAACATAATCCATAATAAAAACAGTAGAATTATCATAAAAATATTCTCCTTTGAGAAGTCATATAAATAGGTATTATATATACCTAATAAAAGATACTACTTTGAAACAATAAAGTCAATCACAATTTTGACGATTTTGAACAAGAGAAAAAGAAAAATTTTTACATAATTACCAACAAAAGAATAGTCATAAATTTATTGACAGAAATCGAGAAGAAATATATAATATCAAGTAATAATGAAGTATTATGCGGAATTATGTCTTTTGGTATTGGAATTACCAAAAAATGTATTCTTTGTTTTGATACGAAAAATGAAAGGTAGGTCAAAAAAATGGCTTTTTCTCTCAAAGGTATTCATGTACCTCACAGAAAAAACACAGCTGATATGTCAGCTATAAGAATGCCTGCTCCAAAGACAGTTACACTTCTTACAGCAATGCATATTGGTAAGCCTGCAAAACCAGTTGTTAAAGCAGGTGACCAGGTTTTTGTGGGAACATTGATAGCTGAACAAGATGGATTTATTTCTTCACCAGTTTATTCAAGTGTATCAGGTACAGTTAAAAGTGTTGCTGACACTCTTTTGTCAAACGGCAAAACTGCTCCTGCAATCACTATTGAATCAGACGGAGAAATGACACCTGACGAATCAATCGCAGTGCCACAGGTTAACAGCAAAGAAGATTTTATTGAAGCTGTTAAAAAGAGTGGTATTGTAGGTTTGGGTGGTGCAGGTTTCCCAGCTTATGTGAAATTTGCAACAGACAAAAAAGTTGATACTCTTGTTATTAATGGTGCAGAATGTGAACCATATATTACAAGTGACTCTGTAACAATGGTTGACAGAGCAGACGATATTTTATTAGCAATCGAGACTGCTGATAAATATTTCAATTTCGACAAGATTGTAATCGGCATTGAAAAGAATAAAGCATCAGCTATTGCAAAAATGAAAGAACTTTCAGCTAAAAATAGCAAAATTCAGGTTAAAGTTCTTCCTGCAATTTATCCACAGGGTGGCGAGAAAGTTCTCGTTTATCACACTGTTGGCAGAACAATCGAAGTCGGCAAACTTCCAGCAGATGTTGGTTGTATTGTATGCAACTCATCAACAATGGCAAATATCGGTAAATATTTACAGACAGGTATGCCACTTGTAGAAAAGACAATTACAGTTGATGGTGGCGCAGTTAAAGAGCCAAAGAATGTAATCGTTGCAATCGGTACTCCAATCGGTGAAGTGTTTGATTTCTGTGGCGGCTTTAACGCTGACCCTGAAAAGGTTATCTATGGTGGCCCTATGATGGGTGTCGCAGTGCCTGACCTTACAGTGCCTGTGCTTAAACAGACAAATGCTTTAATAGCATTCAACAAAAAAGAAACAAAAACAGCAAAAACAACAGCATGTATCAGATGTGGCAAGTGTACAAATCACTGTCCATTCGGCATCAATCCTGCGGCTATTGCAAAGGCTTATAAAGATAAGGATGCAGAAATGCTTGAAAAACTTGGTGCAGATATATGTATGCTATGTGGTTGCTGTGCATTCATCTGTCCTGCAAAGCGTCCTTTGGTTGAAACCAACAGTTTAGCAAAGAATATGCTCATGGCAGAACGTGCAAAGAAAAAGGAGGGTAATGCATAATGGAAAACAAACTTCGTGTTTCACTTTCTCCACACATCAAAAGCAGTAACTCAACAATGAGAACAATGCTTGATGTGATTATTGCTCTTGTCCCTGCATCTATTGTAAGTGTTTTACTTTTAGGTATTGATGCGTTACTTGTGATTGCAACTTGTATAATTTCAGCAGTTGCTTGTGAATTTATTTTCAATATTGTTATAAAAAAAGAACAGACAATAAGTGACTTGAGTGCAATTATTACAGGTCTCTTGCTTGCATTGAATCTTCCTGCAAACATTCCACTTTGGCAGGCAGCAGTTGGCTCAGCTTTTGCAATTGTTTTGGTAAAAGGAATATTTGGCGGACTTGGTAAAAATATTGTTAACCCTGCAATGACAGCACGTGTGTTTATGCTTCTTGCTTTTGGCTCAATGGTGGATTACACATTGCCTGAAGGTATGGATGCTACATCAGGCGCAACTCCACTTGTTCAACTCGCAAACGGCGAAAAGTTAACACTCTGGAATTTGTTCTTCGGTAATCACGGTGGGTCTCTTGGAGAAACTTGTGCATTGGCACTCATCGTTGGTGGTATTTACCTTCTTGTTAGAAAAGTTATTACATGGCATATTCCAGTTGCATTTATCGGCACAACATTCTTATTGACACTCCTTATTGTGGGTGGCGATGTTGAGATGGCAGTTGCTTGGATTCTTTCAGGTGGACTTATGATTGGTGCTTTCTTTATGGCAACTGATTATGTTACATCACCAAGCACAGCAAAAGGTAAACTTATCTTCGGTATCGGCGCAGGTGTAATCACAGTGCTTATCCGTTTCTTCGGCGGTTATCCAGAAGGTGTATCATTTGCAATTCTTCTTATGAATATTGTAAATCCTTACATAGATTCATTAACAGCTAGAAAATTGTTTGGAGGTAAGAAATAATGAAAGACTACATTAGAAGTATTATCTCTCTTACAGTAATTTTTGCAGTGGTAGTTGTAGCACTTGCAGCAACAAACACTGTAACAGCACCAATAATTGAAAAGAATGCAGGTGCTGCAGCAAACGAAGCATTACTTGTTGTAATGCCAGATGGTGGCGAATTCACAGCTGCCGATTTAACTCAATATACACTTCCTGAATCAGTACTTGAAGCATTTACAGCTTCAAATGGTGGTGCAGTAGTAAAACTTAAAGCAACAGGCTATGGTCCTGATATGATTATTATGTGTGGCGTTGACGCTAGTGGTAATGTAACAGGTACAGTTTGTCTTTCAAGTAACGAAACTCTCGGTGTTGAAAAGACTTATGGCGACACATTAAAAGGTGCAACAATCGACACTATTGATGGCATCGCAACTATTTCAGGTGCAACAATGACAACAGGTGCATATAAGAGCGCAGTTAAAGATGCTATCAATACAGCAACTATCCTTGGTGGTGGTAGCGCAGATATCCGTTCACCTGAAGAAATTCTTGCAGATAACCTTGCAACAGCACTTCCAACAGGTGATAAGTTCAACGAAGTGTTTATTTGTGAAAAGCTTGAAAATATTTCAGCAATTTATGAAGCAGAAAATGGTGCAGGCTTTGTTTATGTAACAAAAGCAGGTGAAGAAGAAATCTTCGTTGGTGTTGACGCTAACGGTGCAGTAGTTTCAGAAGCAACAGACGATGTTAAAGCAACTGTTGAAGCTGCCGCAAAGATTATGCTCAAATCAACTCTCAAAGAAGTTGACATTACAAAATATGCTGATATGCCATCACAGGTTGATAAGGTATATAAGACAAAGAGTGGCAACTATGTTCTTGAAATCCATACATCTGGTTTCGGTAAAAATGGTGACCATTACTACAACCCATCAGGCGATTACATCTACATCAAGCTTGCAATCACAAAAGATGGCGAAATCATCAGCTGTCAGACAACTAAACAGACAGAAACAGATGGCGTTGGTTCAATTTGTGCAGATAAAGAATTCAGTGCACAGTATGTTGGCAAGAACGAATCAACATATAAAGATATCGATATCGTTGCAGGTGTAACACTTACAACAAAGGGTTACCAGAATGGTATCGGCAAAGCAATCGAAGCAGTTAAAATTATGGAAGGAGTGGCTTGATTATGAGTAAACAGAACAACAATATGTCAATTCTCTTAAAAGGTCTTCTCCGTGAAAACCCAGTTTTCGTGCTTATTCTTGGCACTTGTCCAACACTTGCAACTACAACAACAGTTGATGGTGCATTTGGTATGGGCCTTGCAACAATGGCAGTTTTAATCTGCTCAAACATTGTTATTTCATTATTACGTAAGTTTATTCCTGATACAGTAAGAATTCCTTGCTATATCGTTGTTATCGCAGGTTTCGTAACAATCGTGCAGATGCTCATTCAGGCATTTATTCCTAGCTTATATGAAACCTTGGGCGTTTATCTTGCACTTATTACTGTTAACTGCATTATCTTAGGCCGTGCAGAAATGTTTGCAGGTAAAAACTCAGTTGGCAAATCAGCACTTGATGGTATCGGAATGGGTATCGGCTTCACAATAGCACTTCTCTCTATGGCAATTATCCGTGAAGTTATCGGTGCAGGTTCATTTGCAGGCAACGAGATTCCATTCCTTGTTGAAAATGGTCTTACAATCAGCGTTCTTGCAAAAGCTCCAGGTGGACTTATGGTTTATGGTCTTCTTATTGCAGTTGTTAATAAGATTACAAAAGGCAAGCTCATCAAGAAAAAAGAATTTGGTTGCGAAGGTTGTCCATCAGCGGCATCTTGCAACGGCGGTTGTGCAGAATCAGTAAAGGAGGGCGAATAAGATGGATATTAAAGCATTGATTATTATTTTGATGTCATCAGTTCTCGTTGATAACTATGTTCTCAACCGTTTTCTTGGTATTTGCCCATTCCTTGGCGTATCAAAGAAAGTTAATCAGTCTGTTGGTATGGGTATCGCGGTTATCTTTGTTATGCTCGTAGCTACAGCAGTTACATGGCCTATTCAGACATTTATCCTTGATAAATTTGAACTTGGCTATTTGCAGACGATTGTATTCATTCTCGTTATTGCTGCACTTGTTCAGTTTATTGAGATTTTCTTGAAGAAGACTATTCCAACTCTTCACCAGAGCCTTGGTGTATATCTTCCACTTATCACAACAAACTGTGCAGTTCTTGGTGTAACAATCAATAACATTACAGATGGATACAACTTTATCGAATCAATGGTAAGTTCACTTGGTTGCGGTCTTGGTTTCCTTCTTGCAATGGTACTCTTCTCAGGTATGCGTTCACGCATTGAAGAGAGTGATGTTCCTGAAAGCTTTAAGGGACTTCCTGTAACACTCGTAGCAGCATCATTTATTTCAATGGCATTCTTCGGCTTTGCCGGAATCGTTGAAAACATTCTTGCATAAGGGGAGGGCGACGGATTATGAATATTTTAATAGCTCTTCTTGTTGCAGTTGTAATCGGCCTTTTAGCAGGCATTATGCTTGCATTGGCATCTCACTTCTTCAAGGTTGAAGAAAATGAAACAGTTAAAGCAGTTCGTGAAGCACTTCCAGGTGCTAACTGTGGCGCTTGTGGATTTGCAGGTTGTGACGCTTATGCTGAAGCAGTAGCAAACGGAAATGCAGAAGCAAATCTCTGTATTCCTGGTGGTCCTGATGTTGCAGGTCAGCTTTCAGCAGTTTTAGGCGTTGAAGTTAGCGTTGAAGCTCCAAAAGTTGCTTATGTAAACTGTAGTGGTGACTGCTCAGCAGTAGCACAGAATGTGATTTATGAAGGACTTCAGAGCTGTAAGGCTGCAACAATGATTTATGGTGGACCATTCTCTTGTAAGTTCGGTTGTATCGGTCTTGGCGACTGTGTAGCGGAATGCCCTGTTGGTGCAATTTCTGTTAAAGATACTCTTGCAAGAATTGACCCTAAAACTTGTATAGCTTGTGGCAGATGCGTTAAAACTTGTCCTAAGGGAGCTATCTCTCTTGTTGGCGAAGACGTTGTTGTTGCAGTTGCTTGTAGCAATAAAGAAAAAGGCGCAGTTGCTCGTAAAAATTGTATGAACGCTTGTCTCGGTTGCAAAAAGTGTGAAAAAACTTGTGAGCACGATGCAATCAAGGTTGTTGACAATCTTGCAGTTATTGATTATGACAAGTGCGAAGACTGTGGTAAATGTGCAGAAGTTTGCCCAACAAAGCGTTTGAAAATCGTTGATATGAAAAACGGAGTAATCGGTTGATTTTATGAAGAATAATAATTCTCAAAAAAATCAAAAGTTAAGAAATGATATAATCCTTGCCGTCGTTATAGTCCTTATAGCGGCGGCGGGGCTTTTGCTTTTCGTGTTTAATCGTGAGCAAGGCTCAACTGTTTCAGTTAAAATTGATGGTAAGCAAATAGCATCATATCCACTTTCTGAAAACAGAGAAATCCCTATTAAAACGGGAGATAATGATGAGCATATCAATGTGCTTGTTATAAAAGACGGCAAAGCATCAATAGACGAAGCAGATTGTCCTGATAAAATCTGTGTTGAAACAAGAGCCGTATCCTATGTGGGCGAGACTGTTGTTTGTCTTCCACATAAACTTGTAATTGAAATTACAAATCAAAACGCTGACGGTGGCATTGATGTCGTCGTTTAGGAGTAAACCATGAAAAAAGATATAAGAAGATATGCGATGCTTGGGCTTGTTACAGCTGTGGCATTGGTTTTATCTTATGTTGAAGCGATTTTGCCACCTATCTGGTCAGCAGTGCCGGGTATCAAAATCGGACTTCCCAATATAATAATAATTTTCATACTCTATAAAACCGGTTTAAAAGATGCTATAACAGTATCTGCAATCAGACTTTTTCTTGTGGCATTGTTATTCGGTAATGCGATGACTTTGGTTTATAGTGTTGCGGGAGCTGCGCTCAGTCTTGGTTTAATGACCCTTTGCAAAAAGGTGAATTTATTCTCAATGGTGGGTGTTAGTATCGTTGGTGGCGTCGCTCACAACTTGGGGCAAATTCTCGTTGCAATGGCTCTTTTTGAAACAAGTCAGATTGGTTATTATATGATTGTTCTTGCAATAACAGGTACAATCGCAGGTGTGTTTGTAGGTATAGCGGCATCGATTATTTTAAAGCGTTTTGAGAAAATTAAATTATAACAAAATTGTAATAGTTTCTGTCATGAATTTTAGTATGAAAATATTGACAGAAACTTTTTTTTATGCGATAATCTACGCGTAAGCGTGTGGAATTATTTCCACATAAAACAAAAAGAAATTTTAAAGGAGAAAAACACAATGAAAAAGATTCTTAGTGTAGCACTTGTAGTAGTAATGCTCTTCACAGTTATTGCTCTTGCAGGTTGCGGTAAAAAAGAAGCTACTCTCAAATTCGGTCTTGGTGTAGTTGCTAGCTACGGCGAAGCAAAAGAAACAACAGGCGAATTCAACACAACAGCAGTTGCAGTTCTTCTTGACGCTGAAGGCAAAATCGTAGCTATCGACCTCGATACAGCTCAGATTAAACCATCATGGACAGAAGACGGCAAGAAAGTTGACGTTGAAGACTTCAGAACAAAGTACGACAAAGGTACAGACTACAACATGGCTAAATTTGGCTATGACAAGAACGGCGACGGCAAAGTTCTTGAATGGAATGCACAGGCTGACGCTTTCATGGCAACAGCTAAAGGCAAGACAGTTGCTGAAGTAAAAGCATTCATGGGCGAAGATGCATATGCAATCGGTGACCTTGCAACAGCAGGTTGCACAATCGTTGTTGCAGATTTCGTTGCAGCTCTTGAAAAGGCAGTTGCTAACGCAGTTGATTCAGCTGCAACAGCAGAAAATACACTTAAAGTTGCTCTTGTTACATCAGCATCATACTCAAACAAAGATGCTGACGCAGAAAACGATGGTCTCAACCAGGTTGACACAACAGTTGTTGCTGCAGTTACAGATGCAGACGGTAAAGTTGTAGTTGCTAAGACAGACTGCACACAGGGTAAGATTACATTCAACGCTAAGGGCGAAGCTACATATGATGCAAAAGCTGAAGTTAAGACAAAGCTTGAACTCGGCGACGATTACAACATGGCTAAATTCGGCAAAAAGCATGACGGTAGCGAAGGCCAGCCAAAAGAATGGTATGCTCAGGCTGCTGCATTTGATGCTGCTCTTGTAGGCAAAACAGCTGCTGATTTCGCAGCTCTTGCAGGTGCTGACACATATGCAACAGGTGACCTTGCAACAGCAGGTTGCACAATGGCTATCGGCGATATGATTAAGGCTGCAGAAGCTGCTGCTAAATAATCTAGCTAAATGAAAATTCGGGGATGTTGTTAACGCAACATCCTCATTTTTTTAAAAATGATTGAAATAAAGCTTAGTTTTCAAATTAAGTTTTATTTTGCTTGTTTTTACAGACTATATTATCGGTGGTGGAAAAATGAAAAAAGTAGTTTCAATGCTTTTAATTGTAGCAATTATTTTTGTGCAGATGGTGGCTTTGGTAGGTTGTGAGAAAAAATCAGAACTTACAAAATTCAGCAATTATTATTTCGACTATTTCGACACAGCAACAACAATTATAGGCTATGAAAAAACAAAAGAAGATTTTGATGCGACTTGTGAAGAAATCAAAACTTTGCTTAATGAATATCACCGACTTTTTACTATATATAATCGTTATGAAGGGCTCAACAACCTTGTTACAATCAATGATGTAACTGATGGAAAGCACAATGTGGTTACAGTTGACAAAAAAATTATTGATATGCTCTTGTTTGCAAAAGATATGTATCAAAAAACTAATGGTAATGTGAATATTGCAATGGGTAGTGTGCTTAAAATCTGGCATATTTATCGCAACGACGGTTTAGACGACCCTGTTAATGCAAAATTGCCACCAATGGAAAAACTCAAAGAGGCATCAAAGCATACAAATATCAATGATTTGATTATTGACCAAGAAGACAATACAGTATTCCTTGCAGACCCCCAAATGAGTCTTGATGTAGGTGCTATCGCAAAAGGATATGCCGTTGAACAAATTGCAAAACATCTTGAATCAAAGGGAATAACAGGTTATATTCTCAATGTGGGTGGAAATGTGCGTACAATCGGTATGGCTGATGGCGACAAGTGGAAAGTCGGCATTGAAAATCCTGACACGGATAATAAAGAAAAGCCATATATTGAATATCTCAAAATAGCAGGTGAGTCAGTTGTAACAAGTGGCTCTTATCAAAGATTCTATGTTGTGAATGGTGAAAATTATCATCATATCATTGACCCTGAAACACTTATGCCTGGCACAAAATATCGTTCAGTATCAATTCTCACAAATGATTCTGGTCTTGGTGATGCAATGTCAACAGCTTTGTTCATTATGGATTATGAAGACGGCAAAAAGCTCGTTGATGCAACAGAAAATGTTGAAGCAATGTGGGTTATGAACGACGGCGAACAAGTTTATTCAGACGGATTTAAAAATTATACGTTCGATTATGAAGCAGAAAAAGGACAGAACTAAAAACTCTGTCCTTTTTATTATTTTTTCTATTGAAATATTGCAAAAAAATCTTTATAATATTATTAGACGAATTAGGGGGTATTGCAATGAATATCTATGAAGCAATAAAATCTCTTGTTGAATATGGCGTGAGAGAAAACTTAATTGAAAATGAAGACAAAATCTGGGCAACAAACCGTGTGCTTGAAATTCTCAGTTTAGACGGCATTGATGCAGAATCACAAGCAAATGCAGATGCAGACCTTGAAGAAATTCTTAAGGTGATTCTTGACTATGCAGTTGAAAAGGGCCTTTGTGAAGACTCAATCGTTTATAAAGATTTGTTTGACACAAAAATTATGGGTGTGCTCACACCGAGACCATCTGAAGTAATCAAAGCATTCAAAGAGAAATATGAGATTTCACCAAAAGATGCAACAGATTATTATTATAATCTCTCAAAGAAATCTGACTATATCCGTGAATATAGAATCAAGAATGATGTTAAATGGATAACAAAAACAGAGTTCGGGGACATTGATATTACAATTAACCTTGCAAAACCTGAAAAAGACCCAAAAGCTATTGCAGCGGCTACTAAAATGGAGCAAAGCTCATATCCAACTTGTATGCTCTGTAAAGAAAATGAGGGCTATGCAGGCCGTGTGAATCATCCTGCAAGACAGAATCACAGAATTATTCCAATTTGCCTTGACGGTGTTGATGCGTTTATGCAGTATTCACCTTATGTTTATTATAATGAACACTGCATTGTGTTTGATGATGCACACACTCCAATGAAAATATCAGAAAAGAAATTCAGAAGACTTTTTGATTTTGTTAAAAAGTTCCCGCATTATTTTATTGGCTCAAACTCGGATTTGCCAATCGCAGGCGGCTCAATTCTCACTCATGAGCACTTCCAGGGTGGTAGTTATACATTCGCTATGGAAACTGCACCTATTGAAGATGAAATCACTTTTGAAGGCTATTCTGACATCAAAGCAGGCATCGTTAAATGGCCAATGAGCGTTATTCGTTTACGTGGTGATGATACTGACAGAATTTGCCAGTTGGCAGGCAAGATTCTTGCAACATGGCGTGATTATACTGATGAAGACGCATTTATCTATGCACTCACAGATGGTGAAATACATAACACAATCACACCAATCGCACGCTTCAAAGATGGCAAATATGAAATCGACCTTGTTCTTCGCAACAATATCACAACCGAAGAATATCCCGATGGTTTCTATCATCCACACCCTGAATATCATAATATCAAAAAAGAAAATATCGGTCTTATTGAAGTTATGGGTCTTGCGGTGCTTCCATCTCGTCTTAAAACAGAAATGGCACTTTTAAAAGATGCAATTCTCGAAAACAAGGACATCAAAGCAGATGAAAGAATTGCAAAACATGCAGATTGGACAGAGAAAATTAAAGCAAAATACAGTGATATCAACGCAGAAAACTGCGATGAAATTCTTCGCGACGAAATCGGACTTGTATTCACTGCAATTCTTGGTCAATGTGGCGTATTTGACAGAACAGAAGAAGGCAAAGCACAGTTTAAGAAATTTATCGCAAGCGTAAAATAAAAGAAAAGCACCTACTTCGGTAGGTGCTTTGTTTTATAATTCAAACTTTTTTGCAAGTTTTGGAAAGAGTGGTTTAATAACAAAAAACTTATCAATTATTTTACCACATCCACCAATTAAACTGCCATTAACAACTGCTAAAATTATTGTGCCAACGCCGATTCCAACAAAGCCTTTGAAGAAAATGAGCGTCATAATCACAGAAACTGCAAGGCAAGACAAATCAAACGCCGTTTTGAATTTTGTTTGATTTAATTTGAAATGTTCAGTAATTCCTTTAACAAAGAAATCATAAACTTGTGGATAAAGATAAACTCTGAAGAACAAAGCGATTGAAAAAGCCGTAATCAGCGCACTTGCCACAAAAAATGTGATACGGATTGGCATACTCATACTGCCTGGCTCTGTTAATGATGGGTTGAACATAGGAATAATCACACGCCACATATCAAGTACTGCGCCATAAACGATACAGTTTAAAAATGATGCAAAATAAATCAGTTTAACTCTTTTAAGCAATATGCAGAATACAATAAAAAGTATTGCTTGAACGACATATTCACTTTGTCCAAAGGTCAAAAATTGTAGTTTCTGACTGAGTATGTAAGCGGGGGCTACAATCATTGAAAGTCCTAAATCAGCAGCAGAAACCATTGCCACAGAAAACGATAAAATTAAAATTGCAAAAACATAAACGAATTCGCTATAAAGTGTAATTTTCTTTTTCATGATGAATCCTTTTCAAATAAAAAACCTGCTGAAAACCAGCAGGTTTAATTATATGTTTTATTAAGTTTTTTGTCAATCCCATTCGGTGCCTGTAACAGTTTCAAGGTCAATACCCTTTGTATCGTGAGTTTTCTTGATGAGGGCAATAAGAGTGATAATGAAGCTTGGAACAAGAAGACAAAGAGCAACTGTACCAATTACACCGTCACCAAAGATAAGGGCGAAAATAGTGTTTGTTATGAAACCGATGGCATATCCAGCAAATCCCACAACTGTTTGTGCCGAAGTTGCAGATGAACGAAGATTAGTCGGTGCAGATTCACTTGCCATCATAATAAGCACATCGTTTGTTGAATAATAACTACCAACGAATGCGCCACAGAAGAATCCAACGAAATATGGGTTAAGATTTAGTTTTGCGCCAAGTGTAAAGGCAACAAAACAAGCAACACAGTTTGCAGCAACGGTAATCGCAGCGGCTTTTCTACCTTTTTTATCAGAGATAAAGCCCATAATTACCTGTGAAAGTGCCATACCGATAGGGTAGAGCGTAAGTGCCTGACTAACTTCTTTAACACTTACAAGGTCCAAAAATTCTTTTGTATTAGCGCCATAAATGCTTTGAGCATAGCCGTGAGTGAGAATTGCTTGGTAGTTCATACTACCAACAACACCGATACCTGCAAGGGCAAAGCAAATAAACACCCAACGAAGTTGCTTATGGCTAAAACCAAATTTAAGTGCATCGATAAGTCCGCCCTGTGAATCCTGCGCCTTTTTCTTTGCTTCTTCTGCTTGCAATTCTGCTTCTGTCATACTGAGATAACGAATTCGTGAATCAATAAAGGCGTCAGTTTCTCTTGCACAGAGAAGAGCAATGAGAGAAACAATAATACCGACAATTGCAGGAATCATATATACTCTGCGCCATTGACCCGCAGATTCCATTAACCAGTTGCGAAGGAAAGGCACAAGCATAACTGCCATATTAGCAAAGAATTTAACAACTGAATATGTAATTGCACGACTCTTTGCAGGTGCGGTTTCCATAATGTACACAACATGCATATCGTGGGGCACAAAGAAAAGAATCATGCAAGCGCCAACGAAATACATTATAACATTGCCTGAAAGGAAAATTACAAACAATGCAAGTGCCATACCAAATGTGTTTATAACAAGGAATGTTTTTCTACCAAAACGGTCAGCAAGTGGTCTGTAAAGAATGCCTATAATCTGAAATGGTATTGCCACAACATTCAAAAGATTGAGAATTGTAACTGCACTTTCACTTTTGAAAAACTCATTAGCAATTTCGGTTTGCATAAGTGAGTTGATTTGTGATGCAATTTCGTCAACTGCATAGATAAGAGCGATGATGAGCACTAGATACCAAAAATATGTATTACCTTTTGGTCTTGCTTTTTGCTTTTCCCAATATGCTAATTCTTTTGCCTTGCGCAACTCTTTTTTTCTGATTTGTTCAGGAGTTAAAACTTTACTCATAAAAAATCCCCTTTCATAATTGTATTGTAACACAACAACACTCAAAATAAAAGGGGAAATATTCTATCTGTTAAGCATCCAAACCATAAAATTGAGATATGCTGCAAAGGTTACCCAAATTAGATAAGGAATTTGCAAAATTGCAGCTAATCTGTCAGTTTTGTTAAAAATATAAATCATAGCTATTATAAGAGCCCACAAAACGAGAATCCAGATAAATGCAAAACCATAAGCTTGCAAATTGAAGAAAATCAGACTCCAAAAGAAATTGAAAAAGAGTTGAGCACCCCAAACTATAAGTCCGTGATTTCTATCTTTGGTTGGTGAAGACATCCATATTCTTGCGACACTGATACCCATAAGTGCATAAAGAATTGTCCACACAATCGGGAAAACAATGTCGGGTGGAGTAAGTGCAGGCTTTTCAACCTGTTTATATGCATTCATACCCATCTGTGTGAATAACCCTGCTACCAAACCCACAAGTTCAGTGAACAGAATGAATAATCCATAAGTTTTTAGTTTCTTTTTGTCCATATTATCACCCCATATAGTCTATGTGGAAATAAATGCATATATTCAGAAGTTGATTTTTATTGTATAATTATGTTAAAATAATGAAAAATAAGAAAGCAAAGGAAAACGCAAATGAAAATAACAAATGATATCAAATACATCGGTGTAAATGACCATAAAATCGACTTGTTTGAAGGTCAATATATTGTGCCAAATGGTATGGCATATAACTCTTATGCAATTATTGATGAGAAAATTGCAATTATGGATACAGTTGATGTGAATTTCACAGAAGAATGGCTTGCGAATATTAAAAACACATTAGGCGACAGAAATCCTGACTACTTAATTGTTCAACATATGGAGCCTGACCATTCTGCAAATATCAAAAATTTTGTAAATACTTATCCTGACGCACAAATCGTTGCGTCAGCGGCAGCATTTAAAATGATGAAACAGTTTTTTGGAACAGATTTTGCAGAAAGACAAGTGGTAGTAGGTGAGGGGGATACTCTTTCGCTCGGCAAGCATAATCTTACTTTTGTAACTGCTCCAATGGTGCATTGGCCTGAGGTTATTGTAACCTATGATAGCACAGATAAAGTGCTTTTTTCTGCTGATGGTTTCGGCAAATTTGGTGCACTTGATATAGAAGAAGACTGGGCTTGTGAAGCAAGAAGATATTATATCGGAATTGTGGGTAAATATGGCGCACAGGTGCAAGCACTTCTTAAAAAAGCAAAGGCACTTGATATAGAAATTATTTGTCCTTTGCATGGACCTGTACTTACTGAAAATCTTGGCTATTACATTAATCTCTACGATATCTGGTCAAGCTATGGTGTTGAGAGTGATGGCGTTTTAATCGCATATACATCTGTTTATGGCAACACAAAGAAAGCTGTAGAAAAACTTACAGAAATGCTTAAAGCAAACGGATGCCCAAAGGTTGTTGTCAATGACCTTGCACGTTGTGATATGGCAGAAGCAGTTGAAGATGCTTTCAGATATGGCAAAATTGTTTTGGCCACAACTACTTATAATTCAGATGTTTTTCCATTTATGCGTGAGTTTATCAATCACTTAGTTGAGCGTGGATATAAAAATCGCACAATCGGATTTATTGAAAATGGCTCTTGGGCACCAACGGCTACAAAAGTTATGACTAAAATGCTTGAAAAGTGCAAAGACTTAACATATACCGAAACAACGGTTAGAATAATGTCTGCACTCAGCGAAGACAGTGAAAAACAGTTAAAGGCACTTGCAGACGAGCTTTCTTAAATCTCTTCAGGGGAGGTGAAAAAATGAAATACGTTTGCGATATCTGTGGTTGGGTCTATATGCCAGAAAAAGGCTCACCTGAAAATGGTATCCCTGCAGGGACAAAGTTTTCTGACCTTCCCGAAGATTTTGTTTGCCCACTCTGTGGCGTAAGTAAAGACAATTTTTCAGAAGAATAAAAAATCAACCCTCTCGTTTGAGAGGGTTTTATCTTTATATATGGTCTTTATATCTTTCTGCTGTGATGATTCCGTCTTCAACATTTAACTTGCAGATTCTTGCATTTCGAGCATCAAAAGCACTTGCATTAAGTCCGTCGTCATAATCACGAGCGTGATAAATCGCATACCACTGACCGTCTTCTTTAATCATTGAGTGGTGGCCTGTACCTTCTTCAAATTCGTTTGCTTTAAGCACAGGGTAGTAGGTAGTATCATCAGGATATTTCTCAAATTTAATCTTTGTAAGGTCTGTTTCATCAGTTTTTGCTCTTGCATAACCGATATAATATGTAGGTTGCTCAAAACAGTTGCCTGAATACATAAGATAATGCCAGTCGCCCTCTTTGAAATAGAAAGCACCTTCAATAGTGTGCCAATGCTGACCTTTTTTGTAACGGTCGCGACAATAAATGTCTTCGTCAAGAGTTGGCTCAACAACTAAAACAGGATTACCCGCTGGTGTGAATGGGTCAAGCATTTTGTCAACATAAATGCAAGTGCCGATTCTCTCACCTTCAAATCTATTAGCAGAATAGAAAAGAAAAAGCCCTGCTTCATTCTTAACTATGTGAGAATCGATTGAGAATGGGTGTAAAATCTGTTTTGTATCTGTGAAAGGTCCAAGGGGATTATCTGCAACAGAAACGTGCATAGCGCCTCTGTGCCCACCTTTGTCAGGTGTGTCGTTGTAAATTTCAATAGAGTTATACATATAAAACTTGCCATCAAGTTCAATAACACTTGGTGCCCAGAATGAATCGTGGTTTGGCACAGTCATAACAACGCCGTAATATTCCCAACCGTCAAAAAGATTGTCTGAATGATAAGCATAAATTGCATCATGCCCTGTAACATAGATATAATATCTTCCGTTACTCTTTAAAATATAAGGGTCGGCTTGACCAACATAATGTGATTTGTCAACTTTTAATAAATGCATAAACAAATTCTCCCTGTGTGCATTTGAATTTGCAATTATTATATCATATACAACAAAACAATTCAATTAATAAAGAATATTTATTATACAAATTTGAATTTGTTTAATTGATTTAATAGTGTTGTTTCGCCTCCCTCTGACGAGGGAGTTGGCACGAGCAAAGCGAGTGACGGAGGGAGAGATAGGATTTTGACTACCCCTCAGTCGCTACGCGACAGCTCCCCTGACAAGGGGAGCCGAGAATATCTTTTCATTAAAACAATTCGACAAAC
>JAZLBL010000029.1:0-17713 GCA_045613685.1 Candidatus Fimenecus sp. | reverse complement strand
ACTTTCACACATATTTAAATTATTATAGCACAAAAAAATCGGTATGTATATAACAAAATACCGATTTTTAATAAAATAGTTAGACAAATTGGGGTTTGTCTGTCTCTTGTATATGGTGATGTCGCCTCCCTCTGACGAGGGGGGTGGGTTTTGCGTAGCAAAAGACGGAGGGAGGGAAAACGAACTTTGCAATTACTAAATCTCTCCCTCAGTCTCGCATACGCTCGACAGCTCCCTCGTCAGAGGGAGCCAAAGTAAATGCACTTTAAAAGAGTTAAACAAATTCAAATTTGATTAGCAAAAAATAAGGTGGGAGCTAATCTCCCACCCTACATTTTAATGAAATTTAATTAAGCTTTGTTAGCTGAACCGAAGAGTTCGATTTTTTCTTTAACTGTAGCCTTGATTGCTTCTACACCAGGAGCTAAAAGCTTTCTTGGGTCAAAGCCCTTGCCTTCAAGGTCTTTACCTGCTTCGATATATTTTCTTGTTGCTTCCTGGAATGCGAGTTGGCATTCTGTGTTAACGTTAATTTTTGAAACACCAAGAGAAATAGCTTTCTGAATCATATCTGCAGGGATACCTGTACCGCCGTGAAGAACGAGTGGCATTGCACCTGTTTTTTCCTGAACTGCTGCAAGTGTTTCGAATGAAAGACCTGCCCAGTTTTCTGGATATTTACCATGAATGTTACCGATACCAGCTGCGAGCATTGTAACACCAAGGTCTGCAATCATTTTGCATTCGTCTGGGTCTGCACATTCACCAGCACCAACAACGCCGTCTTCTTCACCACCGATTGAACCAACTTCTGCTTCAATTGAGAGACCTTTTTCTTCACAGATTGCAACGAGTTCTTTTGTCTTTGCAATGTTTTCGTCGATTGGATAGTGTGAACCGTCGAACATAATTGAGCTGAAACCTGCTTCGATGCAAGCCTTTGCGCCGTCATATGAACCATGGTCAAGGTGAAGAGCAACAGGAACTGTGATGTTAAGTGCTTCAAGCATACCTTCAACCATACCTACAATTGTTTTGTAGCCACACATATACTTACCTGCACCTTCAGATACACCAAGGATAACAGGTGAATTCATCTCTTGTGCTGTGAGAAGAATAGCTTTTGTCCATTCAAGGTTATTGATATTGAACTGACCAACTGCATATTGACCAGCTTTTGCTTTTGTAAGCATTTCTTTTGCATTTACTAATGGCATAATTTAATACACTCCTATATAAAAATTTCCACCGATATTATATATCACCCACACATAAATGTCAACAAATTAACAAAATTAACGCCTTTGAATAATATGGATATGAGGTGATAAAATGAAAAAGTATTTTTCTAGCGCCATTTGTGATAAAGGATATATAAGTGCATATCATACAATTTACAAAAACGACCCGTCTTCAAAGGTTTTTATCGCAAACACATGCGACGATTTTGAAAGAGCAACTTTCTATAATCAACTGATTAAAAACTTTCGTGGATTTAACTTAGAATTATTTAATCCGTTTTTTGATGAAGCATTTGACGGAATTTACATAGAAAACTTAAACACATATATAATTTCAGATAGTGGATACAGTAAAATTTCACCCATTCTTCTTGGTGCTTGGGAAAAGCAAATTAGCATATCAGATGATAAAAATTATCCTTTGGATTTGCGTCGCGAAATTATTGCACTAAAAATTAAAGAAAATAACTTTTATAAAAAGGGTTGTGAATATTTAAAAACTGCATCTAAAACGAGAGAAAGAATTCACGAAACCATATCACCATATCTCAACGACAGAAAAGTCATAAACTTTATAAGTCGTTTTTGTCTGCGAAATTTCAGGGATATGAAAGAAAAGGGTAACGGCAAAATGCGACTTCTCACATCACCCACCCCACTTGGTATTCACACTCATTTTGACACTTTATTCGACAATATAGAAAAAGTTATTGAAATTGAAGATTCTTGGGGATTTGCAGGGTCTGTAATTTTAGGTGTGCTCAAAGATTATGCCATTAGAGAGAAAATCCCCTTTATTATAAGTCCGTCATATTTTGGCGGCGATATTCCAAATACTATTATTTTTCCAACTGCAAATATTTGCGTAATAATTACTGATGAAAATCGCATTTTACCCTTTGAGCCTTATGAAAAAAATTATGCAACAAGATTTTTGAATAGTAGTTATATTGAATGTGACAAAAAGGTGCAAAGTCTTTTATCCGCAGAAAACACATTCTTGGATAAATGCGTATTTGCCCTTTTCAACGGACGGGACACTCGATATAAAATCGCAGATTTGACGAAGGGATATTGTGACAGTGAAAAAGCAAGAAAAAGTGCGAATAAACTGACCGAAAAGATATTGAATTAAAAAATAAAGCCACCCGTTTGGGTGGCTTTGACTGTTGATTAGTCGTTTGTGTAAGGCATAAGAGCGATTTGTCTTGCTCTCTTGATAGCTGTTGTAAGCTCTCTCTGGTGGTATGCACATGTACCTGTTACACGACGAGGGAGAATCTTTGCTCTTTCTGATGTGTAACGACGGAGCTTTGCTGTATCTTTATAGTCGATTGCTTCAACTTTTTCTACACAAAATGCACAAACTTTTTTGCGACCTTTTCTGTTTGGTCTTGCATTCTTATCGTATGCCATTTTAGTTTCCTCCTATTAAGATTAAAACTTAGAATGGGAGTCCTTCGTCATCGTCTGAACCGAATGGGAATCCCTGGTTGTCATCGGGTAAAACTGAGAAGCTGCCTGCGTCAGCACTCTGATAAGAAACAGCTGGTGCTTCTTGTCTTGCTGCGCCATAAGTGTTGCCACTTTCTGCTTTGCTTCCGCAGAATGAAACATTGTCTGCTACAATTTCAACCGCTGTACGCTTATTTCCGTTTTTATCTTCATAGTTTCTTGTCTGGATTGAACCTTGAACTGCAATCATTTGTCCCTTTTTGAAATAAGTTGAAACAAAATCTGCTGTGCCACGCCAAGCAACAACATTAATGAAGTCTGCTTGTCTTTCTTCACCGCTCTTGTAGTTACGTTCAACTGCAACAGTAAAAGATGTCACGGAAAGTCCGCTGGTTGTTTTGCGAAGTTCGGGGTCAGCAGTAAGTCTGCCCATAATAATAGCTGTGTTTAACATTTTCTTTTCCTCCGATTACTTCTTAACAACTAATGTTCTGAGAACACCGTCAGTAATTTTTGCAATTCTTTCAAGCTCTGCTGGGAATTCAGGTTTTGCCTCGTAATTATAGAGAACATAGTAACCATCAGCCTCATCATTGATAAGGTATGCAAGTCTTCTCTTGCCCCACTCATCAACGCTTTCAAGAGTGCCGTTTGACTCCATAAGAGCCTTGAATTTTTCCATAAGCTCTTTTGCTGTTTCTTCACCCTTTGCAAGTGAGAAAACCATAATAGTCTCGTATTTTGACATTCTTTACACCTCCTTGTGGACTTTGCCCCCAAACTTATCCTTGGGGGAAGGATTGCGATGAATTGATATTTTTCTTCATAGCAAATATGCATTATAGCAATATTTTCTAATAAAGTCAAGCATTTTCTTTTTGCTTTCTAAAATCTTTAAGTCTTTGTTTTGTCGTGATATAAAGTTTCTCTTTATATTCACCGTCACATTTCTCAACAACCACCATAAACAATGTGATAAGCATAAGATATGGCAATGGGCAAAGGATACCAGGGTTTACAAGTGACATCATTTCAAGACTTATGTATGATAAGAAAATTGTCATATTAAAAAGTGTTGCTTTTCTCCAGATAAGCATATTTCTTCTGATAAACTGATTTACAAAAGCAATGATACCAACTACGCCAAAGCTTGCAGCAATCTGAATTGGCTCACAGTGATACCAGCAGAGTGCAAATTCTTTTGATGGATGAACATCACGATTACCCATATAGCCAAGACCAGTGCCGAAAATCGGTTGATTAAAGAAGTCACTGATTCCGCGAGCATAATGTTTTGCTCTGACTTCAGTGCTTTCACCCATCAAGAAATCGTTAAGCGCATTGAAAAGCCTATCGATAGTGTAACCCAAGAACTTTGTAATTTCAGGAGTAAATGCTAAAACGCCAAAAACAATGCACGCAATAATAATAGCATAAGCCAAACGACGACGTCTGTCATAAAGCATAAACATAACAATGCACATAACAAGTTCTATTGTTCCAAACACCATTCCCCCACGAGAACCTGTGAGCAAAATTGCAAGATAGAACAAGAAACCGAAAGTCGTTGCATAAGACTTTTTATTTGCCATCAAAAATGCAAAAGGAATTGCCAACATAAGAATAGTGGAGCAATTATTTCGCCATTGCATATAGATAATGCCTTTAACATCAAGAACATGGTTAATCTTCACAAGGTAATATGAAAGCACCATAAAAGTTGCCACAAGACCTGTCATAACCATTATTTCAGTAAGTTTTTTTGTTACAGAATATTTCGCATTCATATCAATATGAGCATAGAAATAACTGTATATCAAAACCATTCCAAAACCTAAACCCAACATATGATAAATTGATGAGCCTGAGAAATATTCCTGCGGTGAAATAAATCCGATGCCACCCAAAAGGATTGCAACAGACACAAAAAACATTGGTTTAAACTGTGAGCCCTTTGCTTTTAACGGCTTGAAATATGCAATAACATTAAACAATACCATAAACACAAGTGGAATTGCATACCACTTATAAGCCATAAATTTATCAAAGGAGTCATAGCACTTTATAGCTATAAGATAAGTAAGCATAAAAGGTATAAGCCCTGCCATAATATCATTGCTTAATACCAATACTACGCCGATTATGTAAGCAAAAAAGATTGTACCCTTAATTTCTAACTGTGCATCAGGAAAACGATGGCTAAGTACAATAATAATTCCTGCAAGGCATGACAAAATAACCATCCACTTATCACTTAACAGAAATGCTCTTATGTTTTCTATTCTTTTTTGCGCCGTTTCTGATTTAAAAATTAATTCCATAAATTTTCTCCCGAAATTTCTCTATCATAATTATACTCACAAAACTCAAATTTTCAACAGTTGTTACAAAATCTTAATAATTATTACAAAAATCTTACAAATAAATTTAAGTTTAATATTTATACATTTCGTGATATAATGAAATCAGGATAATTTTTGCGAGGTGAAAATTATGGTTTTATCAATTAACAATGTTTCAAAATCCTTTGGTGATAAGCAGGTGCTTAAAGGTATATCCTTTTCTTGTGAAGGTGGAAAAGCATTGGGTATTCTCGGCCGAAATGGTGCCGGCAAAACCACTATGATTAGAATTATTATGGGTGTTTTCAATGCAGATAACGGTAGTGTTACACTTGATGATGCACCTATGAATACCAGTAATGTTAAAATCGGGTATCTTCCAGAAGAACGTGGACTTTATCCCAAGAAAAAGATTATGGAGCAACTTATCTATTTTGCAACATTGCAGGGAATAGATAAAAAGACTGCAATTTCTAACGCAGACAAGCTTTTTAAAAAATTACAGATTGAAGAATATAAAAATGTGCGACTTGACACACTTTCAAAAGGCAATCAACAAAAAGTTCAACTTATTGCGACACTCATTGCAGACCCTAATATTGTTATTCTTGACGAGCCTTTTTCAGGACTTGACCCTGTAAACGCATCTTTGCTTAAAGACATTGTCAAAGATTTAATCGCAGATGGCAAACTTGTGCTTTTCTCAAGCCACCAGATGAATTATATTGAAGAATTCTGCGATGACATTCTTATTTTAAATGGTGGACAAATTGTTTTAGGTGGAAATATCAAAGACATAAAACGTGGATATGCACGAAACACAATAGAAATTAAGAGTGAAAATGCAAAAGATGTTGCAGACACAGTTTTAAATCAAAATCTTCCGTTTGTAAAAAGGATAACTTTTGATGAAAACACAATTTTCATAACTTTAACAGATGAAAACGAAAAAGACAAACTTTTAGAAGCATTGTCCCCTGTTGGTAATAATATTGATGAAATCAAAGTCAAAGAGCCAACGCTCAATGAAATTTTTGTGCAATTTACGGAGGGACAGATATGAAACAGTTTCTCGCAGTATTCAAATTTGAATATTTAAACTTTATAAAGAATAAGATTTTTATTTTTCTCACCATTGCCGTTGCAGTAATCATTGCAGTTATTGCTTTTTATCCAAGATTTTCTTCATCAACTGATATTTCGTTGAATTTTGGCGAACAAAAAACACCAACTTTACTTGTAGTCGACAAAGCAAACATTATAGGCTTAGAGGAAATAATAAAATCCACTCTAAAAGATGTTGATATAACCTTTACAACCAATGGTGACGATAATTCAGCAAAAAGTTCTGTTGAAAACAAAGAATACACTTCTGCTGTTGTAATAACTAGTCCACTTGAATACACCTATATTGTTGAAAATCTTGGACTTTATGACACAACTGAGCAAAATATCAACAACATTCTTCTTTCTCATTATAAGACAATCGCTTTGCAGGGCTATGGTCTTTCAATGGAAGAAATCGTTGATTTTTCGACACTGACAGTTAAAAGCAATTCAATAATCGTCGGTCAAGACCAGTCGCAAAACTTTATGCACGCATATATTCTTATGATGGTACTTTATATTACTGTTTTGGTTTATGGTCAGATTGTTGCGCAAAGTGTTGCAACTGAGAAAAGTTCAAGAGCTATGGAATTGCTTATCACATCTGCCGACCCAAAAAATCTTATTTTTGGCAAAGTGTTAGGCACAGGATTTGCAGGACTTACACAAATGGCAATAATTATTGTCTGGGGTGTTTTGTGCGTAGCTATCAACAAAAACTATCTTATTGATAGTAATATGTTTTCAATGTTTACAGGATTTTCTGCGTCAATGATTGCCTACACAATAATATTCTTTATTTTGGGATTTTTGCTCTATGCTTTTCTTTTGGGTGCTATGGGTTCTATGGCGTCAAAACTTGAAGATGTTGGTGCTCTCACAATGCCTGTTATGATATTTTTGATTATCGGATTTGTTATTACAATTTCGCTTATGAGTTCTGGCAATATTGATAGCGGACTCGTGAAATTCCTTTCATATTTTCCATTCACTTCCCCAATGGCTATGTTTGCACGAATTGCTATGGGCACAGCAAATACTATTCAGGCAATTATTTCAATAGTAATTCTTATTGTTTCTATTGTCGGCGTGGGATATATAGCAGTTGCACTTTATCGAATCGGAATATTGATGTATGGCAAACCACCTAAATTCAACGAGATTGTAAGAGCATTGAAGAAAAACTGATGTTCATAAAAAGTTAAATATTTATATATTTTTATTCAATATTTATGTGATATATTTTAGACAGTGGTTCACACAAGAAATTGTGATGAATCAAATCCCCTTTCATTTTCATTCTCCTTAAATAAAAAGAGCTCCACTCGGGAGCTCTTTTTTCTTTGTAATCAGTTCGACAAATTAGGGTTTGTCGAACTCTTATATACGGTAATGTAACCTTGTAGGGGTCATTCACGAATGACCCGTTCCAAAATGCGAGATGTAGCCTTTTCGGGCGATTCGTGAATCGCCCCTACATTGTTTGATGGTCGATTTTAATAGCATATAAAACTCAAAAAGAACCTGACAAATTTAAATTTATGCACAAAAAATGGACTGTCAGATGACAGCCCATTTTTATTCAACTATTTTTATTCTTAGTCTTTTGCGACTGCTCTTTGAATTGCTTTTACAATTTCAACTATTGGGATGATAAGGAATGCAAGACCAAGAGAAATTGCATATTCAAGTGATGAAAGTTGTGTGAATTCAAAAAGATTTGCAAGGAATGGAACTTCAACAACTGCTGTTGTGAGAAGGAATGAACCTACCATAGCGCCATAGAGAGCTATATTGTGGTGTCCTTTAAACACCATTGCAACTGCTGAGCCACGTTGTGAACGCATATTGAATGAGTGGAATACTTCGCACATTGCCATTGTAAAGAATGCCATTGTCATACCATCTTCGCTATCTGCAATGTTGCGAAGAATAAGGTGACCTGTTTCGATATATTCACCGATATAGAACGCGATAACTGTAAGAACTGAAACTATAACGCCTTGATAGAAACAGTCAAAGCCGAGTCCACCTGCGAAGATACCATCATTCTTACTTCTTGGTTTTCTTCTCATGATATCGTCTTCTGGTTTTTCAAGACCGAGAGCGAGTGCTGGGAAACAGTCTGTAACAAGGTTGATAAAGAGAAGATGTGGTGCACGAAGAATTGTAAAGTTCATAATTGTTGCAAAGAAAATTGAAACAACTTCTGAAAGGTTTGAGCCGAGAAGGAACTGAATTGCTTTACGGATATTGTCGTAAATTCTTCTACCTTCGCCAACCGCTGAAACGATTGTTGCAAAGTTATCGTCTGCAAGAACCATATCAGCAACATTCTTTGTAACGTCAGTACCAGTAATACCCATACCAACACCGATGTCAGCACTCTTAATTGATGGAGCGTCGTTAACACCGTCACCTGTCATAGCAGTAACATAACCCTTGTTTCTCCAAGCGTTAACAATTCTTGTTTTATGTTCAGGCTGAACACGAGCATAAACACAGATATTTTCAACGATTTTTTCGAATTCTTCGTCTGTATATTTATCAATATCTGCACCCATCATAGCCTGACTGTCATCTGTGAGAATACCGAGTTCACGAGCAATAGCTTTTGCTGTGTTGATATGGTCACCTGTAATCATAATTGGCTTGATACCTGCCGTGCGACATTCAACGATAGCGTCTTTAACCTCAGGACGAACAGGGTCAATCATACCTGTAAGACCAATAAATGTCATATCAAATTCAAGTGATTCTGAATCGATTGTTTCTGGAATAGCGTCATAAGTTTTATAAGCAACTGCGAATACACGAAGAGCTTTATTACCCATTCTTGTATTTTCTTCCATAATCTTTGCACGAATTTCGTCGTTCATTTCGAAGATTTCGCCATTGATATCAGCGTGAGTGCACTTTTTAAGAATTTCGTCAGGAGCACCCTTTGTAAACTGAACAAAGCCCTTTGCCTTAGCATGAACAGTTGACATCATCTTACGTCCTGAATCAAATGGAACTTCGCCAACTCTTGGGTATTTAGCCACAAGGTCTGCTTTTGGAAGGTTAAGAGTTTTTGCATAGTTGATGAGAGCAACTTCGTCAGGTTCACCTGTACCTTTGCCGTTTTCATCAACGTCTGCATTTGTACAAAGAGCCATTGCTGTTGCAAGTTGCTCTTCGTTTGGAGCATAGTGGTCAACAACTGTCATTACGTTCTGTGTGAGAGTACCTGTCTTATCTGAACAGATAATCTGAGTACAACCGAGAGTTTCAACAGCTGTCATCTTACGGATAATTGCGTTCTTCTTTGACATATTTGTAACGCCGATTGAAAGAACGATAGTCATAACTGCAACAAGTCCTTCAGGAATTGCAGCAACTGCAAGTGCGATTGCAGTAATAAATGAATGAAGTGCAACATCAAAGAACTGTGCACCTTCTGCCATAAAGTACTGTGTAACAATATTGTAAGCAAAAATAACTACGCAAACGCCGATAACGAGCTTTGTGAGAATCTTTGAAAGCTGTTCGAGTTTGATTTCAAGTGGTGTTTTGCCTTCTTCTGCAAGAGTAATAGCGTTAGCAATTTTACCCATTTCTGTGTCCATACCTGTTGCTACTACAACTGCTTTACCACGACCATAAACGAGAGTTGAGCCCATATATGCCATATTCTTACGGTCACCAAGAGCAACTTCGTCACTATCGTTTTTACCCATAAGAGCATTGATAAGCTTTGTAACAGGGACAGACTCACCAGTGAGTGCTGCTTCTTCAATCTTCATGCTTGCACACTCGAAAATACGGCAGTCAGCAGGAATAGCATCACCAGCATCAAGCAAAATCACATCACCAACAACCAAATCTTCACTCTTAACAACTTCGATTTTGCCATCACGAAGAACTTTTGTTGTTGCAGCTGACATCTTCTGCAATGCTTCAACCGCTTTTTCAGCTTTGCTTTCTTGAAGAACACCGAGAACAGCGTTAATAAGAACAACCACAAGAATGATAATTGAGTCAGTTGGAGTTACAAATCCACCTGCTTCAATCATTTCTGTTACTGCAGAAATAACTGCTGCAACAAGCAAAATGATAATCATTGGGTCTTTTAACTGGTCAATAAAACGAGAAAACATTGAAACTTTTTTAGCTTCTGCTAATTTGTTTTTTCCGTTTTCTTGAAGTCTTTTCTGGGCTTCTGCAGATGTGAGACCCTGTTCAGAACTTTTTACTTCTGCAAAAACATCAGCGACTTCGTGAAGATAGTACTTCATAAAAACACCTCTTTATATTTTTCACTTTTAAAATAAAAATATGCTATAAAAAAGACCTTTGACAGCTTATCTGCCAAAGGTCTTGCTTCCTAAAATCAGGTCGACAACCAGTCTTTAAAGACGGATTTTGTTGATTGCCGAAATATAGCTACTCCCCTTTTGGTTCGTTGTGAAATAGTTTAGCACAACAGTAAAAAAAAGTCAATTATCACTAAGCAAAATTCAACAAATAGAAAAAATCCACCTGCAAAAGCTAGATGGATTTAAAATTATTTTATTTCACCGTGTTTTTCGTAGTTAACAACTTCGACAATTTCATTTTTATCATTAACAAAAACAACTTTTGGATAATGACTTTCATTCTCTTCAGGTGTCATTTGGGCATAAGCCATAATGATAACTTTGTCGCCGACTTCGACACACTTTGCCGCTGCACCATTAAGACAAATACAACCACTATTTTCTTCGCCTGCGATTATGTATGTTTCAAATCTGTTGCCATTATCAATGTCAGCAATTTGAACTTTTTCGTATTCAAGTAAGCCAGCGGCATCCATCAACTTTTTGTCAATTGTAATACTGCCAACGTAATTTAAGTCCGACTGTGTTACAGTAGCACGATGAATTTTGCTTTTTAACATTGTAAGATACATTTTACACCTCTTGTATGCAAATAAAACTTATGTGTTTTTCTCAATAAACTTTACTACGTCTCCGACAGTTTTTATTTTTTTTACCGCTGAATTAGGAATATCAATATCAAACTCATCCTCAAGACCACAAATAAGCTGAATAAAGCTTAACGAAGTAAATTCAAAGTTTTTATCAAGTCTTGTTTTTTCAGTAAAATTCAAATCATCACGACCTGTTACTTCTGAAAACACTTTTTCAATTCTTTCAATCACAACCTATCAATCCTTTCCGTTCATATCTGCTGTAATCTTTTTGAAATTAACCTTACCCATTGCAGTTCTTGGCAATTCTTCACGGAACACGACGTCCCTTGGCATTGCGTATTCTGCAACATTCTTTTTACAAGATTCAATAATACGCTCACGAAGAGAATCTAAATCCATATCCATTGATGCGGGTTGAACAACCGCTACAACACGTTGACCAATGCTTCTGTCTTCAACACCCACTACACAGCTGACTGCAACACCATTAACGCCATTAATTACTTCTTCAATTTGTGATGGATATATATTATAACCTGCCGTGATAATCATCTTGCAATGTCTTTGACGATAATATAAATATCCGTCTTCATCCATACAACCTATGTCACCTGTATGAAGCCAAGTTTCACCATCTTCGTGTACTTGCAATGCAAGTTTTGTTTCAACTTCGTTTTTGTAATATCCCTTCATAAGAGTTGGGCCTGTAATACAGATTTCACCATCTTCACCACGTGGCAACTCTTTATGAGTACCAAATTCACAAATTTTAATTTTATTGTCAGGAAGTGGAAGTCCTGTACTTCCATATTTATGTTTAAAAAACGGACTGATGCAAGCAGCAGAAAGACATTCTGTGAGACCATAAGCCTCTGTCATTTCTTCTGTCGAACCACCATTTTTAAGATATTTGTTCATTCTGTTATGAAGCTTGTCACTCATTTTGTCCCCTGAAAATGCTACCATTTCAAGGAAAGATAAATCTTGTTTTTCAATTTCTTCAGAACGAGAAATTGCTTCAAATAAAGCAGGAACCGCGTATACATGGTTGATTTTATTTTTAAAAATCAATTTTGTACAAGCCTTAAAATCAAATTTTGGAACAAGAAAAACCTGCATACCAAAATACAACATAACGTGCATACACATAGCAAGTCCAAATCCATGGAAAACAGGCATAAGAGCGAGAGCCTTTTTGCCCGCAGCGTCTTTTGTGTTATCACGTTTGATTTCTTCTGCTTGAACTGCCATACAGTTAAATGCACGGTTATGGATCATAACACCCTTTGGAATGCCTGTTGTACCACCACTATAAAGAATAGCAGCAATATCATCGCCTTTACCATCATCAATCGGTAGCGTCTCTTTTCTCTGTTTGCCACGCTTTAAAAAGTCGTTCCAATAGATAATGTCATGATTTGGATTTATTTGCAAATCTAATTTATTTTTCAACAAATAAAGTGGCTTGAGATAAGCAGGAAGAGCATCCGCAATTCGTGCGAGAACTACAACAGGTTTTGTTGTTTCCCATTCTATTTCTGCAAGTTTTGGATAAAGCATATCAAATGTGATAACTGCTTTACTGTCAACATGTTCAACAAACTTTTTAATCTCATTTGCAGAAAGCAAAGGGTGAATCATATTAGCAACAGCGCCCATACGATTAATCGCATAAACAGAGACAAGTGCCTGCGGTGTATTAGGTGCTACAACTGATACAAAATCACCTTTTTTCACACCGCTTGCCAGTAACGCTTGTGCAACCGTTTCTATTGTGGCAATCATTTGTGAAAATGTGATTTTCTTGTTATTAAAATTAAGCGCATAATAATCAGGATATTTCTCTGCGGTTTCTTTAAGAAGTGAAGCCATTGAAAACTCAGGATATTCCGGTCTGAAATTTTCAGAAGCGTGATTATCACTCCAAATATTGCGTTTTCTTTCCATGTTTGTCACCTCTTTAAAATGCTACATTTTTTGTTTTCGTTAAATGATTTTTTATTATATCACACAGTTTTTTCAAAAACAATACCCCTGCAAAAGATACTTTTTGCATTTCAATTTTCTTGACATAATGTATAATAATATATATAATATATTAATTAAAAAATTCTATCACATTTATAGATAAATTCGTGCGCAAAACATCAAGGAGAAGAAAATGAAGTTTAAATTAACCTCTTCACAATTGAATTTTTACAACAAGAATTTCACTCTGGACAGTCAAATTTGGAATCAGGGTGTTATGGAGATATTTCCAAAAGTATACTCTTACGAAGAAATTAACAACGCATATAACAAACTCGTAGAAACTCATGACAGTCTCCGTGTAAAGCTTGTTGAAACTGAAGATGGTATTGTTGCAGATGTTAGAGAACATGAACATATAAACTATCGTTTTTGGCAAGTAGAAACAGAAGAAGAACTTATGCAAAAAGCACAAGATTTTCTCAACGAACCAAAAGACCGTTATGGTCTTTTAGTTAACTGTGCGGTTTTCCAAACTCCAACAACTTCAGGGTTTATGATTAACGCTCACCATATTGTTATTGACGGATTCAGTGCAATTGCTATGGCTTCTCACGTAAATGGATTCTTAAAAGATGAAAACTTCGCACCTGAAGTACAAAAATATGCCGATTATGTTGAAGCTGAAGAAAAACACAAACAATCTCGTCGTTATGCAAAATCTCAAGAATTTTGGCTCAAAGAATTTTCAATTCAACCTGATTGCAATATTGTTCCAGCATCAACGAAATCATTAGATTTCTCATCAACAGAAGCAAACCACGCCGTTTCATCAGAATTGATTGATAATATCAAAGACTTTTGTGCAATTAACGATATTTCAATTACAACATTTTTCAATACAGTTTTGTCAATTTATTTATCTCGAAAGTATGAAACTCAAAAGCTTACCATCGGCACTCCTGTTCTCAACAGAACTTCTGCGTTAGAGTTCAACACAGTTGGTCTTTATATGCACCTTTTGCCATTAATTGTAAATCTTTCAAACGACACATTTTTAGAAAATGCCGAACGAATCGAAGATTTCCAGCTCAATTTGTTCAGACATCAAAAATTCACACAGAATGATATAAAATCATTACTCAAAGAAAACGGCACAGAGCAAAACAATCTTTTTGATGTTGCTTTTAATTATCAGGAATTTGATAAAAATGATGAATATCAGTTTGTTTTTAGATATGGCAACTATCTATCTCTTCCGTTAGAAATGCATTTGCACAGATTCAACGGAGAAAATTTTAATTTTAAAATCCGTTATAGAACCGCTATGTTCGATAAACAGGAAATTGAGATTATGTTGAAATCTATAGTTGCATTAGCAGAAAACGCTCTTGAAAACTATGACAAAAACATTAATGAAATCGAAATGGTTTCAGCATGCGGCAAAGAACAACTTTCTTCTTTCAACAATACAACGGCAAACTATGCAAAAGACAAGTGTATTCACGAGTTGTTTGAAAAGCAGGTTGAAAGAACACCGAATAAAGTTGCGCTTGTTGCGAGTGATAAAACAGTTACATATAAAGAGCTCAATGAAGAAGCAAATAGAATAGCAAACAATCTCATCCGTCAAGGTGTTGGCAAAGGTGATGTTGTAGGCCTTATGTTACCGAGAAAGAGTTATCTTTTATCGGCTTTATTCGGCATACTCAAAACCGGTGCAGCATATTTGCCTATTGATATGGAACTACCTGCTGAAAGAATTGAATATATGTGTAAGGACACAAATGCAAAGTTTGTTGTTTCTGAAGAAAACATAGATTCTCTCTTAACATCTGATAACAAAGCAAATCCAAATATAGAAATAACAAACGATTCTCTTTGCTATTGTATTTACACTTCTGGTTCGACAGGACAACCAAAAGCAGTTATGGCAAGACACAGAAATGTTGTTAACTACATCTCTAAAAACGAGCACAATATTTTCGGCAAAATTGTTACAGATGATTTTGAATCTATTGTTTCAATCTCAACTTGTAGTTTTGATATATTTGTTACAGAAACCATTGCAACACTTGTCAATGGTTTAAGAGTTGTGCTTGCAGATGAACAGGAATGCAGAAACCAATATGCACTTAATCGACTTCTCACAAGAGAAAAAGGACAGTTCTTGCAAACGACTCCAACCAAACTTAAAGCATTAACAAAAGAGCCAAGCCAAAGAGGTTTCTTAAAGAACATCAAAGCCATTCTCCTTGGTGGCGAAGCTATGGAACAATCATATTTGGATGAGCTCAAAAAGTTAACAGATGCAAAAATTTACAATATCTATGGTGTTACCGAAGTTCCTATCTGGTCAATGTTTGCAGATACAGATACGTTCACAGATGCTATCACCATTGGTAAACCAATAGCAAACACACAAGTATATATTGTTGATAAACATCTTAACCCTACACCAATCGGCGTTACAGGTGAACTTTGTATTGCTGGGGACTCGGTATCTTCAGGTTATCTTAACAACCCCGAACTTACCGCAGAAAAATTTATTGATAACCCATTTGGTGATGGTAAACTCTACAAAACTGGTGACCATGCATATTGGAGAGAAGATGGAAATCTTGTATTCATTGGTAGAAAAGACTTCCAAGTAAAAATCCGCGGTCTTAGAATAGAACTTGGAGAAATTGAAAGTGCAATTCAAGCAATAGAAGAAATAGAAAGAGCGGTAGTTGTTGTTCGTAAAGATAATGAAGACCGTCAGCTTCTTTGTGCTTTCTATACAGGCAATGAAATATCTGCAAAGGAATTCAGAACAATATTGGGAACAAAACTTCCAAAATATATGGTTCCACATATCTTCACATATCTTGAAAAAATGCCGATGACAGCAAGTGGCAAAGCAAACAGAAACGCATTGCCTGAAATTGACCTTGATAATATCAGCACAGACACAGAATATCTTGCACCAGAAACAAAAGAAGAGCAAATTCTTGTTTCTGCAATCGAAGCAGTTCTTGATGCAGAAAAAGTAAGTGTGCTCGACAACTTCTTTGATTTAGGTGGCGACTCACTTAAAGCTATTGAACTTGTAAGTGAACTTGAAGATAAAGGATATACAGTCGTTGTTAAGTCTATCTTTGAAGCAAAAGATATTCAGCGTCTTGCAAAAGAACTTACAACAAAAACAGAATCAGACGAAAAGATTGAATATTCATCTGTTCTTCCTGCTACTGCTGCTCAGATGCGTGTATATACTGCTCAGCTTATGAGCCCTGATTCTCTTCATTACAATATTCTCGCTGCTATCAAAGTTGAAGAACTAGATGTTCAAAGACTTGAAAACACAATCAACAAGTTAATCGTTCGTCATGAAAGTCTTCGCACAAGCTTTGAAAACAGAGATGGTCAAATTGTTCAGGTTATCAATGAGCCAACGCCAATCAAGTTAGAAAAACTCGATAGTGATGATTCAACTCTTTTCAATACACCATTCGACTTAACCACTGCTCCTCTTCTTAAAGTTGGATACTGCAATAACACAATTATGATTGTCGTTCACCACATCATAACTGATGGTGAATCCATGTCTGTGTTGTGCAATGAACTCAACGAATTGTATATGGGTAGAGAATTACCTGAAACAGTTCAATATGGTGAATTTGCAGTTAGCGATTCATACACAGAAGAAAATGAGAAATACTGGCTTAATGTCTTTAGCGAAGAACCATCATTACTTGAATTACCTCTTGACTTTGCAAGACCTGAAAAACAAACCTTTGAAGGCTCACAAATTCATGAGTATATTGACATCTCAACACACAACAAGATTGCAGATAAGTGTAAGGCACTTGGCATAACTCCTTATGCATATTACATGGCTTGCTACAACATTCTTCTTTCTAAATATTCAAACAATGAAGATGTTTGTGTTGGCATGCCAATAAGTGGCAGAAGTAGCAAATTTCTTAACACTATTGGTATGTTTGTTAACACTGTTGCATTAAGAACAAATACAAACGGTAACAAAACAGTAAAAGAGCTTATGCAAGAAATTAGAGCAAACTCAATTTCTGCAATTGATAATCAGAGTTATCCATACAACGAGCTTGTTAAGAAGCTGGGTATATCTTTATCAAACAGAAACCCTCTCTTTGATGTTATGTTCGCTTATCAGAACGAAGCTTTACCAGTTATTGTTTTTGGTGATAAAGAAGTTGACTCTCTTCCTGTTGATTTGGGTGGAGTTAAGTGCGACTTAAACTTCAATATTGTACCTACAAGAGATAAAACAACTCTTACTGTAGAATACAATACTGCTCTCTTCAAAGAAGAAACAATCAATAAGTTTATTGAAGCATACAAATCAATTCTCACACAATGTCTCGACGAAACAACGCAAATCAAGGATATTACAGTTCTTTTAACAGAAGAAAAAGTTATCTCTTCATTCAACGAAACAGAACATACATACAATATTGCAGAGAACACAACACTCTACTCATTCTTTGAAGAAAACGCAACAAAGAACGCAGATAAAGTATGTATCAAAGCAAATGGAGAAGAAATCACATACGCTGATTTCAAAGAATACGTTGAAAGACTTGATAACAAAGTCCGTTCTATCACAAATGAAGAAAAGAGTG
>JAZLBL010000028.1:0-17070 GCA_045613685.1 Candidatus Fimenecus sp. | reverse complement strand
ATAATCTATCAAGTAGAAAGTATCATGAACATTACATTACCATAACAACAAATTTTAATTTGTCGAACTCTTTTAAATTTCACATCTCACTAAAATCGCCCCTACATTGTTTGATGGTCGATTTTGGTATGATGTTAATTTTTTCGGGTCGTCGAGACGCCGACCCCTACAACGCACTAAATTAGTAATATCTATAATTGCGTCGCAGACCCTTAATTATTCATTATTCATCATTCATTATTCATTAAAACAATTAGACAAACCCCAATTTGTCTAACTAACCATATAATAAAAATCATAACAAAATTAAAAAGCACCTAACAAAAAGTTAAGTGCTTTTTTTGGTGGACCACATAGGACTCGAACCTATGACCGTCCGGTTATGAGCCGGATGCTCTAACCAACTGAGCTAGTGGTCCTTTTCAGTTGCTAAAATATTATATATTTTATACTTTAAAAAGTCAATAGCATTTATAACATTTTTATTCAGTTAGTCATTCTTTAATTCAACAATTCGCTCAACTATCTGCTTAAATATCGGTGCACAGTCCACCGCACCTGACTGACCATCTTCTTTGAAAATTACCACAGTATAAGTTGTATTATCATAATCAAAATATCCGCAAAACCAAGTGTGATTTATTTCTCTTCCACCATCAAACCAACCACTCTGTGCAGTTGCAGTTTTTCCGTGCCCAATAACAAGTGGAGAATACGCTTTGTTGCCGTTTCCATTTTCAACAACGCTTTGCAAAAGAGTATCAATAATCTCAACAGTACTCTCGTTCAAAACTTTACATTTCTCTGGCAATTTAACTTTTTGAATGGCATTACCATTTTTATCAATAATTGCTTTCATAAGTGTTGGTTCTCGATAATATCCATCATTCGCAAATACAGAATATGCGCAAGCCATTTGTATTGGACTCACTAATAATTTGCCTTGTCCGAAAGACAAATTTGCAAGGTCCTGTGGGGAATTAATTTCTTGATTACTAGGCAAAACTCCCGATGATAGATTATAATTATCAGCAATTTCAACACTTTGACCAAAGCCCAAATTCTTGCAAAGGGAAACTAATTTTTCACTACCGATTTGTTGTCCTAACGCAATAAAATACGAGTTGCAGGATTTCTCCATAGCAGATTTCATATTAACAAGCCCATGTGCTGTACCATTATTGCAAGAAAACACCGTGCCACCAATGTTTATACTACCAACACAGTTGTATGTCAGGTCAATATTATTCTCAATAGCAACCGACGCAGTAATTGGTTTGAAAATTGACCCCACGCTATATGCTGATGTCGCTCTGTTTACAAATGGCGAATTATCATCATTTATTGATTTTGCAAGCTCGTTTGGATTAAAGGTTGGCACAGATGCACTTGCAAGTATTTCGCAAGTGTCTGAATTCATAATAACGACTGCACCTCTTGTCACTTCATTTTCAATTAATACTGATTCTGCTATTTTTTGAAAATCCATATTAATAGTTAGTTGAATTCCGGCAGGTGAGAGATAGTTTTCACTTGCAAATTCAAGATTTTCACCATGAATAATATGCCCTAATGCATTTACACTCCATCTTGCTTTCATTGTGCCTGAATTCTGTGAAAGATAAGCGTTATATGCTTTTTCGAGTCCCATAGCACCTGAGTTTTCACTATCAAGATGACCAATAATATGCACACAGGGTTGATTGTCAGAATATCTCTTTGCAAGTGTCACAGTTTTAATTGTATCTTCATCAAATTTCTTGTCGATAGATAAAACACTTGCTTTACCCTTTGTCATATTATCATAAAGTTTAGTTTTTTCATCATCTGAAAGATAGGGGAATACCTTTTCTGTATTCTCGTTTAAAGGCAAACATACAGTAATATCATAAGTTTGTGAATTTACTAGTTTTCGCATGTTTGTGTCATAAATAATTCCGCGTGATGTGTCAAGAGCGAGACTTTTTTTGTTAGCAGTTTGAGCGGTTTCTGAAATGTCTAAATCAATACCAATAAAGAAAATATTTAAAATAAGAATTCCAAAAACCACCATAAGTGAGAAGAATGAAATTGCGACTCTATTGTGCATAAAAAATCACCCATGTTAAGTTTTGACATGGGTGATAAGTTTTATAAGTATTTATGCTTTTTTCTTTTTGAATTTTTCTGCTAAATCAAATTCTGCAAACTTTGTATTTGCTGTCTTTTTCATAATAGCGTTCATAATAACAAAGCCCATAATACCTGCAAATGTACCAACAACAACGCCACCGAGAACATCTGTTACATAGTGTACCATAAGATAAATTCTTGAAAGACCAACAAGAACAGACATGATAGGGAACACCCAACTGTATTTTTTGTTGAGAACCAAGAACATTGCAATGCCTAATTCAAAAGCCGCAGTTGTGTGGCCTGATGGGAATGACTTGTCGCTTTCAACATGTGCACCTGCAAAATCATACCAACTCATAAAGAGTGGATTTTCTGCATAATAAACATAAGGTCTTGGTCTAGCAAAAAGTGGTTTCATAACAAGATTTGTGAGAAGTGTTCCCACTAAAACTGCAAAAAGCACAGCCATACCAAATTTGCGAGTCTTTTTGAAAGGAATCAAAAGAGCTCCGATAACTGCCATTGGTGTAACAAACTCAGAGCCGCCGAAGAATGTAATAAACTCTGCAACAATGTTCATAAAAGCACTTTGAATTTGTTCACCAAAGAATGCGAATACGCTCATATCAAATGAGTCAAAAATTGAAAAATCCATATTCAATCTCCTTTATATAAATTTATTTATGCCAATTAATTTTAAGTTCTTTAATATCAAGACCATTATTAGTTGGGAACCATTTTTCACCAAGTGTCATGTCACTTTCTTTTGCTTCTACATTAACTGTTAAGAGATTTGTACAGTTATAAAATGCATATTCATCAATCTGTTTAACACTTGCAGGAATGTGAATTTCTGTAAGCCCGTAGCAATATGTAAAAGCGTCTTTACCAATATGTGTGAGTGTGTTTGGTAAGTTGATTGTAGTCATTGCTTCACAACGGAAAAAAGATTTTTCTTGAATGTCTTTTACTGTATCAGGTAAAGTGATTGATGTGATTTTTGTGCATTTATAAAATGCTTTTGTGCGAATAGTTTCAACTGTATCAGCTACTTTATAATCACCCTCTTTAGCAGGTGGGAAGAATACAACAGTTTTCATATCTTTAGTATAGATTACACCATCAACTGAACAGAAATATTCGTTTGCTTCGTCAACTGTGTATGCAGTAATGTGCTGATTATTTTCAAGCGCCCAATTACCGATTTCATTAACATTTTTACCGATAATAAATTCAGTAACATATTCAAGGTTTTGAGCAGCATAATCAGCAATTTTTGTAACAGGCACACCATCATATTCATCAGGAATAACAATTTTTGTTACAGTTGATTTATTAGGTACACCAGTAACTATTGCTTCACCATTTTCAACTTTAAACTTTATGCTTTCATTGCTACCACTTAAAAGCGTAGAAATTGAACTGCAACCTGAAAAAGCAATGCAGATACAAAGAATAAGTGCGAAAAGACTAATAATTTTTTTCTTCATATTAAACCGCCTCGCTTTCTTCTTTGTCTTCGTTCTCAATAGCACGAACTCTTTCTTGTAATTCTCTTACACACATATCATGTTTTTCACGGGTTAAGTCATAGAAAATAAATGGTGCTGTCAAGAGAACAAGTCCAATAACCGAACCCCAAGTGTAAAGATTAAACACATTATTTAAGATTTGTGTGTCAAAAAGTACATCCCAGTCAGATGTAAAGCCAGTTCTTGAAAGCAACCATGGCATTATGTAACCGATAGCAACAGTAATAGGGTTTAAGAACCAACCAAAAACACCTGACATAGCATCTGCACGTTCGCCATATTTCCATTGATGATATGTAAGAATATCGGCATTAAGCCCAACGTTAACGCCATCCATAACAGGAGCAATAGCATTTTTAAGGAAGAGTGCAACCAAGAATATTACAATGTTTTCCATCTTAACTGCAAGAGCAATTCCTAAAACAGTAAGAATTGTGATACCGCGGAAACTTATGAGAATATTTCTCTTCTGGAATCGTTTTGTAAGGATTGGGCAAAGAATGTTACCAAAGGTCATACCAATGGCTACAATGTTACCTGCAATGCCTGAGAACCATTCCATACGAAGTGAATACACAAACCACCAACTGAGAAGATTTCCAACAAGTCCGTGCCATTGTCCGATTACGTTTGATATGTTTGTAATCCAGAAATACTTGTTTTTAAGAACGTTTTTAGCACCCTTGAAGAATGTAACTTTTGCACGTTTTTCCATTGGTGGTTCAATAATTCTTTCTTTACAGAATACAGCAAGTAAAGACATTGCAGCACCGATACCTGTAAAAATAGGAATAAATACTTTATATGTTTGAAGATTCAGGTAACCACCAGTTGAAACAATAAGAATTGGCCAGATAGCCGCAACGATTGATGAGAAAAGACCAGAAAGAATAGGAGCAATTGAGTGAAGCTTCTGTCTTTCTTGAGAGTTAGGTGTCATAAAGGTAACAAGAGTGTTAATGCCAATATAGTTGTTGTAGAAATATGACATCAATGTAAATGCAAAATGAAGAACAATAAGCTTATTTGTATAAGTCATATTTTGAACAGGAAGATAAGGAATTGCAGAAACCAAAAAGGCAGCTGGGATTGCACAAATAAGCACAAATGGCTTAAATCTTCCGTATTTTGCACAGAATTTTCTACGGATAAACCAATGCAAATAATCCCATATAGCACCCGCAACAAGAATGTTACCAACTATTTGTGGAAGACCATTGATAACTGACTCAAACATTCCCTGCGGCAAGAAATAACAACCGATACCAATTATGAGTTTGCCACCATAAGAAAGATGGGCAAAAATCTTTGTTTTCTTTTCAAGTCTACCATGGTTTTCATAAATCAATACATTTATTGGATTCATAAACATAAGCACATATCCAAGTACTGTACTTATAATGTTGATAATTGAAAAGTCAATAGTAGCAATTCCCATAACTGCTCCGCAGAAATAACTTGCAGAGAATGTGATATACATTGCTACACACCCGAAAACATAAGTGCCACCCTGTGCAAGAGTATAAGCCAACATTTCCTTAAGTGTTAAATATTCACCCTCATTAGGAGTGTTCCAATTATTCTTAACATAAGAGGGGACACCCTTAACTTTTTCTAAAATTTCAGTTTTGTTCATTCCTTCATCCCTTTCCAAAACCTATAAAAAAATTATACTATATAATAGCAATAAAATAAAGTGAAGAATTATAAAACATAATTTTTCGTCAATGTGATTAGTTCAACTAAACTTTATATGTTATAAATGACGAAAAAAGGCGACCATTAAGGTCGCCTTAAATGCTTTAAATTGCTTAAATTACAAAAAGTAATACAGTATAGCTTAAATAGATTGCAAGAAGCAAAACACCTTGCCAACGTGAGAGCTTTTGTTTGATAAGTGTTGGAATTGTCATAATAGCCATAACACCGAGCATTACAGGAATATCAAGAACTAATGATGAGTTAATGCCACCAATATAGCTTGAAACAGGAACATCAAATGGGCTGATTGTAATTGCAGTACCACTTACAAGCACAAGGTTGAAAAGGTTGGCACCGATAATATTACCGAGTGACAATGAGCCGTGACCCTTAATGAGTGAAGTAATAGCAGTTACAAGCTCAGGAAGAGATGTTCCAAGAGCAACGATTGTAAGACCAATAACTTTTTCAGAAACTCCACATTCACGAGCGATTGTCTGAGCATTATCGTTAAGAAGACTTGCTCCGATTGCAATAACAACAGCACCAACAACTAACATAAGAATATCTTTAAAGAGACTATCTTTTGTGCCATCTTCTTTTGATTCAACTGTGTGGTCTTCACCACTTGCTGCTTCAAGCTCAGCTTCACTTGCAAGTGCACCGGATTTTTCTTCTAATGCAACAGTGTCAAGACCAACAGCAGATTTTTTCATTCGAAGAACTGTTGAAACCATATAAATAACAAATGTTGCAAGTAAAACAAGACCGACTGTGCGTGTGAATGTGCCTGAGAAATAAGCAACTGCACAATAAAGAGCAGCTGCACCGAAGAAGAACGCAACAGGCATAGTCATGCTCTTTCTTGCTGCAGGACCTGGTTTAATTGCGATTGTGATAGCTGCAATAAGAGAAGTGTTGCAAATGATTGAGCCGATAGCATTACCATAAGCAATTGAACCACTACCTTGTGCTGCTGCACCTGCAGAAACCATAACTTCAGGAAGGGTTGTACCAATTGAAACAACAGTTGCACCGATTAAGATTTCAGGCAAATGGAAACGACGAGCAATACCTGATGCACCATCAACAAACCAGTCACCACCCTTAATAAGTAATATTAATCCGATGATTAACCAAAAAATAGGGACTAACAAATTCATAATTTTTTCTCCTTTAAAACAAAAAACGGATTCCCGAAAAGATTAGGAATCCGCATTAGAACACAGTTTGATGTATTCGTTGAACAAGATAGAAAACTATTGTTTCTATGACAGACTCCACCACTTGTCCGAACAAATATATTATATATGATATTGTTAAAAAAGTCAACAAGTCTAATTGAACTTGTTGACTCTTTAATTAATTTTTACTGAATGAGTTTTTGATTAATTCTCTTGCTTTTGTTAAATCAAGGTCTTTATCGAGATACATAAGTTGTACCATAAGATTACCTGTGGCAGTTGCTTCAACAGGACCTGCAATTACTTTTTTACCTGTGTATTTTTCAGTAAGTTCATTGAGATAAGCGTCTTTGCATCCACCACCAACAATATTGATAACATCAATTTTCTTGTTACAGATGTCTTCAATTCCCTTGACTGCTTCGTTATATGTCTTTGCAAGTGAATGATAAACAGAATTGAGCACATCACTAATTGGTAATTCAGGTTTGCCCAAATAATTTCTGATTGCCTCAACCATATTTTCAGGAGCTAAAAATGCTTCTGCATTAGGGTTAATATATTCTGTGAAATCACTTGCCATAGCCATTTGCATCATTTCGTCATAAGTATATTTCTTATCGAGATTTTTGCGGATATTCTGGAAAAGCCACATACCCATGATGTTTTCAAGAAAACGATAACGATGATTTATTCCACCTTCGTTAGTGAAACCTAAATTCATTGCTTCTTCGCATGTAACAGGATAAAGATTTTCAGTACCAATCAAACTCCAGGTGCCCGATGAAATATAAATTCCATTATCACCAACAGAGCAAGATGCAACCGCAGATGCAGTATCGTGTGATGCACAAAGAATAACTGTTGTGTCAAAACCAATTTCTGCTTTGACTTCGTCACTTAAATTACCAACAACTGTACCAGGTAATGAAAGGGGAGAAAAAATTCTTTTTGGAATACCCAATTTTTCAAGTATTTCTTCATCTCTCTCAAATGTGTTTACATTAACAAGACCACCTGTTGTGCTAAGCGTGTATTCATTTCTAATTTCGCCAGTCAATTTGAATGAAAAATATTCAGGCATCATAAGAAAATACTCTGCATTGTCGAGTTTTCCACTCTTTTTGTCACAATACAACTGATAAATTGAGTTATAATTTGTCGCCTGAATACCTGTGCGCTCATATAACTCTTTTCGTGGAATAATATTGTCGATTTCTTCGGGGATACCAAGAGTTCTTGCATCACGATAAGAAACAGCAGGCATAATTTCCTTCTTGTCTTTGTCAAGAAGCACATAGTCAACGCCCCAAGTGTCAATAGCAACAGTATCAGGAGTAATACCACGTTTTTTACACTCTTTAAGACCGTTTTTAATCTCATCCCAAAGGTGTTCAACATCCCAACAAAGATTTCCATCAATATCGATTATTCCATTTTCAAATCTATAGATTTCTTCGAGCTTCAACTTGCCATTTTCTATATATCCAAGAATATGACGACCACTTGAAGCACCCATATCAATAGCCAAACAATATTTCATTATATAACACCTTTTTGAAGAATGAGATTTGCATAAAGTGCAGATTCACCCGTAGCAATAATTGCGTAGCATTTTTTAGCTTCTTCATAGAATGCAAAACGCTCAATTTCACCGAAAGCATCAGCACCTCTGTTATCGTGTTTCGCAACAATTTCCTTGTATTCATCCCAAATCGGAGTTTCTACATTGTCACCAGCCATAACTTGCATAAGTGAAACAGGTGAGTCAACATATGTATCAAGTGGGAATACGGTAAGAATTGCATCAAGCAAATCTGTTGCAGAATGTCCGTCTGCTCTGATTACAATAGCATCTTTACCCATACTCTCAGCAGGGAAGTTAGCATCAGCAATAACGATTCTGTCACTGTGTCCCATTTCACAAAGGACTTTAAGCATTTCAGGTGATAAGATTTTTGGTATATTTTTAAGCATAATCAGTCTTCCTTATTATAATGTTTGTAACCAGGGTGTTTACCTGTTACACCATAGTAATTGTCTCTCAAATATAAAAGTTTATCAATGTTTGGTTTTGAAATTTCCTGTGCACCACCAAGAAGATGAGCAGTGAGAGAAATTTTAGCAAACAATTCAAGAGTTTCCATTCTATAATATGCTGTGATAAGATCGCAACCAACTGTGAGTGCGCCGTGGTTCTGTAAAAGCATTACATCATGCTCTTTAAGGTATGGTGCAATAGCTTCAGGCACTTCGTTTGTACTTGGTGTACCATAAGGTGTGAGTGGAATTGAACCGATTGCAATAACAGTTTCAATCATTGAATATTCATCAAGTGATTTACCTGCAACTGCATAACCTGTTGCTGTTGGTGGGTGAGCGTGTACAACTGCACCAACATCTTCACGCTCTTTGTAGCAACGAAGATGCATTTTAATTTCGCTTGATGGCTTATAAGGTGCACCTTCAAGCACTTCACCATCAGCATTGATAATAACAAGTTTTTCAGGTGTGATGAAACTTTTGCTGATTCCTGTTGGTGTTGCCATAAAGTTTCCGTCAGGAAGCTTTACAGAAACGTTACCGTCATTAGCAGCAACCCAACCGAGTTGCCACATTTTATGACATACATCACAAACCTGTTCACGAATTTCCATATATGATAAATTTGACATCTTTAATTACCTCTTATTTCTTGAAAAGTGGGCCAAAATTCTGGCAAGCTCTGTAGTCTGCACTTTCTTTGTCCATGCCAAATGCATTCCATGCAGCAGGACGGAAAATCTTATCTTCATCTACGTTGTGCATACAAACAGGGATACGAAGCATTGAGCAAAGTGTGATAAGGTCAGCACCAATGTGTCCATAAGAAATCGCACCGTGGTTAGCACCCCAGTTGTTCATAACTTCATAAGCTGTCTTGAATGCGCCTTCACCAGTTGTTCTTGGAGCAAACCAAGTGCAAGGCCATGTGTAGTCAGTTCTCTTCCAAAGTGCGTCAGAAACATCTTCTGGAAGTTCAACTGTCCAACCTTCTGCAATCTGAACAACAGGACCAAGACCTTTAACAAGGTTAAGACGAATCATTGTTGCAGGCATTTCTGCGCGAGTTTCAAATCTTGATGAATATCCACCACCGCGGAAATATCCAACGTCAGCATAGTTCCAAGTAGCATTTTCCATAATTGCTTTCTGGTCTGCTTCAGTAACCTCATACCAAGGCTTGATAACTGCGTTGCCATTTTCGTCTTTAGCAGCACCATTAGCGTCAAGACAACAAGCACCTGAGTTGATAAGGTGAATAATACCATCAGAATCCTTTGCCTTGCCTTCAATATCATAACCAGTAACTCTCTTGATAGCGTCACCACTCCAATATGTACGAACATCAGCAAACATCTGTGCGCGGTTTGTAAGGAGCTTCATAAAGAGCATACCAAGACCATTGAGCACGTCATTTTCAGTAGCAAGAATATATGGCTCTCTTGCGCCATTCCAGTCAAATGATGTGTTGAGCATTGATTCAGGGAAGTCACAGTTTGGATAGAAGTCTGTCCATTGTCTTTGACCTTGGAAACCTGCTGCAATAGCGTTATGACCAACCATTTCTTCTTCGCAACCCTTAGGAAGCTTGTCGTTACCATTCATAAGGTCTTTGATGATAACCATCATTTTAACAACAAATTCCCAGTCTGCATCTTTTTCTTCACGAGTTTTTTGAAGATTTTCAGGGTTTTTGTCAAATCCTTCAATGCAGTTTTCCTTTGCCCAAGCAAGTGCCTTTTCATATTCGTCTTTATCATAGATTTCTTCTGTCATTCGACGGATGATTTCAACTTCGTCAACAGATTCAACTCTCATACCAAGATAATCTTCAATAAAGTCAGAGTCAATGATTGAGCCACCGATACCCATACAGATTGAGCCAATCTGAAGATATGACTTGCCACGCATTGTAGCAGCAGCAACAGCAGCACGACCAAAACGAAGAAGTTTTTCTTCTACGTCTGCAGGGATTGTTTCATCATCAAGGTCCTGAACATCGTGACCATAGATGCCAAATGCAGGAAGACCTTTTTGTGCGTGAGTAGCAAGAACAGATGCAAGATAAACAGCACCAGGACGTTCTGTACCATTAAAGCCCCAAACTGCTTTGATTGTGTGTGGGTCTGTGTCCATTGTCTCTGAACCATAGCACCAGCAAGGTGTAACAGTAACAGTAATGTCAACGCCTTCTTTACGGAATTTGTCAGCACAAGCAGCAGCTTCTGCAACACGACCGATAGTTGTGTCAGCAATAACAACCTTTACAGGTTCACCATTTGAATATTTAAGATTATCAGTGAAAAGTTTAGCAGCACGTTTTGCCATGCCCATTGTCTGGTCTTCAAGTGATTCACGAACACCGAGAACACCACGTCTGCCGTCGATAGTAGGACGAATACCAATAACAGGATAATCGCCGATAAGTCTGTTTTTAGCCATAATAAAATCTCCTTTTAAAAAGTGAAATAAGTATTAATTTCATACATAATATAGTATAACAAATCTTTAAAATCAGGTCAATTAGAAAAGAAAGAGTTATAATTGTTCAAAAAGACGAAATTTAATATTATTCTTGACATTTGAGATTTACTAATATATAATATAAAGGCTGTCAAGACAGTATGCTGGTGTGGCGAAATCGGCAGACGCAAGGGACTTAAAATCCCTCGGTAGCAATACCGTACCGGTTCAAGTCCGGTCACCAGCACCAATAAAAGAGATAACGCTTTTGCGTTATCTCTTTTATTTTTGTAAAATGGACGGACTTGAACCCTTTGGGTTTTGCCGTGAAGAAAACAATCCAGTGGATTGTTTTTAGGCAAAGACGGTTGGCGGGTACCGAAATTCAAAGAATTTGGGTCGCCAAGCGAGCAGTATGCAAGGCGAAGACGCGGCAGACTGTCAAGTCCGGTCACCAGCACCAAAAATCCCGAATGCGAAAGCGTTTGGGATTTTTACTTATTACCTATTAACTCTTCACTTTTCACTTAATACGGGATTTTTGGAAAGTAAGAAGTAATAGTGAATAGATAAAAAGTCTGGTCACAACTTCTATCATTTTGTCATATTTTTTCTATATTTTTGCATTTTTTATTTACTTAACAAGATGTTTGCTGTAGAATAAACTCATCATCAAAAAAGAAAAAGGTGTTATTATGGGCATTTTAGGAACAATACTTTTCAATATGAAAAATATGAAAAAGGCAAAGAAAATCAGAGCAATGGGTAAGGAACAAATCTTGAACCTTGATGATGAGCAATTTTTTGATGCAATTAATTGTTTGTGCGAAGATGCAGTGTTTGATATAAAAGACCCTATAATTTCCAAAAAACAAAAATTACTTTATTCTCTTATTGAGTTTGAAATGGAAGTCAATAATGGTGGGTTGTGCCAGTTCTTTGTGAATTCAAGCCGTGAATGTGCACCTTATGTCAGTGAAGCACTTAATGAAATTGGTGCAACTGACTTGAAAAAATTATATGATAGATTTATTTCTGACAACGATATTGATGTTAATTGTTTAACATCATTTATTTCAAATGATATTGAAGAGTATCAAGCACAAACTGAAAGATTTGATTTTGATAGTTTTGATGATAAGTTTTATGAATATGAAAACTTGCATCAGCAGATAATTGATTATGCTAGAAAAAATATAGAAGCGATATTAGAGCCATAAGAAAAGACACCCACTCGGGTGTCTTTTTCATATTTCCATAACTTTTGCATTCAAAAGCTCTGCATCTTCACTATCGTGGCTGATTATTATAAAATCTCTCTGCTTACTTTCTTTTTTGATTATTTCACAAATAGTTGCTTTGAGATTTTCGTCAAGTCCCTTGAATGGCTCGTCGAGAATAACCAAATCACTGTCAAAACAAAGTGCACGAGCAAGAGAAACTCGTCTTTTCATACCACCACTTAAAGACAGGGGAGAATTATCCTTTTCATTTTCAAGTCCCATGAGTTTTAAATATTTAAGAGCCTTTTCTTCACTACAAACTGCAGTTATGTTTTTAAGCACCGAAACAAATGGGATAAGTCGGTCTTCCTGAAACATAAAAGATATTGATTTTGCATCTTTTTGTATTTCGCCTTTGTCTGCTTTTTCAAGTCCTGCAATAATTCTCATAAGTGTAGTTTTACCAAGTCCCGAAACACCCTTAATAAGTAAAATTCCGTCAAAATCAAAAGTATTTGTGTAGTTTTCAAATACTATCTTATCACCATATTTTTTTTTGAGATTATTTATCTGTATTTTCAATAAAATAACCTCCCTTTGACATAATCTTTTTAAAGATAAAATCAAGAATTGCAACTAAAACTTTTTCAAGTAGAAGACTTAAAATAATAACAACAACTGTCCACGCGAAAAGGTCAACAGTTTCAATATAAACTTGTGAATTACGAAGATTTATACCAATAGAATTCTGTGGTGTGCAAAGAACTTCTGCTGCAATTCCTGCTTTCCAACCCATACCAACAGAGACTTTACAAGCCGATACAAAAGATGGCACGGCAGATGGCAAGAATATGAGTTTCAATTTCTTAGAAAAGCCGAAATTATAAGCATTTGCCATTTCAATAAGACTTTTGTCAGTATTTAAAATTGAACTTGTAACATTAGCCCACACAACAGGCATAACCATAAGCATTGTAATAAAAATCGGTACACTCACTTTATCAAGCCAGATAAGGGCAAGAATAATAAAAGATACAACTGGCGTTGTCTTTACCGCTGTTAAAAATGGTTTGAAAAGTGTGTTTAACGTGCTTGAAAATGCTGTGATAACACCCAAAACACTACCGATTAATACACCGATTATATATCCCAACGAAATGCCCTTAAATGAGTTGAAAATCGTAAGCCAAAATTCACCACTTGGCAAAAACTTTAATAATCTTTTTCCAACGTGGATAGGGGATGCAATCAAAACATCAAGTCCAACAACTTTATATACAATGAGCCAAAGCCCTAACCAGAAAATAATGGTTAGGGCTATTTTTGAAATCTTTTTAATTGTTACCTTTGTTTTATGCTCCGAAATAGAAGTCATCATTTGGTAACTTTCCTCCAATAGATTTAGGGTTAGCATCAAAGAAAATCTGAAGGTTTGCAAGTACTGATGATTTCATATCAGCACCGTCAATATATGCTATATTACAATTTGGAATAGCCTTTTTAGCAACTGCTGCCTTTGGAATAATACCGTATTGCTCGCAAAGTGCAGATGTTGTTTCAATGTCATTGTTTGCAGCATTAATTGATGCTTCATATTCTTTCAAGAACATTTTAACTGCTTCTGGATTTTGCTCTACAAAGTCCTTTTTAGCAATAACAACACCTTGAATAAGTGTCTTGCCGCTTATTTTCTCGAATTCTGCTGTAAGATTGAGTGCAATTTTCAAATCTGCATTTTTTGTGAGTGCTGCAGTAACCTTTGGCTCAGGTAACATTGAAATTGTAGCCTTGCCTGATGCTGCAAGCGTTGCTAATTCGTCGTGAGATGTAACATATTCAACTTCAACCTTGTCTGCAATACCACTCTTTTCGAGAAGATAATTGAGAATATATTCAGGAGTTGAACCCTGACCTGTTGCATAGAGCTTTTTGCCTGCAAGGTCAGAAAGTGAGTTGATTGTGTTGCCCTTTTCAAGAATATAGAGCACACCTTTTGTGTTTACTGAAAGCACCTGAATATTACCTTGAAGCTTGTTATAGAGTGTAGCTGCAAGGTTGATAGGGCATGCTGCAATATCATATGAATTGTTAGTCATACCTGAAACAATTTCAGTAGGGTCACTAACAACTGAGAATGTATAATTGTTTTTTGCTGTTTTGTCGTCCTGACTCTTCATAAGGTTAACCATACCGATACCAGTAGGTCCAGCAAGACCTGCAACTCTCATATTAACGCTTTGATAGGGTTCTTCTTTTGTTGTATTGCAAGCTGCAAAAGCAAATAAAATTGCAAATACAAGAAGTAGTGAAATCACCTTTTTCATTTTAATCATCCTTTTAAATATATTTTTTTACCGTCACGGCAGATTTTTTCTTGAGTTTCAAGAGTTTCAATAACTCTGTATAGACTTGCACGACTGATGTGCAAAACACGAGAAAGTTCTGTCATTGAAACGGATATTTCACATTTGCCATCAAAATTATCACTATTTTTTTGAAGATAGAGCAATAACTTTTCTTCAGCAGAAGATTTGGTGTATCCCTCAATTTTTGAGTTCAAAAAACCAATTCTCTCAGAAAGATAGGTGATATAGTTGAAAGATACCGAACTGTCATTTTGAATAAGAGTGTCAATACCACTTTTTTCAATAATAACAACTTTAAGGGGAGTAAGCGCAGTAACAGTGTTTTCAAATTCATAATTATGATTATATAAAAACGCAGCACCGAAAATCTCGCCATCTTTTAAATGCGAAATAACAGTATCACCTTTGCTCACTCTTGCTTCACCTTTGATGATAATGCAGATAACAGGTGAATAGGTTTCTTTTGAAAAAACTATGTCATTTTTTGAATACGAAATAGTTTTACCATGGTCTTTTAATACACGTGTTAAAAGTCTTTCGTCTGCATCTTTAAAAATTTTTGTCTTTTTAAGATAATTCAAAGCACTGTTTAATGTTGAATTAGTCATTTCTAGCACCTTTTTGTCTTATATAATACAAATTTACACTATTATATTAACATAAAGAAAAATTACTGTCAATATTATGCAAATAGTTTTATGATGTCATTTCTACCAAAAATATATAAAAAATTATCATCTAAAACGGCACTTTGATTATTGCACAATTAAATAACGAGTGATAAAATATTAAACGTTTTAAAATGTATATTTAGAGGCGAAATTATGGAAACTTTACTTTGTTTGTCCATTGCACTTTTTGCGGGACTTATGTTATCTCGTGTTGCAAAAATATTTAAACTCCCTGCCGTTACTGCATATCTTATTGCAGGTATTCTTGTAGGACCATATTTTCTTGGCTCATTCGGACTTAACGGCTTTGGCTTTACAAGTATGGCAAATATTGATGCTTATGACATTATTCCTGATGTGGCACTTGGGTTTATTGCCTTTTCAATTGGTAATGAATTCAGATTATCACAGCTTAAAAAGATTGGTAAGCAAGCTACAGTAATTGGCATTTTTCAGGCTTTAGCAACTTGTGTAATTGTGGACATAATATTGGTTATTGTTCATTTGGCAGCACCTGATAAATTAACATTACCTGCAGCAATTACACTTGGCGCAGTTGCAACTGCAACAGCACCTGCAGCAACCTTGATGGTTGTAAAGCAATATAAAGCAAAAGGTCCACTTACAAGTCTTCTTTTGCCAATCGTCGCACTTGATGATGCTGTGGGCTTGGTTGTATTTGCAGTTTCATTCGGTATTGCAAAAGCACTTATCGTAGGTAGCGTTGATGTTATTTCAATTATCATTGAACCACTTCTTGAAGTTGTTTTGTCACTTGTGCTCGGTGCAGTTATGGGATACTTATTCACATTTTGTGAAAAGTTCTTCCATTCAAGGTCAAAGCGACTTGCAATGTCGGTTACATTCGTATTTTTAACCGTATCATTGTCAATGCTTAAATTCAATATCGGCGGAGTACATATCGCATTCTCATCATTATTGGCTTGTATGATGCTTGGCACAGTATTCTGCAATATCTGTGATTTTTCAGAAGAGCTAATGGATAGAGTTGACCGTTGGACAGCACCATTACTTATTTTGTTTTTCGTAATCAGTGGTGCAGAACTTGAACTTTCAATATTCAAGGATGTTGGAATTGTTTGTATCGGTTTGATATATATTATCGCTCGTTGTATCGGTAAATACTATGGTGCATCAATCAGCGCAAAGGCAACAAAGTGTGATAAGAATATTGTTAAATATTTAGGTATCACACTCTTCCCACAAGCAGGTGTTGCACTGGGTATGGCAATCAAAGCAGAAGAATTAGGACCAGAAGGGCTAATCGTTGCAAATATCACTCTTTTTGCAGTTCTTATTTATGAACTTTTCGGTCCATTCTTAACAAAGGTATCATTACTTAAAGCTGGTGAAATCAACCCTGATGAAAAAGTCAGCGCAAGGGATACAAACAAAACAAAATAAGAATAAAAAAATAAGGATGATTTCAATACCACATTGAAGTCATCCTTTTTTGTTTAATCAAAATTGAATTTGTCGGGTTGATTGTGTCATAAATATGTTTCGCAAATGTAGGGGCGATTCACGAATCGCCCGAAAAGGTTACATCTCGCATTTTGGAACGGGTCTTGGCTCCCCTTGTCAGGGCGCGAGCGTCCAGTGGACGCTGAATTAGCGCTGTCTGAGCCGGCAGGCGAGTAAGGGAGCTGTCGCGTAGCGACTGAGGGGTAGTCACAATTTCATCTCTCCCTCCGTCACTCGCTTTGCTCGTGCCACCTAATTCTCGCCTGTCGGCTCGGTCGGTGCTTCTG
>JAZLBL010000027.1:0-14768 GCA_045613685.1 Candidatus Fimenecus sp. | reverse complement strand
ACAATCAACACAGCTCACGTTGAGTACGAGACAGAAACACGTCACTATGCTCACGTTGACTGTCCAGGACACGCTGACTACATCAAGAACATGATCACTGGTGCTGCTCAGATGGACGGTGCTATCCTTGTTATCGCTTCAACAGACGGTCCTATGGCTCAGACAAAAGAACACCTTCTTCTTGCTCGTCAGGTTGGCGTTCCTTACATCATCGTTTTCATGAACAAAGTTGACCAGGTTGACGACGAAGAACTTCTTGAACTCGTTGAAATGGAAATCCGTGAAACTCTTGACGAATATGAATTCCCAGGCGATGATACACCAATCATCAAGGGTTCAGCTCTCAAGGCTCTCGAAGCAGCATCAGCTGATGACCCAGCTTGTGCTCCAATTTGGGAACTCATGGCTGCAGTTGACAGCTACATCCCAACTCCTGACCGTAAGGCAGACCAGCCATTCCTTATGCCTGTTGAAGACGTTTTCACAATCACAGGTCGTGGTACAGTTGCTACAGGTAGAGTTGAAAGAGGTCAGCTCAGAACATCTGAAGAAATCGAAATCGTTGGTCTTTCAGAAGAAAGAAGAAAGACAGTTGTTACTGGTATCGAAATGTTCAGAAAGCTCCTTGACTATGCTGAAGCAGGCGACAACATCGGTGCTCTTCTTCGTGGTATCCAGAGAAGTGAAATCGAACGTGGTCAGGTTCTTGCAAAGCCAGGCACAATCAACCCACACACAAAGTTCTCAGGTCAGGTTTACGTTTTGACAAAGGATGAAGGCGGCCGTCATACTCCTTTCTTCAACAACTACAGACCTCAGTTCTATTTCAGAACAACAGACGTTACAGGTACAATTTCTCTTCCAGCTGGTACAGAAATGTGCATGCCTGGTGATAACGTTGTTATGGACGTTGAACTCATCACTCCTATCGCTATCGAAGAAGGTCTTCGTTTCGCTATCCGTGAAGGCGGTAGAACAGTTGGTTCAGGCGTTGTTACAAAGATTAACGAATAATTTTATTCAATAGTCGAACTCTCCTACGAAAGTGGGAGAGTTTTTTGTTTTTTGCATATTTCCGCAATACTGCGTAGCTTTCGGTTCGCAGTGTTTTTATACGGCTTCGCCTTTGCTACATTGTCTTGCAAAAAATCTGCTTAAAAACACAAGTTCGTTTAATATGTTTTCTTGACTAAATTATCAAAATCATTTATACTATAAAAGCATTAAAACCAAAGGAAGTATAATATGGAACAGAAAAAAATGGATAGAATCAGTGAACTCTATCGCAAATCTCAAAGTGTAGGTCTTACTGAAGAAGAAAAAGCAGAACAAGCAGTCCTTCGCCGTGAATATATCGACAGTTTTAAACGCAGTTTAACTGGTCAACTTGATAATATGTATATTGTTGATGAAAAAGGCAATAAAACTAAGGTTGAACGCAAAGGTAAGAAGAAATAAAATTGAATATATTGGGGTATAATACACCTTAAAACTTGACTAAACCGCTAAATATAGTGTATAATATTTAGTGGTTTATTTTTATTATTTATGTAATTTTTGGTAAAGGATGTAAAAGCTTATGGCAAAAAAAGCATCTTATGGTAACGAAAGTATTTCACAATTAAAAGGCGCTGACCGTGTCCGCAAACGTCCAGCCGTTATTTTTGGCTCAGATGGTATTGAGGGTTGTCAGCATTCTGTCTTTGAAATTCTTTCAAACTCAATCGACGAAGCAAGAGAAGGTTATGGTGATAAAATCGTTGTAACCCGCTTTCTTGACGGCTCAGTTGAAATTCAGGACTTTGGTCGTGGTATTCCTGTTGACTTCAATAAGAAAGAAAATTGCTATAACTGGGAATTAGTATTCTGTGAGTTGTATGCAGGTGGTAAATATGATACTAACGACGGTGGCAACTATGAATATTCATTAGGTCTTAATGGTCTTGGTCTTTGTGCAACACAATATGCATCAGAATATATGGATGCTGAAATTCATACAGGCGGCTTTAAATATCTTCTTCACTTTGAAAAGGGTGAAATCGCAGGGGATATGATTAAAGAACCATATAACAAAAAAGATACAGGTTCTCGTATCCGTTGGAAACCTGACTTGAAAGTATTCACAGATATCAATATTCCACTTGAATATTATCAAGAAACAATCAAAAGACAGTCAGTTGTTAATGCTGGAATCAAGTTTATACTTAAAAATCAGATTTCTGGTAGTAGCTTTGAAACATTCGAATATGTTTATGACAATGGCGTTACAGACTATGTAAAAGAGATTGCAAACGGAACAGAAATGTCATCTGTTCAGTTCTGGTCAGCAGAGAGAACAGGTCGTGACCGTGCAGATATGAAAGATTATCGCGTTAAGATTACTGCGTCGCTCTGTTTCTCAAATAAAATCCAACTTAAAGAGTATTATCATAACTCAAGCTTTTTGGAGTATGGTGGCGCACCTGAAAAAGCATTCAGAAGTGCCTTTGTTGCTGAAATTGATAATTATCTTAAAACTAATGGTAAATACCTTAAAAGCGACTCTAAAATCAATTATCAGGACGTTGAAGACTGCTTGATTTTGGTTGTTTCTTCATTCTCAACACAAACTTCTTATGAAAACCAGACTAAAAAAGCAATCACAAATAAGTTTATTCAAGAAGCAATGACAGAATTCTTCCGTCATCAGCTTGAAATTTACTTCCTTGAAAATAAACTTGACGCAGATAAGATTACAAATCAGGTTCTTATTAATATGCGTTCAAGAATTAAGGCAGAAACAACAAGAATCAACATTAAAAAGACATTGCAGTCAAGCAATGATATGACTTCTCGTGTTGAAAAATTCGTTGACTGCCGCAGCAAAGATGTTAATGAAAGAGAAATCTTCATAGTAGAAGGTGACTCTGCTCTTGGTGCATGTAAGCAGGCTCGTGATTCATCATTCCAGGCAATTATTCCAGTTCGTGGTAAAATTCTTAACTGCTTAAAGAGTGAATATGATAAGATTTTCAAGAGCGATATTATCGTTGACCTTATTAAAGTGCTCGGTTGTGGTGTTGAAGTTAATTCAAAGAAGAGCAAAGAAGTTTCTTCGTTTAATATCGACGATTTGAGATGGAATAAAGTTATCATCTGTACCGACGCCGACGTTGACGGATTCCACATCAGAACACTTATTCTCACTATGATTCATCGTTTAATGCCAACAATTATCCGTGAAGGCAAGGTGTTTATTGCAGAATCACCACTTTACGAAATTCGCACAAAAGACGAAACATATTTCTGCTATACAGAAAAAGAAAAAGCAGATGTGTTAGAACAAATCGGTAATGCAAAATACACAATTCAGCGTTCAAAGGGTCTTGGTGAAAACGATGCTGATATGATGTGGCTTACTACAATGAATCCTAAAACTCGTCGTCTTATCAAGGTTGAACCTGATTATGTTGAATCACTTATGGAAGAAAAATTTGAACTCTTTATGGGTGATGACTTGCAGGGTAGAAAAGACTTTATCGCAGAAAATGGTCATCTCTATATTGACCTTGCAGATATTTCATAAAAGGAGGGATATGAATGGCTAAAAAGAAAAAAGTAGTTGAAACTGAAATCACTGAAGAGCAAATGAATGCTCACATAATCGGTGCAGGTGAAGTTGTAACACAGAATATTACACAAACTCTTGAAACCAACTTTATGCCATACGCAATGAGCGTTATCGTATCCCGTGCAATCCCTGAAATTGACGGTTTTAAACCATCACACAGAAAATTGCTTTATACAATGTATAAAATGGGTCTTCTCAATGGTGGCAGAGTTAAATCTGCAAATATCGTTGGTCGTACAATGCAACTTAACCCTCACGGTGACGGTGCAATTTATGAAACAATGGTCCGTCTTTCAAAGGGTAACGAGAGTCTTTTGCATGCTTATATTGATTCAAAGGGTAACTTCGGTAAAGCATATTCAAAAAATATGGCTTATGCCGCATCTCGTTATACAGAAGCAAAACTTGAAGCAATCGCAAGCGAGCTTTTCAAAGATATCGATAAAGATACAGTTGATTTCGTTGATAACTATGACGCTACAATGCAAGAGCCAACATTATTGCCTGTGACATTTCCATCAATCCTTGTGAATGCAAATACAGGTATCGCAGTTGGTATGGCATCATCAATTTGCTCATTTAACCTTCGTGAAATCTGCGAAACTACAATTGGCCTTATTAAAGATAGTAACTTTGACGTTATGGAAACTCTTAAAGCACCTGATTTTATCGGTGGTGGCAAGATTATCTATAACCGCGACCAGATGGCAGAAATTTATCGCACAGGTCGTGGTGGATTTAAAGTTAGAGCAAAATATACTTATGATAAATCAAATAACTGTATTGATATTACAGAAATTCCACCAACAACAACTGCAGAAGCAATTATTGATAAGGTAATTGAAAAAGTTAAGGCTAATTCTATCCGTGAAATCAGCGATATTCGTGATGAAACAGATAAGAAGGGTCTTAAAATTACAATCGATTTAAAACGTGGCACAGATGCTGATAAGCTTATGCAAAAGCTTTACAAAATGACAACTCTTGAAGATACATTCTCTTGTAACTTCAATGTGCTCATTGCAGGTGTACCACAAGTTTTAGGTGTTGCAGATTTGCTTTTAGAGTGGATTGCATTCCGTACAGAATGTGTTAACCGTCGTGTTTATTTTGATTTGACAAAAGCAAAAGATAAATTGCATCTCTTGTTAGGTCTTCAAAAAATTCTTCTCGATATTGACAAGGCAATTAAAATTGTCCGTGAAACTGAAGAAGAAGCAGAAGTTGTGCCAAACTTGATGATTGGTTTTGGTATTGATAAAATTCAGGCTGAATATGTTGCTGAAATCAAGCTTCGTCATTTAAACCGTGAATATATTCTCAAACGCTTAAAGGATATTGATGACCTTAAAAAGCAAATCGAAGATATGGAAGATATCCTTTCAAGCAAAGCAAGAGTTAAAAAGATTATCGTTAAAGAGCTCGAAGCTATTGCCGAAAAATATGGCAAAGACAGACTCACAGAAATCGTTTATTCACAAGAAATCGAAGAAATGGAAGAAGAAATCGAAGAAATTCCTGATTATCCTGTTACTCTTTTCTTTACAAAAGAAGGTTATTTCAAAAAGATTACTCCATTGTCACTTCGAATGAGTGGTGAGCATAAACTCAAAGAAAATGACGAGATTATCTCAACAGTTGAAACAACAAACGCAACAGAGCTTATGTTCTTCACAAATAAATGTCAAGTTTATAAAACACGAGCAAATGAGTTTGACGATACAAAAGCAAGTGTATTGGGTGACTATGTTGGAACAAAACTTCAAATGGAACCTGATGAAACTGCTATCTCAATGGTTGTTCTTAAAGAGTATAAAGGTTATATGCTCTTCTTCTTCCAGAATGGTAAAGTAGCAAAGGTTGATATCTCTGCTTATGAAACCAAGACCAACCGCAAAAAGCTCATTAAGGCATATTCTGATAAGAGTCCATTGGTTGCAGCGATTTATGTACCACAAGATAAAGAGTTCGTAATCCGTTCAAGTGCAGGTAGATACTTGCTCTTCAATTCAGGTGCAATTTCATCTAAGACTACAAAAGATAGTCAAGGCGTTGCAGTAATGACACTTAAAAAAGGTCACCGCATTGAAGAAATCACAGATTTCAAAGACGGTCAGTTTGCAAAACCAGGCAGATACAGAACAAAGAATCTTCCATCAGCAGGTGCAATTCTTAGCGCCGAAGACCAAGGAGAGCAGCTTACTTTCTAAGCACAAAATGTAGGGGGCGTCGACTCGGCGTCCCGTAAAACAAAAAACCGACCATAAAATATGGTCGGTACAGACTGAAGTGGCAAACGCAAATACAACACTTTTGTCTGCAAAAATAGTATAAACATAAATAATATTAATATTCATAAAAAAATATGAAAAAATTTCAAAAAACACTTGCATTTTTAGAAATCATGTGTTAGAATATCAAGGCTGTTAAAAATATAGTGATTTGGAGGTACGAGAAATGTCAGCACTTCAGATAGTTTTAGGCATAGTTCTTATTGTTTTGGCAGTTTTAATTATTGTGCTTGTTATGTTGCAAGAAAGTCATCAACAAGGTCTCTCAGGTGCTATTTCTGGTGGTTCTTCTGAATCTTTCTTCGGCAAAAATAAAGGCAGAACAGACGAAGCAAAGAAAGCATTCCTTACAAAGATTTTGGCTTCAATTTTCCTTGTGCTTGTGCTTGTTGCTTCAATCGCAGTAATTTTTGCTTAAATAAAAAACAATCCCGATATTAATCGGGAATATATGATCCACTAGCTCAGTTGGCAGAGCACTTGACTTTTAATCAAGGTGTCCGGAGTTCGAATCTCCGGTGGATCACCAAATAAAAAAGACAGGTCAATGACCTGTCTTTTTTATTTGCATTATTATGTGGAGATTCGAACTCGTATTTGCAAATAAAAAGGACGAGTTTAAAACTCGTCCTTTTCTTATATCATCCTAATGAATTTTTAACATTCGTAACAACCGTTGCATCATAGCAACTGAATTTTTCTTCGATGTTTTGTGGCAATGTTTTTTGTGTAAATAAGCTTACAACAGGAACAAGAATCAGTCCACCGACCATTGCAAAAACACCAGAGTAAAGTGAATTTTTAAAAATGAAACATAAAATTTCATTGTTAACCGAAATCCAACCAACGCTGATGCAAAGTTGAATGATTTCAAGTCCTGTACCGAATATGAAACTTGAAATAACGGCGGCTTTTGTTGTCTTTTTCCAATATAAGCCATATAAGAATGGTGCTAAGAATGCGCCTGCAAGAGCACCCCAAGAAACACCCATCATCTGTGCAATGAAAACGGAGTCTTTCCAGATACTGTCTTTAAGAATTGCAATAATTGCAGAAAGTGTAATGAAGAATACAATAAATAATCTGAGAATAAGAATGGTCTTTTTGTCATCAACATTATTTTTCTTCATAAGCGCAGGCTTAATAACATCAAGAGTGAGAGTTGAAGAAGATGTAAGCACAAGTGAAGAAAGAGTCGACATTGATGCCGCAAGCACTAAAACAATAATAAGTGCAACAACAACTGGCGTTAAATCTGCAAGCATCGTTGGAACAACCTTGTCAAATAACACAACGCCTGAGTCAGAAATAAATCCCCCTGCAACCATATCGTCGTGATAGAGTTTGCCAAAACCACCTAAGAAATAGCAACCGCCGGCAACAATAATAGCAAAGATTGTCGAAATAATAGTACCTTTCTTGATTGAGCCTTCGTCTTTGATTGAATAGAATTTACCAATCATTTGTGGCAATCCCCAAGTGCCCAATGATGTGAGCAACACAACAAAGAGCAAGAATATTGGGTCAGGTCCAAATATTGATGTGAATTCAGGACCTGCGTGTTCACTCTCAGCAAGTGCTTTAATAGCTTCGTTAAATCCACCGTTTTCGTTAAGTACAGAAGCTACAACTGCAATAATGCCAACAAGCATTATAATACCTTGAATAAAATCATTAATAGCAGTTGCCATGTATCCGCCAAAGATAACATAAATACCTGTAAGCACAGCCATGGCAATAACAATTACAGCATATGGAATATTGAATACATTATTAAAAAGAGATGAAAGTCCGTTGTAAAGTGAAGCGGTGTAGGGGATAAGGAATACAAAAACAATAAAAGATGCGATTGTTTTAAGTTTTTTAGAGTCATATCTCTTTTCAAAGAAATCAGGCATTGTTTTTGATTCAAGGTGCTGAGTCATAACTCTTGTTCTTCTGCCGAGCACTGTCCATGCAAGAAGTGAACCTATAAACGCATTACCAAGACCAATCCAAGTTGATGCGAGACCGAAGTTCCAACCAAATTGCCCTGCGTAACCAACAAAGATAACTGCTGAGAAATAAGATGTACCGAAAGCGAAAGCAGTAAGCCAAGGACCTACTGAACGACCGCCAAGCACGAATCCGTCAACATTTGTTGCATTCTTTCTGCAATAGAAACCGACACCTATCATAAGCGCGAAAAAACATATAAGCATTGGTATACTAATCATCATTGTTGTTGTCATATTTATCACTCCTTTACATAAAAAATTGCTTGACAATAACGTCGAGATGTGGTATATTTGCTTTAACGCTTTAAAGTTTAGCACTTTAAAGTGGATTTGTCAAGAGTGCAAGAGCAAAAAAGATAATTTTCTTTTAGTTGATTCTATTGATTTTTAATGGCAAATAAAGTAAAATATCAAAATATTATGTAATTTTTTGGAGAATGAAAAATGACAATCGTACACTTACTTGAAAAGAACGCTCGTGAATTTCCAAACGACGTTGCATTGGTTGAAATTAATCCTGAACAACCAGAAACAAGACGAATTACATGGAGTGAATTTGAACTTGTTGAATCCAGTGCAAGACGTCCATACAGACGTGAAATCACTTGGGGTGTTTTTGAAGAAAAGGCAAACAGATTTGCAAATATGCTTACTCAGAATGGAATAGGCAAGGGTAATAAAGTCGCAATTCTTTTAATGAACTGCATTGACTGGTTACCTATATATTTTGGTATATTAAAAACAGGCGCATTGGTAGTGCCACTTAATTTCCGTTATTCTTCTGACGAAATTGATTACTGTCTTGACTTGGCTGAAGCTGATGTTCTTGTTTTCGGTAACGAATTTGTAGGCCGTGTTGAAACAGTAGCAGATAAAATCAGCAAAAAATGTAAACTTATTTATTTTGGCGGCAGCTGTCCTGCTTTTGCTGACGATTACAATGAGCTCGTTTCTGAATGTTCAAGTAGCTATCATGGATGTTGGCTTGAAGAATCTCATGACGCTGCAATTTATTTCTCATCAGGTACAACAGGCTTCCCAAAAGCTATTTTACATAATCACGAAAGTTTAATTCATTCTTGCCGTTGTGAACAGGCTCACCATAATCAGCAAAAGGATGACTGCTTCCTTTGCATTCCACCACTTTATCACACAGGTGCAAAAATGCACTGGTTCGGTAGCCTTTTAAGTGGCTCAAAAGCAATTATTCTCAAAGGTACACAGTCAAGAAATATCCTTAAAGTTGCAAGTGATGAAAAATGCACAATCGTATGGCTTCTTGTTCCATGGGCACAGGATATTCTCAATGCTATTGACAGTGGTGAGATTGACCTTAACGAGTTTGATTTCTCAAATTGGAGACTTATGCATATCGGTGCACAACCTGTACCACAGAGTCTTATCAAGCGTTGGCTTGAATACTTCCCAAATCAACAGTATGACACAAACTATGGTCTTTCAGAATCAATCGGACCTGGTGCTGTGCATTTGGGTGTTGAAAACGTGCACAAAGTGGGTGCTATCGGTGTACCGGGTTATGGTTGGCAGACAAAAATCATTGACCCTGACGGAAACGAAGTAGCGCAAGGTGATGTTGGTGAACTTTGCCTTAAAGGCCCCGGTGTTATGACTTGCTATTATCGTGACGAAGAAGCAACTGCTGCAACTCTTAAAGATGGTTGGCTTTTAACAGGTGATATGGCTATGCTTGATGAAGATGGCTTTATCTATCTTGTTGACCGTAAAAAAGATGTTATCATCACAGGTGGTGAAAACCTTTATCCTGTACAGATTGAAAACTTTATGGCTTCCCACGAAAAAATCAAAGACGTTGCAGTTATCGGTCTTCCTGACCCACGACTTGGTGAAATCGCAACTGCAATTATTGAAGTTAAAAAGGGTATGACTTGCACAGAAGAAGAAATTAATGAGTTCTGTATGAGTTTGCCACGATATAAGAGACCAAGAAAGATTATTTTTGCCGACGTACCTCGTAACCCAACAGGTAAAATCGAAAAACCAAAACTTCGTAAAATATACGGTGGCGAAGGTCTTGTTGATTCACAGAATAAATCATAATTATAAATATATATAGGAAAGAGATTGAATATGAAGAAATTATTGATTGGTAACCAAGCCGTTGCAGAAGGCTTGCACGATGGTGGTTTAGGGGTTGTTTCAAGTTATCCTGGCACACCATCAACTGAAATTACTGAATTTTTAAGCAAATTCGACGATATCCACAGTGAATGGGCACCAAATGAAAAGGTTGCTTGTGAAGTAGCATTCGGCTCATCACTTGCAGGTGCACGTTCAGCTTGTGCTATGAAGCACGTTGGTCTTAACGTTGCTGCAGACCCACTTTTCACACTTTCATACACAGGTGTTAACGGCGGTCTTGTAATTTGTGTTGCAGATGACCCTGCAATGCACTCATCACAGAATGAACAGGATTCTCGTCATTACGCAATGGCTGCAAAAGTGCCAATGCTTGAACCTGCTGATTCAATGGAAGCATACACATTTGCAAAAAATGCTTTCGAACTTTCAGAAAAGTTTGATACACCTGTTCTTCTTCGTATGTGCACAAGAATTGCACACAGCCAGTCAATCGTTGAAACAAGTGACAAAGTTCCAGCGGTATTAAAGGATTACGAAAAGAATCCTGCTAAATACATAATGACTCCTGCAAATGCAATTAAGCGTCATCCACTTGTTGAAGAAAGAACACTTAACCTTCAGGAATTTGCAGAAAACTGTGAATATAACAAAGTTGAAATGAACTCAGACGAAATCGGTATCATCACATCAGGTTGTTCATATCACTATGTTAAAGAAGTGATGGGGGATAGTGCTAGCATTCTTAAAATCGGTATGCCATACCCACTTCCTGTAAAACTCATTAAAGAATTCGCATCAAAGGTTAAAACTCTTTATGTTATCGAAGAACTTGACCCATTCATTGAAAACCATGTTAAATCACTTGGAATAGATGTAATCGGTAAAGAAAAATTCTCAATTTTAGGTGAATTTTCTCAGGCAACTATTGCAAAAGCATTTGGCAAGGAATTACCTGAAAGTGTTTGCGCAGATTCAGTTATTCCAAACAGACCACCAATGATGTGTGCAGGTTGCCCACATAGAGGTTTATACTATACACTTGCAAAGAATAAGATTACAGCACTTGGTGACATCGGTTGTTATACTCTTGGTGCAGCACCACCACTTAACGCACTTGATTCAACTCTTTGTATGGGTGCATCAATTTCAGGCCTTCACGGCTTTAACCTTGCAAGGGGTAGTGAAGCAGAGAAAAAGAGTGTTGCTGTTATCGGTGACTCAACATTTATGCATTCAGGTATGACAGGACTTGTGAATGTGGCTTATAATGCTACAAATTCAACTGTAATTATCGTTGATAACTCAATTACAGGTATGACAGGTCATCAGCAGAATCCAACAACAGGTTATAATATCAAGGGCGACCCTGCTGCAAAGGTTGACCTTGAAACACTTTGTAAGGCGCTTGGAATTAACCGTGTAAGAGTTGTTGACCCTTATGACCTTAAGGCTTGTAATGAAGTTGTTAAGGAAGAATTAGCTGTGGAAGAACCATCTGTTATTATTTCACGCAGACCTTGTGTTCTTCTTAAATCAGTTAAAACTCAACCTGCACTTACGGTTGATAACGATAAGTGTAAGTCATGTAAGAGATGTATGACACTTGGTTGTCCTGCAATCAGTATGAAAGACGGAAAAGCAAAAGTTGATGCAACATTGTGCGTAGGTTGTGGCGTTTGTAAGCAACTTTGTGCATTTGATGCAATCGTTTAAGGGAGGGGACTAAAAATGAAAACTGTTAGTGTTATGATAGTTGGTGTTGGTGGACAGGGTAGTCTTCTCGCATCAAAATTATTAGGTCGTCTTCTCGTTGACGAAGGCTACGACGTAAAAGTTAGTGAAGTTCACGGTATGAGTCAGCGTGGTGGCTCTGTTGTAACTTATGTTCGTTTTGGTGAAAAAGTATACTCACCAATTATCACAGATGGTGAAGCAGATATTATCATCTCATTTGAAAAACTCGAAGCAGGTCGCTATGCTAATTACCTTAAAAAAGACGGTAAAATCGTTGTAAATACTCAACAGATTGACCCAATGCCTGTTATTATCGGTGCTGCCGAGTATCCTGAAAATGTGCTCGACGAATTAACAGAAAAAGGCGTTAGCGTTGATGCTCTTGATGCTTTGTCACTTGCTGAACAAGCTGGTTCATCAAAGGCTGTTAACATTGTTCTTATGGGTAAAGCAGCAAAGTATTTCGATATTCCTTATGAAAGTTGGATTACCGCTATCGAAAATACGGTTGCGCCTAAGTTTGTAGAAATGAACAAAAAAGCTTTTGAATTAGGATATAATTCATAATAAAAAATTTTTAAAAATACTTGACTTTGTATTTTTAGAGTGTTACTATGTTAATGTAATAAAGACGTTTGAGCGGAAAATAGTATCCGGAAATATCATTCCCAGAGAGCTGCGGTTGGTGCGATGCAGTAGTGTAAAGTCGGTGAATTCATTCCGTTAGTCGTTGGCTGAAGGTTTTTACTGTGTAGGTCAAACGGGTTCGACCGTTATATCGACTAGGGTGTGTTTGCACTCGGAGGTCATTATCGTGAGGTAATGATAAATAGAGGTGGTACCACGGGAATTTTCTCGTCCTCTGTATTCCGAATTGGAATGCAGAGGACTTTTTGTTTGCTTCTGCAATCCAAAAACTACCTATTCCATAGCAAATTGCAGAAAGGACGAAAACAAAATGGAAAAACGTTACTATCAGAAAGAAATCGAAACCATGCCTGTTGAAGACATCAAAAAGCTTCAATCAGAGAAGTTGGTGAAACAAGTAAAGCATGTTTATGAAAATGTGCCTTACTACAAGAATTTAATGGATGAAAAAGGTGTTACACCTGACGACATTAAAGGCATTGAAGATTTACACAAACTCCCATTCCTTACAAAAGCTGATTTAAGAGATGCTTATCCTTATGGCTTGCTTGCAAAACCACTTAATGAATGTGTTCGTATTCACTCAACATCAGGCACAACAGGAAGACGCGTTGTTGCGTTCTATACACAGCACGATGTTGACTTGTGGGAAGACTGTTGCGCTCGTGCAATCGTTGCAGCAGGTGGCTCTAATGAAGATGTTTTACAAGTAGCTTATGGTTACGGACTCTTCACAGGTGGTGCAGGTCTTCACGGTGGCGGACATAAGGTAGGTTGTCTTACACTTCCAATGTCATCAGGTAATACAGACCGTCAGATTCAGTTCATGATGGATTTGAATTCTACAATTCTCTGTTGCACACCATCTTATGCAGCATATATGGGTGAGTCATTGAAAGAACAGGGCTACACACCTGACCAGATTCCACTTAAAGCAGGTATTTTCGGTGCAGAAGCATGGACTAATGAAATGCGTCATCAGATTGAAGAAACACTTGGAATCAAGGCTTATGATATTTATGGACTTACAGAAACATCTGGTCCCGGTGTATCTTTCGAATGTGAAGAACAGACAGGTATGCATATTAACGAAGACCATTTCTTAGCAGAAATCATTGACCCTGAAACAGGTGAAGTTTTACCAGAGGGTAGCAAGGGCGAATTAGTATTCACAGCTCTTGATAAAGAAGCATTCCCACTTCTTCGTTACCGTACAAGAGATATTTGTGTTCTTACTCGTGAAAAGTGTTCTTGTGGCAGAACATTTATTAAAATGGCAAAACCCATGGGTAGAAGTGACGATATGCTTATTATCCGTGGCGTTAACGTATTCCCAAGCCAGATTGAAACTGTTCTTCTTAACGAAGGTTATCAGCCTAACTATCAGATTGTTATCGACAGAGTTAAGAATAACGATACATTCGATGTTCTTGTTGAAATGAATCCTGATAAATTCTCTGATACTGTTAGTGGTATCACAGCACAGGAAAAATCACTTGCAAATGCTATGAAGATTATGCTCGGTATCAATCCTACAGTTCGTCTTGTTCCACCAAAGAGCATTGCTCGTAGTGAAGGTAAAGCGGTTCGTGTTGTTGATAAGCGTAAGCTTTATGATTAATAAATAGGAGGAAAATACTATGTCATTAAAACAGTTAACTATTTTCGTTGAAAACAAGCAGGGAACACTTGTTAATATTACAGACGTTCTTGCAAAAAATAATGTTAATATGAGAGCACTCTCAATTGCAGATACTCAGGATTTCGGTATTCTCCGTCTTATTGTTGACAACAACGATGTTGCTACAAAAGCACTTCAGGATGCAGGCTACCTTATTAAAATGACTGATGTTGTTGGTGTTAAAATCGGCGACCAACCTGGTAAGCTCTCAAAGGCACTTGAGGTGCTTGATGAAGCAGGTATCAATATGGAATATCTCTATGCATTTATGGCTCGTACAGAAAAGCACGCTTACGTTGTTCTTCGTGTGGCTGATAACGATGCAGCAGAAAAAGCCCTCGAAAACGCAGGCTTCCATATGATTACCGACGCCGACGTGGATAAGTTATAATATAAAAATGTAGGGCGGGGGCTTGCTCCCGCCGTTTTCTTGTTTAATTAACAATTTTCATTCCGATTTTAAATAAAAAAAGAGAGTCAACCGACTCTCTTATTTTTTATTCTCTTGTAAGTATTTCTCCCACATTCTCGAAAATATACTTTGGTTTATATGGGAACTGGTCAATGGTTTCCATTGATGTAACACCGCTTAAAACAAGAACTGTATCAACGTTTGACTCGATACCTGCAATAATGTCAGTATCCATTCTGTCACCGATAAATGCGATTTCCTCACTATGACAACC
>JAZLBL010000026.1:0-7331 GCA_045613685.1 Candidatus Fimenecus sp. | reverse complement strand
TATCTACAACACTCAACTCCATATTGTAGATAAATACAACAACTTAGTTCCTATTGGAGTAATAGGTGAACTTTGTATTGCTGGTGTAAACGTTGGTCAAGGTTACTTAAACAACGAAGAACTCACAAACGAAAAGTTCATACCTAACCCATTCGGTTCTGGTAAACTCTACAAAACTGGTGACCTTGCTTACTGGCGTGAAGACGGCAACATCTGTTATGTGGGCAGAAACGACTTCCAGGTTAAAATCAATGGTCAACGTATTGAATTAGGTGAAATTGAAAAGGTAATCAATGAGATTCCTAATATTGAGTCTGCCGCTGTTATCATTAAAGAAAACAATGGTCAAGATACACTTGTTGCTTTCTGCTGTGGCAATGAAAACGCAATACTCGAAATTATGGCACATTGTGAAAGCAAATTGCCGCAATATATGATGCCAAGCAAATTCCAGTTCATTGAAAAAATGCCTCTCAATCAAAGTGGTAAACTTGACCGAAAGGCACTCCAAAGTATTGATGTTGTTTTTGATAATATTGCGATTAAAGAAGAACCTGTTACAGATACGGAAAAATGTCTCTGTGAATTGTTCCAAGACATTCTTCAAATTGACTTTGTCGGCAGAAACGAAAGTTTCTTTAACCTGGGTGGCACAAGCCTTGATATGATTGCAATTCTCTCTGAAAACGAACTGCAAAACATTCCTGCTGCTACTTTTATTGCAAATCCAACACCTGAAAAGCTTGCAACATTACTTGATGCGGGTGCTATTCCTGATAGTGATGGATTCTACACTCTTAGTAGCACTTACGATTCTAATAAAGCTTTGATTCTTATTCCATATGCCGGTGGTGATGCTTCTGCGTTCGCGGCCCTCACAAAAGTATTGGAAAGAATTGCTCCTGAAATGTCACTATATTATGTTGATTATCTTCGTTCTTATGAACAATGTGAGATAGTTGCTAATAAAATTAAGGAACTTTCAAAAGCAAAAGAAATCAATATTTATTCTCATTGTGCTGGCACTGCAGTTGCTTTACAACTTATTAATATTCTTGAAGCACAAGGCATTGATATTTCCAACTATATTACCGGTGGTTATATTCCACCTTTAAATCCACCTAAACGCAATGGTTGGAACTATACATTCAAACGTTCAATCCAGCGCAAACTCATTAAAGCTGGTGCACCAATAGAAAAGTTCTCTAAAGAAAGCAACTATAACATGGTTGAAAAGTTCCGCAAAGATACTGACTTTATGACAGAATACTTTTATAAGAGTGCAAAGCCAATTGACGCAAATACATCTGTAATAATCAGTAAAACCGATATATTTACGCCTAACTATACTGTTGCTGAAAAATCATGGAAAACTTTTGCAAATAATTTTGACAAGTTGCATTATATTGATGCTGACTCTCACTATTTCCAGACGGAAAAGAGTGAAGAAGTTGCACAAATCATAATTGACAAGCTAAACAAATAAAAAAATACCGAAGAGCTTAAAACTCTTCGGTATTTTTTATAAACTATTTTTTTCGAGCCTTTGCTTTTGCTCTTGCTTTTTTTGCTTTTTCTTGTCTTTTAAGTCGTTCTGCTTCTTCTTTTGCTTTTTCTTCGGCTAGTTTTTTAAGTTTAGTTGCTTTGAATTCTTCGTTTCGCATCTCCAATTTTCCATGAATATTATCAAAAAATTCATTTGCAGTATCTCTATAGAAATGCAAGAAAACTAAATGTAAAATACCATAAACTATACCAATCAAACACAAAATATGATACATTTTCAAAGGTCCTAAAACATTTTCTTCGTGTCTGAAAAATTCACTTATAAATCTGGTTGCCGAATACAAAATCATATACACAGGGAACAATGAGCCTGTTTTTGCTCTTTTTCTATACCACAACAAGAAAAAGAAAATAAGCAGGGCCCAAAAAGCTTCAACAAGTTGAACTGGCACCTGATTTCCCGGATGGTCAGGATGGTAATTATATGGGCCATATTCCCATGGTATTCCCCAACAACATCCTGCACAATAACATGACATTTTTACAAAAAACAAATGCACTGGCAAATACATTGTTGATATATCTAAAAGTTTTAACGTATTAGCCATAATCAATAATGACAGAACAACCCAGAAAAATAAAACTGTTAATAGCATACCGAAATAATTTGCACCGGTACCTATAAATTCACCAAAAGACCTATTGAATCCACCTACAGCTAAGTCTATTATATTTGCAGCGCAATAAGACTCTATGACAAAGAAAATAATTTTAATTATTTTGGCAAGAGCTTCATTTTTGCGAGCTACAAAAAATGTGATTGCTCTTGCATATAATCCCGTCGCATCTTGTTTTGATTTATAATAAAACAAAGTTGAAAACAACATTGTATAATATGCTACATAACCAAAAAAATTGTATGCACTCATATCTCCTATAACAATTCTATGCAAAAGTCTCACCTCACACTGTTTTTTCAAATTATATCATATATTTTTTGCCATTTCAAGCATCGCAGTTGTCAGTTTATACCTATATTATTGCTTATTCTTATCAAGAATTGGTGTGTCGACGAATTCTACAATCGGCTCACCCTTTATTCCGTCGCTTTCAAATACTACGATTTCATTTTCACCTACATTTAAAAGTGATGCTGGCACATACAGTGTCACCTGTGGACCAATTTCCCAATATCTACCGACATTAAATCCGTTTATTGTTACAAAACCTTTTGTAAAGTTAGGAAGTTTCAGGAATGTATCTTTTGCATCATCGATTTTAAATGTACCCTTATAGAATACACTCTTTTCTTGTGGATTTTCTTCTGAATAAACCACCTTGTCGAGATTATCCATTGGGAGACAATAAACATCCCAATTAAAATGAATTATGCTGCCAAGCAAGCATCTGCCTGCAATTCCTTTTTTGCGCATCATTTTTGCGCCGAAATTTGCTCTACCCATATTTTCGCAAAGGATTGTAAGTCTATCCCCTGCTTTTGCATTAATTTTAAGTTCTAACTTTTCGTCATTGATATAAACAATGCCTACAAGGTCACGATTTATATAAATCTGTGCTCTGTCACCAAGACTTTCAAATGAAAGTGTAGTGTCAACATAATCTCGATTAAGAATTGTTGTGTATGCAATATATCCATAACCCTGGCCATTCTTTTCCATACAGAGTGGCACGTCGTTATGTTTTTTCTCGGCAAGGTTTGGGAGATTATCAAAAAGACCTGCTACTTCTGTAAGTTTTACTTCACCATATGCCTTTTTCTCACGATTTGCAGGGATTTCTGGCAAATCACCATCAACATATTTTTTGATTACTTCTCTGACTGCGTGATATTTTGGTGTAACATCACCGCATTCTGTAAGCATTGCATCATAGTCATAACTTGTAACGTCAGGTGAGAATTTTTCATAGTGATTCGCACCACTTGTGAAACCAAAGTTTGTACCACCAATGAACATATACATATTAAGACTACCACGTGCTAACATATCGTCAACAACTTTTGCATAGTCTTCCGCTGATGTTGTATGGTGATATTCTTCACCCCAACCATCAAACCAACCATTCCACATTTCCATACACATTTTAGGTGCGTCTGGGAACAACTCATCATGTGCTTTAAAGTTTTCTTCAACTCGGCTACCAAAATTGAGAGTTGAGAAACAACCATCAATGCTACCATCTAAAAGATTTTCTTTTGATGTGCCATCAGATGTGAAAAGTGGAACATCAATTCCACGTTTTATGTAACCATCACGAAGATATGCGAGATATTCTTTATCGTCACCATAGTAACCATACTCATTCTCGCATTGCATCATTATAACATTACCACCATTAGTGCAAAGAAATGGTCGCACTTGGTCAAAGAGTTTATCAAGATATTTATCAAAACGCTCAATATATGCTTTATTTGAGCAACGTATTTCCATATTCTCGTCTGCTTGAATCCACCAAGGAAGTCCGCCGAATTCCCATTCAGAGCAGATATATGGTCCAGGTCTTACAATAGCCATAAGACCTTCTTCATGTGCGATTTTAAGAAACTTTGCAATATCAAGGTTGTTAGTAAAGTCATATTCGCCAGGCTTTTTCTCGTGCATATTCCACGCGCAATATGTTTCAACACAGTTGCAACCGATAGCACGAAGCTTTTTAAAAATATCTCGCCATGTGTCAGGCATATTTCTGAAATAATGCACTGCACCTGAAATAATTTTGATTTCTTTGCCGTCTTTTATAAATTGATTTCCACGAACTTCGAATGTCATTTTTGTTCCCCTTGTTCCCAAATATTGATATATATAGAATACCACATTATGCATAGCAATTACAACCACATTTACGCTTAAACATTGAAAATCTTGCTTTATTTGTCGAATTAAGTTATAATTTAGCGAAAAGGAGTGAATGATATGTTATCAATGTTTTTTGCAGTACTTGAAAATCCCAATGACGAACCGCTGTTTGAGATTTTCTATGAAAAATATAATGGATTAGTGTATCACATAGCTTATGACCATGTGCAGAGCAAAGAGTCTGCTGAAGACTGCACACAAGAAGTGTTCTTGCAGTTGGCAAAGAATTTTCATAACATCAACAAAGATTTTGACGATAAAACTGTATTGAACTATGTTAGAATTGTTTCAAAGAATATAGCCATCGATACTTATCGCAAAGATAAAAAACATGCTGACCGTGTTGTTGAAACTGATATTACAGAATTTTTCAGTCTGACAGAAAAGGATTTTGACATTTTTGATGAAATTCAACTTAAAGATGCAATCAACAGTCTGTCACCAGAAATCCGTAATGTTTTCTATTTAAAATATGTGTGTAATTATAGTGGCGAAGAAATCAGCAAAGCGTTGAACATTTCAAAACCACTTGTGAGAAAAAGATGTATGCTTGGTATGCAACGTGTAAAGGAATATCTTGAAGGTGATGAAAATGAGTAAATTTGCAAAAGCGTGTATTCTTTCTTATGAAGAATGGGTTGCAACTATCCCCGAAGAATTACCCGACCCAGAATATAGTAAAAAGCACATCAGACGCATGAATGCGTTGAAAAACAAAATGCGTGGAAATGTTTATCACCATTTCACAACAAAAACAATTAAGATTATGCTTGTTGCCGCAATACTTTTAGCATTGTTAATGACCGCATTTGTATTCCCGTCTTCAAGAGACTCTTTTATTGATAATTTCAATATTGCAAGCAGATATCAGATGACAAAAGAGAATAAAAACTCTGTACCTGATAAAATAACAGTAGGTTATATACCAGAAGGGTTTGAGTTGGAAAATAAACAAAGTTCTTCTAAAAGTGTGGCATATGATTTTTTTTCGTCTAATGGTGAAATATTTACAATTACCAAGTATTCATCAGCAACCGAAATAGATTTTGATACTGAGAACCTTGATACTAAAGAAATTCTCATTAATAGTGTTAAATATACATACGGAACAGACTCATTAGGCAACAGCAATATAATGTGGACTAAATTTGATTATATGTTTAAAATAGGTGGAAATCTACCGGTAGAAGAACTATTAAAAATTGCAGAAACAATAGAATAACTTATAACAAAATACCCCCGTCAAAACGATTTATGTTGGATTGAGGGGGGTGAATTTTTATGATAAATATTATTAAGAAAAGTGTTAGTGTTGTTTTAATTCTCACAATGTTGCTTTCTGTTTTCGCATTGAATTCTTCTGCTGCTGTTATTGAAGATGATTATGAGATTATGCCTCGCTTTACTACAATAAGTGCAGTTGCTACATCTTTTACAATAAGTGGATTAAATTCAACTTCTTGTGTAACTCTGACTTCAAAAGTTTCGACATCACTTTACATTAAGATTGAATTCCAGAAAGAAGAATCAACAGGCTACAAAACACTTGAAACCTGGACAAAATCTGGCACAGGCACAACACTTATACTTGAAGAAACAAGACTCATTAACATTTTTGCTGATTACAGAATTAAAGTTACTTGCACAGCAGGTAGCGAAACTTACACAAAATTTGATTACCCAGGCTAATTAGTCAAAAGCCCCGCTCTGTACCCTTAAAGTGCAGAGTGGGGTTTTTCTTTTTTGTTTTTTTATGCTCGATATTTATCAAAATTCTTGCATTTTCTTTGACGCGTTTTGACACATAAATTCAAGAGCCAAAATCACCACAACCCACGCATTTGCGTGGGTTGTGCCTTTTAAAGATGCAAAAAAGCGCAAATTTCGTGACGCGTTTTGACACAAAAATCATATCGATTTTGACGCGTTATAACACATTTTATTTGCCCTTCTCACAGTATAAATTCCCTTTAATCACAAATACTAACATCACATTGAAAATTTTGAGAAAACTCTTGCCTCCCTCTGACGAGGGAGGTGGCAAAACGCAGTTTTGACGGAGGGAGAGCTTGTAGGGGCACGCCAAGTCGTTGTCCCCTGCTACCCCTCAGTCAACTTCGTTGACAGCTCCCCTGACAAGGGGAGCCGAGAGGACTCTCTGCAACAAAGGAGATAAAAAATGAAAGCAACTGGGATTGTGAGAAGAATTGACGATTTGGGAAGGGTTGTTATTCCAAAAGAAATCCGTAGAACTATGAGGATACGTGAAGGAGACCCTTTGGAGATTTACACGGCATCTGACGGAGAAGTTATTTTTAAAAAGTATTCCCCCATTGGTGAATTGTCAGAATTTGCCAGCCAATACACAGATGTATTAAACAGAGCGACAAACTTGCCCGTAATCATCACTGACCGTGACCATGTTATTGCAGTTTCGGGTATGCCTAAAAAAGATGCACTCGACAAACGCATTTCAACGGCTTTAGAAGATATGATTGAAGACAGAGAGAATTATGTTGCGTCCCCCGACATTAAGGCGTTATATCCGTTAGCAGACAGCGAAAAAGAAGCGGGAATTGCCTATCCCATTATTGGTGGTGGCGATGTGGCAGGTGCTGTTGTGCTTATGCTCAATTCTGATGGTAGTATGCCCACGCAAACCGAAATCAAACTTATTTCTGTTGCCGCATCATTTTTAGGAAAACAGACGGAAGAATAAAAAATACAGAGATAGACAAATTGGGGGTTGTTGAAATCTTTTATATGGTGATGTCGCCTTGCCTCCCTCTGACGAGGTGCGGGTGTCCGGTGGACACCTCTGCGAAGCAGAAGCACCGACCGAGCCGACAGGCGAGAATTAGGTGGCACGAGCAAAGCGAGTGACGGAGGGAGAGATAAACAAAACCAAGTTAATTCTATCCTGTCTCTCCCTCAGTCTCGCATACGCTC
>JAZLBL010000025.1:0-53465 GCA_045613685.1 Candidatus Fimenecus sp. | reverse complement strand
TCTGCCAGATGATAGAGCTTTGTTTCAGCACCGACAGACTCAGCGCCACGAAGTGCGCTTTCCAGCATCTGCGCCGTGTTCCATGTTTTTCTGGGACTTCCGTTTACAGCAATAACTTTCATACGGGATTCTCCTTTATATTTTATTTTTAATTATCATTTGTAATGTTTCCGTCTCCCCAAACGGGAATTTTCTCACCAAGATATGTAGGCTTTGGATTTATCACAGTATACGCCCAATCCTTTGCCCTCGCCAGTATTTCGCGGACATCTCTGTAGGTCTGTCCATAATATGTAATGTCTGCAGCAGGCACGCCGATTGCATCAAGTCCAAAATCCTCTGCAATATACAATGCTCTGTACAGATGATATTTTTGCGTTACGATCACAACGCTCTGTACACAGAAAATGTCACGCGCTCTGTAAATGCTCTCGTATGTGGAAAAGCCTGCGTGGTCCATAAAAATATTGTCGGCAAGAACACCGTTTTCGATTGCAACATCTTTCATTTTGTTGACTTCGTCGTATTCTTCTCTTCCGTGGTCACCACTCATGAGCATTTTTTCTGTGCAACCTGTTTCATAGGCTTTGAGTCCGAAATCAAGTCTTTCCTGAAGCATTGGTGATGGTTCACCGTCCCAAAGGCCTGCACCAAGCACCATTATGCAATCAAAGTTTTCGTTTTTTAAATCTTCTTCTGTGAGAATATAGTCACTTACATAAGAAATCATATAGGCATTAATGCCAACAACGGCTACCCCACCGAGCAAACAAGCACAGAGAACCGCAATTATCGCCCCTTTAAATGCTTTGTTTTTTAATAATTTCTTAATCATTTTATTCACCGATTATTTCTTTTATATTGATGAAAATTCTATTGTGTATGTACCCGGAGCATCTACACTCCAAGCCATACTTCCTGTACCTTGTTCACCAATGTTGAGCATACCAGCACTTGTGCTTGTTTTTCTCACGATATTTCCGTTTGAATCCTTTATTACCATTCGTGTGGTTGCGACCTTTTCTTCGGCTATACCGTCATCACAGCGTTTCATAGTAATACAAATATCAAACAAATAATTTTCCTCATCATACCAGTAACCATTTTGGGTAGAAGCCTTTACAACCTCAAACTCTGCACCGAATGCTGTTACCTTTACAGGAAACTTTTGTGAAAAAACAAATTTTGGAGCAGCCTTTTGTGGCTTAGTTGTTGTAGGTTTGGTTGTTGTAGTTGTGGTAGTTGTGGGCTTTGCCTCAGTAGGTTTCTGTGTTTTTTCTGTTGTTTTTGTTTCTGTAGTAGTTGTGGTGGTAGTCGTTGTCGTAGTAGTTGTAGTTGTAGTAGTCGTAGTAGTTGTGCTTGTTGTGCTTTCTGTTGTAGAAGCATCATCTGTAGAAACTTTATCGCCACCACAAGCAGTTAAAACAAAAATCATTTCTACAGACAATAAAACCGCACAACATTTTTTTATGATTTTTTTCATATCTTTCAATCCCTTATTTTTTAATACATTACAAAAAGAATCAGCCACGAGCTATCATTTCGCCGTATTCTTCTTTTTCTTTCTTGATGAATTCTTTTACTGCGTCAACTGATGGCATATCTTGTGAGCAAGCGTGACTTGCTACGAGCATAGCCGCTGATGCTGAGCCAAATTCAAGAGCATCAATAATTTCCCAACCTTCAAAAATACCATAAAGGAATGCAGATGCATATCCGTCTCCGCCACCGAATGATTTAAGAAGTTTTACAGGGAATGGTTTAATTGAATAACTCTCACCATCATTTGTATAAGCTGTTGAGCCTTCTTTACCATGTTTGATAATCACGATTTTTGCATTCTGTGAGTGCCAGTATGCAGCTGTTTCTTTGTCAGTCATGCCGACCTTGATAAACTTTTCAGTAAGGTCATATTCTTCACGAGAGCCGAGAATGATATCTGCTTCACGAGCAACTGATGAATAATAAATTGCGATTTCGTCAGCATTTTTCCAGTTATATGCACGGTAGTCAATATCAAAGATGATTGGCACACCGTTTTTCTTAGCCAAAGCTACTGCTTTGAGAGCCGCCTCTCTTGATGGGCTTTCTGCAAGAGCTGTACCAGAAATCAAAATTGCTTTTGCCTTATTGATATAGTCTTCGTCAATATCTTCCACATCTAATTTAAGGTCAGCTGCCTCGTTACGATACATAACGATTGAGCTTTCTGTTTCTGACTTGATTTCAGTAAAAGTAAGACCGATTTTTTCACCATTCTGGCAACGCTTAATATGAGAAGTATCAATACCCTCATTATCAAAATAGTCTGTTACAAATGTGCCTAACTGGTCATCAGAAACGCGAGCAAAGAAACCACATTTTTTGCCAAGACGAGCAAGACCGACTGCGATATTTGCAGGTGAGCCTCCTAAATATCTTTTAAAAGTTGTGCTTTCGTTAAGTGGGCAATAATAGTCAACTGGATTCAAGTCAACTGCCACACGACCCAAAAGGATTAAATCAAATTCTTTGCTATTATCAAACTCAATGTATTTCATAATAATTTCTCCTTATCTATCCATAAAGCTGAACACTTTTATATGTCTTTTTACATTTTCATATACGCCGATTGACTCTTGCTTGCTAAGCTCAAAATAGTTTGCTTTTTCGATTGGTTTGCAATAATCAAGTGCATATTTTGCAAGACTATCAAAACTTGCTGTTGCGATATTAATTTTACGAACGCCCAACATAATTGCTTGTTGGAACATTTCGTCAGTAATGCCTGTGCCGCCGTGAAGAACGAGTGGCGTATCAACCATTTTGTTGATATCGTCAAGGACATCAAATCGAAGGTTTGGAAGCACGGGGTAATTGCCGTGAGCGTTACCAATTGCAACTGCCAACGCATCAACCCCTGTTTCATCACAGAAAAGTTTTGCATCGTCAGGATTTGTGCAAAGGATTTCGTGAGCTGCACCGTCGCCTTCATTACCACCGACAACACCAAGTTCTGCTTCAACTGTTGCGCCACATTTATCTGCCATTTCTCTGACTTGCTTTACTGCCTTAATATTCTCTTCAAGTGGTAAAGTTGAGCCATCAAACATAACGGAAGTGAATCCCATTTCTAATGCTTTTTGAACAGTTTCAATGCGAAGTCCATGGTCAAGGTGAACTGCTATATCAACCTTTGAATTCTTTGCCGCTGAGAGCATCATAGGACCCATTAGTTCAAGTGGCGAATTCTTAAGTCTGCATTCTGCAATCTGCAAAATTATTGGCATATTGAGTTCTTCGGCAGCAGCCACAGCGCCCATAACCATTTCCATATTGCCAACAGAAAAAGCACCCACCGCAATATTGTTTTTCTCGGCATTTTCGAGGAGTTTTTTCATTGGAACTAACGCCAAAACAACCCACTCCAATCCATTTTATTATAATCAACTTATTTTATCACTTTAAGCGGTTAAAATCAATGTTTTGCGCTTGTTTCAGATATAAAAAATAGCGTGAAAAAACTGTGCAAAAACACAATAAAAACAGTCCGTCAACCATATCGGTCAACGGACTGTTGAATAAGTTTAATTATTTAACCCATTTGAGTTTCCACATTACGAATGCACCAAGAACAGAAACGATGATGCCTGGGAAGAGCAATGTGCTTGCGCCCATTGTAGGAGCAACAAAGAGAATTGCAATCATAACTAAAATAGGAACAATTGAAATCTTCCAATATTTCAAGAAATATCCTGCACCCAAAGCACCGAAAAGTGCGGGAAGAACCTGTGCAAAAGCAGGTTTTAAAAGTTCATTGTTTGTGAAATCATCAAGGAATGGTCTGAAAACAAGAACACCGATTGCCATAATGATTGTAGTAACGATTGAAGATGTTGCAATAGCAATTGTTGAAATTACTTCGCCTTCTTCACTGTTTGCTTTAACCTTTGCACCTTCCATAGCGCTGATTGCACAAGGAAGTTTAAGGTTTGTGATATTACCTGTTACGAATGAAAGATATGTACCACCTGCACCAAGCATTGGTGTATAGAACAAAACTTCAACTACTGAAAGCGACCAATAAAGTGGCATAAGTTTCAAAAGTCCTGCCATAACTCCGTTAAAAGCTGGCCACACATTAAGATACAAGCAAATGCCTAGTGGGAACATTAAGAGTGCACAAAGAGCAGTAATACTTGAGATTCTGCCCCAGGTATGAACACGGTCAAAATATGATTTTTCTGTTTTCTTCATAATTAACCCCTCCATTCCCAAATCGCAATATCAGATGGCAACACGTTAAATGCTATAACGGCAACCACCATTGCAATAATCATACCGATTGGCATAACAAATGGTTCAAGCCAAGTGAGTTTGAATTTTTTAGCAACAACTTCAAAAATCAAAGATACTACAACAGCTACAACCAAAGTGATAATAGAAAGAACACCTGCACCATCACCAAAGATTTCAGGTTTACCTGCGCCCGCAATAGCACGTGCAATGAAAGCACCGATAAGACCAATGAATACTGCTGGTGTTAAAAGGTCGATAAATCCTGCGATTCCGCCTGACTTTTTCTCTTTCTTTTCTGTTGTTTCTTCGTTATTTTCTTCTTTTTTGCCCATGTTCATAATTTTTTTATGTAATGGTTTTGCAACGAATGGCAATAAAACAAGTGAGAAACAAATACCGAGAGTCATAACCCACGCAATACCTGCGAAAACGGCTGGGTCAGTAACTTCAACAGCTGTACCACCTACGTGTCCAAGACCTTCCATAGCATTTTCTGTTGCTGTTGTCTCATACATAAGGTTGCCGATAACTGAAAGTCGCACCCAAGGAATTACCAAGCCCAATGATGGAGCAAGAGCAATAACTGTTGCAAGAATTGATAACGCTGATGGAATTGTGAAAAGTGCACTTGATGTTATCGCGTTACGCATTTTTTTCTTGTCAAGCCCCAAAGCCTTACCTTGTTTCATTGCTTTAACAAGGAAGAAAATAGACTGTGCAAGAACGAACAAAATAACGCCGCCGGCAATCAAGTACAAACCTGTACTTTCTTTGAAGTCCATATCTTTCATCTCCTAAAAATATTATGGATATATTAAAACATTTTTCTAAAAGAAAATCAATAATAAATGCAGAATTTCCCTTTACATTATTTGGACTATTAACAATCTTCGCACTCTTTGTTAGACTTTTATATGCATATATGCTTAAAATCTTTTTTTGAAGAGGTGAAAAAATGAAACGAATTACGTCTTTGCTTTTATCATTGATTTTATGTTTCGCATTTTTACTGACACCCATAAAATCAAGTGCTGCAACACTTAATAGTCAAGCAGGTATTGTTTCAATCTCAAGTGGACGACTGAATGTGCGAAGTTCTGCTTCAACAAGCGGGACAGTTATTGCAAGTCTTTCAAAGGATAGTTTAGTTACACTTATCTCAAAAAGTGGTGACTGGTGGCGTGTGGAATATGGTGACAATGTTTATGGATATTGCCACGCTAATTATATTCGCACAACAACTGGCTCACCTGTAACAGTAAAGCTTTCATCAGGTAGTCTTAATGTGCGAAATGGTGCAGGCACAGGTTATGGAAAAATCGCAAGTCTTTATAATGGAGAAGTTGTGCTTGTGCTCTCAACTTCGAATGGATGGAGCAAAATTCTTTTTGATGGTACAAAAACAGGATTTGTGAGTTCACAATATCTTTCAAATGGTGGTTATTCTGCTGTTTCTTTGGATGTGCCAAGTTTCAAGCAGACAGACTCTCGTTGGGCTAATGTAAAAATCGCAAATTCAGGCAAAACCATTGCTCAAATTGGTTGCGCCACAACTGCTATTGCAATGATGGAATCATATCGTACAGGTACAACTATTTATCCTGACGCTATGTCGAAAAAACTTTCATATTCTTCATCGGGCAATGTCTATTGGCCAAGCCATTTTAAAGTTGTTACAAGCAGTTCAAATTATCTGAGTGGAATTTATAATCAACTACAAAATGGTAAACCTGTGCTTTTAGGAGCAAAGAAATATTCCGGCTCACAACATTGGGTTGTAGTTACAGGATTTACAGGTGGAAGTGCTTTGTCTGCGTCTAATTTCACCATCAACGACCCAGGCTCTAACACTAGAAAAACGCTTCAACAATTCTTAAATGAATATCCTGTTTTTTATAAGTATTTCTATTATTAATTAACATAACTCGATGAAATGTTTATAAATTGTTAATATTTAGTTCACTTTATGGCAAATCCTTTGTATAATAATGTAAAAAAAGGCAAAGGAATGGTGTTATGAAAAAAGTATTGATTTGCATTTTAGCACTCTCTATTATTCTCACAGGATGTAGTTTAGCAGGAAACAAAAAAATTGATGGTGTTCAAATTAAATTGTCCGACAAGAAGATTACTGTTGATGGTAAAGAAATCACAAATGACAGTACACAAGCAGTTTATTCTGCAAATGACATAGTTTTCTATCTTGCGGGACAAGATTTCACCTATGGTGAAGGCACAAAAGAAGATGAGCACGAACAATCAGAAGCAGACGCTCACACAGTTGTGCATATTACTAAACCCGGCAGATATGTGCTCAGCGGTGAACTTTCAGCAGGTCAAATTGCAGTTGACTTGGGTGAAGATGCAGAATCTGACCCCAACGCAGTAGTAACACTCATTCTCAATGGTGTTGACATTACTTGTACTGTTGCACCCGCTGTAATTTTCTATAATGTTTACGAATGTGGAGTTGCAGATGAAAAAACTGCAACAAAAGATGTTGATACAAGCAAAGCCGGCGCAAATGTAATTATTGCAGACGGAACTGAAAACAACATCAACGGCTCTTATGTTGCAAAGATTTACAAATCCTATGAGCTCAGCGACGATGGCACAGAAGTTGTTGATAGCAAGAAGCTACACAAATACGACGCTGCTTTCTATTCAAAAAAGACAATGAATGTTGACGGCGGAGAAAAGGGTGACGGAATTCTCAATATTAAAGCCGAAAACGAAGGACTTGATAGTGAATTACACCTTACAATCAATGGTGGAAACATCAATATTACATCAGGTAACGATGGAATAAACACCAACGAAGACAACGTTTCTGTTACAACAATCAATGGTGGCACATTGAACATTCTTTGCGATGGCTCAACTGGCGAAGGCGACGGAATTGACTCAAATGGTTGGCTTGTAATCAATGATGGCACTGTAATTTCACAGGCTTGTGCAACAAGTGGTGATGCAGGTATTGATTCAGACAAAGGCATTTATATCAATGGTGGTAAAGTGATTGCATCAGGCAATATGTTTGACCATATTGCAGGTGGAGAGCAAACTTATGTTGTGTTTAATTTTGCTAGCCGTCAGGTTGGTGACAGCACGTACACATTGAAAAATGCTGATGGTCAGATTGTGGGCGAATATGCTCCTACAAATGATTTCACATATCTTGTGATTGCCGACGACAAATTAGTTCCGGGTGACTATACTTTCTGGCAAGGTGATACTCAATTATCTGCTAGTTCTATGGGGAATATGAATGGTCAACCACCACAAGGCGAAATGCCACAAATCCCCGAAAATTTTGCGAATATGGAAAATATGGTTCCACCCGAAAATATGCAAAACCCACCACAGGAACCTGAAAATATGCAACGACCACAGGGCGAAAGACCTGAGCTGCCAGAAGGTATGGAAAATATGACACCACCTAATGGTGTGGGTGGTATGATGGGTGGATTTGGAATGGGCAATATGATGAATGGTGGTACAAATTCACCAACTTTCACCATTGTTAAAGGTGGAAATCAATTCAGTAATGTTAGTCCTGTTGCAACAACTCCAACAGAATAAGTATTATTGACAAACCTTTGTGAAAACTATAAAATGTGATTAACAACAAGTTTTCAGAGGTATTATATGAAAAAGCTTTATATCAGTGATATGGATGGCACTTTGCTTCAAAGCGACGGCACATTAAGTCCATATACAAAAGCAAAACTTAATGAGTTATATGATAAAGGCATTCCTTTTGCTGTGGCAACTGCTCGTAGTATGGTGAGTGCTATGCCAATTCTTGATGGTGTGCATTTCAAATCACCCATTGTGCTTATGAATGGTGTTTTCGTTTATGACACCGAAACAAAAAAAGCAGTTAAATACCACGAAATTCCATATTCAGCTATAAAAAAGGTGCTTGATATTTTCTATTCTCACAATTTGCATCCATTTATGTTTTTGTATGGTGATGATTACAAATTATCTATTAAATACACCGTTTTTGACAACGACGGAATGAAAGAATTTTATGATATGCGCGTTGATATGCTCGACGGTCGTTTCACACAGACAGATGATATGACCATTATCCCTGATGAGCAACATTCGGTTTATATCAACTATTACGCATTGCCTGAAATTCTCGACCCAGTTGTTGAAAAGTTAAGAAACATAAAAGAAATTGATTTTGCTTATTACAAAGACTCTTATTCTGATGACTGGTTGATTGAGATTTATTCTCACACTGCATCAAAAGCAAATGCTGCAAGAGAAGCAAGCAAAATCATTGGTGCAGAGCATATTGTGGCATTTGGTGATAATCTTAATGATATAAAGATGTTGCTAGGTGCTGACACGGCAGTCGCAGTAAGCAATGCAGTGCCACAAGTAAAAGAAATTGCAGATATTATAATTGGCAACAACAACGACGATAGTGTTGTAAAATTCATTGAAAGCGATAACTAAAAAGGTCGGTAGAAATACCGACCTTTGTTTTATTCTATTCTATTCTTTTTTAAGTTGTTTAAACACCTGATTACCATAGACCGCTGTACCAGTTATTAGTACACCCTGAATGATACTTTCAGGTGAAATTCCCATTATTGCGATTGCACCTAAAACACCAAAAAACAACAATATGAGTGGTATATATTTATCAGGTATTTTTTCTGTATTTTTAATTATCATTCCGATAATATTGAGCACTGGAATCATTAAAAGTGCATTTTCTGAAATATATTCTATCATCATATCCTCCTATGTTAAAAAGCTATTGACAAGCACACCGCAAAGAGCACCAATGAGTGCCACAACTACTCTATCCCACAACCAACTAGGTCGCTTTTTTAAAGTTTCAATGCTCTCTTTCATCTCTCCGAGAGTGAGCAACATACTATCAAGTTTTGTATTGCTTGAAACTTGCGAAAGGGTTACATCATTGACTTTTTTATAGAGAATTTTAATGTCTGCTTCTGCGGTATCAAGCCTATGATTTATAACTTCAAAATCTGACATAGCACTACCTCATATCATAACGGTCAACAAAGCCCGTTACATATTTTGACATTGGTTTTCTCTCAACATTAGAAAGAGAATTGGTAACTCTGTATCGTCCTTCAAAATATATGCCGTCATAAATATAATATGTGCCACTTATATAGTTTGAAACTCTTTCTGCATAAGCCGAGCTATAAAGTTTCGCATCTTTAAGCACTACTTTTTGCCCTGCATTAAATCCACGCTTTGCAGGTGAGACAGGGATTTCTTTGCCATAGCCGTTAAGACCATTATATTTCATAATTGACGGATAATTCTTATATGACTCGTTCAAATCTACATTTGTATCAATTCCGTCAACCTTACCCTTTGATGTTTTTTGCCATATCCCATAAGGCTTTTTGAATGTGGGTTTATCGGTCCATTGAGCAAGCCAGATATCATATTTTTGAAAAATCTCATCAGTAAAATAGTTGTTCAACCAATAGAGATTTGCATAAATACAAACATAATAGCCATAACTTTCCATTCTCTCACAAAATGCTTTTGCAATAGCTGAAACTTTTTCTTTACCAAGAGACGCTATCCTGTTTTCTTCCATATCATATGCTATTGGATACTCAAACTTTTTACCTTTAATTGCTGAATAGCACCAGTCTGCTTCTTTAATTGCTTCTTCAGGTGTTGTTGCGTAAGAATAATGGTAAGTCCCCACCGCTATGCCCACTTCTTTGGCATGTTTATAATTATATTCAAAACATTTATCTTTATATTCTCCCCAGCCGAAAGTCGAACGGAGCATTGCAAACTGAATACCTGCATTTTTAACTTTTGACCAGTTGATTTCACCTTGCCATTTAGAGACATCTATTCCTTTATAAGCTGTCAAGTCCATCATCTCCTTTATAATAATTTTCAAGTATGTTTGCAGTTTCAGAAAGTTCTCTTTTGATTTCATAAAATTTTTGTAATTTTGATTTCAATTCTAAAACTGCATTATTATCCCCCAACGCTTCGGCTCTTTTAATGTCATCTTTACATTTATCTATAAAATATTGTTGCATTTCAATATGTTTTTCATACTCTTGTGCAAGTTCAGCAAGAGTCTTTTTTTCATTATTCAATGTAAATCTCCTTTAATAAATTCAACAAAATCCGATACGGAATATCGTTGCACGTCGTCTTCATAAATGAGCACATACTTTAAATATTTCTCAATTTTCTTTTTGGCGCTGTTTAAATTTCTATAAATGGCGGCTCTTGAAAGCTCATATTTTTGCGCTAACTCATCAACTTTTAATTCCCTACCCCAAAAATCAAGAACAAGTTCTTTTTCTAAACCACTCAACTCATTTTCTATAACCTTTTTTACTATATTCAGAATATTTCTTTTTCTGTTGAAGACAATATAATCCACACCATTTTTTATTTCATCTTTACTTGTAAATTCAAAATTTTCTGTCAAAAAAGCATATTCGTCCACCGCAAGTTCAGTTATCTGATGACCAAAGTACAATACCTATTCCTCCTTTTTTTGAAAAAAATAAGAACGTCACTATTAGGACATTCTCGTTCTTACGTATTTTATCGAACATTTGTTCACCTTGCAATTATTATTGTAGCAATAAGTTTAAGTTCTGTCAAGAAGAAACTTTTTATCCCTTCTCAAAAAAATAATCGCAATCAGTAATTGTAACAATAAAAAAAGACGAGAACCAAAAGATTCTCGTCTATAATATCAAAATTTTGTTATGTAAAAATTATTCAGCGTCTTCGCTCTTTTTTCTTGTGAGAACAAGTGCTGCACCTGCTACAAGTGCTACTGTTGCAACTGCAACAACTGATGTGTCACCTGTGTCAGAAACCTGTGAATCGTCATTAGAGCCTGTTGTTGATTCTTCATCGCCCCAAAGGTCATCATTATCGTCTGATGGTTCTTCTGGAGTTTCTTCTCCACCATCACCGAAGAGAATGTCACCAAGACCACCAAGCACACCAAGAATTGTATCAAGGAAACTGCCTGTGCTATCGCCATCATCTTCATCTTCTTCAAGACCTGGCTCTTCATTTGGAAGATTTGGCGCAACATTGCCATCTGCAGGATTGCCGATAAAACCATCAATGTTTATATCAAGGTTTTCTTCAACTTCATATTCCCATTCAGCTTCATCTAAGCCCCAGCCATATTCTGCGATTAACTTGTCATTAACTGAATTTAAAACTGCATCTGATTCTGCACCTTCTGGAACTACATCATCCACAGCCTTGTCAAGAGCTGCATAGAAAAGTGCTTTTGAAGCAGGCATATTCTCAACAATAGTAGTTGTTTTAGCATCATCATCAAGAGCTGTATCATTAAGAACTTCTGTATAATAGCTTACCCATGCATCATAATCATCATCTGCTGCAGGAGCTTCAGCTGCAAATGCACAAACGCTCATTGAAAGAACAAGAGCTATTGCAACTACAAATGAAATAACTTTTTTCATAACAATTTTTCCTTTCAAGTAAAACCGATATTGAGGCAATTACACCTCTATTCCTAGTCATTATACAATATGATTTTTCAAAAGTCAATATTATATCAATACATTTTATTTTCAAAAATTGCAAATTTTGATGATTTTTTCTTTGCAAATTCATAAGCCTTATGAGAAAAATAATATTGTGGAGGTGAAACTATGTTTTTCAAAAAGAATAATAAGCAAAAAAGCATTGATGCACGAAAAAGAATTGAAAAAATAAGTGAAGAAATCTCAGAAATTTGGAATGGTGAAGAAAATGCCAAGCAGTTTGACGCAAATGGTTGGTACACAGGCAATCCACAGAATTCTGTTGTGCCAGAGCAAGATGCAGACGACCTTTAAGCGCACAAAACGCAAAGTTTTTCGCTTTAATATATATTATTGTATATAATTTTTCAAAAAACGCTTGATTTTATTATAATTGTATGTTATATTTTCTATGGTAAGAATATTGGTATTGACAGAGAGTGGGGCGACCCGCTCTCTTGAATTTATACGGACATTTACCAAATGACAATTTAATATTTTGGAGGTTTTTATGAAGAAAAACACCGCTGCAGTAGTGTGGGATATTGCAAAACCTATCGCAGACGAATTAGGTCTCATTCTTTGGGATGTTAAATTCGTTAAAGAAGGCGCTCGCTGGTATCTTCGCATTACTATTGACAAAGAAGATGGCGTGACAATCGACGACTGTGTTGATATGCACCACGCAATCGACAAGCCACTTGACGATGCAGACCCTATTGAACAAGCATACAACTTGCAGGTTCAATCCCCCGGCATTGAGCGTGAGCTTAACCGTGATTTCCATTTTGAAACATATATGGGCGAAAAAATCATGGTAAGACTTATCAAAGCGTTTGAAGGCAAGAGAGAATATAAAGGCGTTCTCACTGCTTTTGATAAAGAAGGCGTAACCATTGCTCTGGACGAAGAAACAGAGCTTAATATTAAATATAAAGAAGCATCTTGGATTAAAGCCGACGATTTTGAAGGTATCGGCGATATTGACTAAGATAAACTAGGAGGTTTTTGGAAAAATGGCAAAAGCAAAAGCAAAAAAGAATGAATTTAAAGAATTTTTTGAAGCTGTTGAATTAATGGCTAACGAAAAAGGTATTGATGTTGATTATCTTTATGAAAGAATCGCAAACGCTATCGTTGTTGCTCTTAGAAGAGATTACGGCGGAAAAGATGTTGTTTCTTGTTTAATCGACGCTGAAAAGCAAACAATTAAAGTAGTTGTTACTCTCAACATTGTTGACGAAATCGACGATTATGACACAGACATTCTCGTTGAAGACGCAAAGGCTTATCGTGAAGACGCAAAAGCTGGCGAAGTGCTTGAAATTGAAAAGAGCACAATGGAATTCGGCAGAATCGCTGCTCAGACTGCAAAGCATGTTATCCGTCAAGGCATCAAAGAAGCAGAACGCGGACAGGTAATCAGAGAATTCCAGTCAAAGAGTCGCGACCTTGTTACTGCAAAGGTTAGCAGAATTGACCCAATTAACGGTAACGTTACTCTTGAAATTGGCAAGGGCACAGCAGTTCTTCCAAAGAGTGAGCAAGTTCCAAACGAAACATTCGTTGAAGGCGAACTCACAAAGGTTTATGTTGTTGAAGTTAAAGACACAGAGCGTGGTCCAAGAGTTATGATTTCAAGAACTCACTCAGGTCTTGTAAAGAGACTTTTCGAGCAAGAAGTTCCTGAAATTTATGACGGACTTGTTACTATTCACTCTGTTTCTCGTGAAGCAGGTGCAAGAACAAAGATGGCTGTTAGCAGTTCTGACGAAAATGTTGACCCAATCGGTGCTTGTATCGGTCAACGCGGTGCTCGTGTAAACAACATTGTTGAAGTTCTCGGCGGCGAAAAGATTGATATTGTTAAATACAGTGACGACCCAGCAGAATTCATTGGTGCTTCTTTAGCTCCTGCAAATGTTCTCAGCGTTGAAATCACTGATGAAGAAAAGAAAACTTGTCAGGTTACTGTTCCTGACCACCAACTTTCACTTGCTATCGGCAACAAGGGTCAGAATGCTCGCCTTGCTGCAAAGCTTACAGGTTGGAATATTGACATTAAACCCGAAAGTGGTTTTTATGAAGGCTAATTAAACTAAACGGAGGCATCAGCAATGAAGCAAAAGAAAATTCCAATGCGCAAATGCAATGGTTGTGGTGAACAGAAACCAAAGAAAGAACTTGTCAGAATAGTGAAAAGTCCTGATGGTGAAGTTTCTCTTGACCTTACAGGCAAGGCATCAGGCAGAGGCGCATATATTTGCAACGATGCCGAATGTCTTAAAAAAGCCAGAAAATCACACAGGATTGACAAAGCCTTTGAAATTGCGATTCCTGACGAAGTTTATGAACAGATGTTGACGGAGATTTCAAAAGATGAATAATGATTTAAAAGGTATTCTCGGTCTTTGCAGACGAGCAGGAAAAATGTCACTGGGGCACGATGCCGCAGTTACATCAATAAAGCAAAGAAAAGCATTTCTTGCACTCACCTGTTCTGACACATCTGACAGACTCAAAAAAGAAATCGCAGACGAATGCGGATTTGATTCTCGAAAGACTAAGTTTTTAGTTGCTGATTTTACAATGCAGGATTTAGGTCTTGTAATCGGCAAAAAAGCAGGTGTATTCACCATTGACGAAGAGAATTTCGCAAACAGGCTTTACACTATTTTAACGGGAGGTCACGAGTATGACGAAAAAATATAAAGTACATGAACTTGCAAAAGATTTTGACATTCAGAGCAAGTATGTTATAGAAAACCTTTCAAAGCACTTTGAAGGTGAAAAGAAGTCACAGACAGCTCTTGAAGAAAAAGAACTCGACTTTCTTTTCGATATAATTACAAAAGATAACTCTGTTGAAAGCTTTGACGCATATTTCAATGCAGTTCCAAAAGAAAAACCAAAAGCAGAGAAAAAGGAAGCTCCTGCTCAAAAAGCAGACAAAGCTCCACAAAAAGCAAAGAAAGAAAACGCTCCTGCACCGGCTCCAGCTAAACCAGTTGAGCAACCAAAGAAGAAAGAAAAAGACCCTGCAAAACCAATGCAGGCTCGTACTAAAGGTGAAAAGCGTACAATTGACACAAGAGCAAACTCTTTCGACGCTGAAAAATATAACGAAAAATATGAAAACATCGCTCCTGCTAACACACATAACAGTGATAATATGGTTAAAAAGCAGAAGCTTAAACAAAAGAGCCAACAATACCGCAAGCAAGGTATGAGAAGTGGCAAGAAAGAAACAGAAGCAGAAAGACTTCAGAGAATTGCAGCAGAAAGAGCAAAGAAACCACCTGTAATCACAGTTGGTGATGAAATCACAGTTGGTGAACTTGCATCTCGTCTTAAAATGACTGCTGCAGAAGTTATCAAAAAGCTCTTTATGCTTGGTATGATGGTTTCTGTTAACGAAGTAATCGACTTCGACACAGCTGAAATCGTTGCAACTGAACTCGGTGCAAAGGTTAACCGTGAAGTTGTGGTAACAATCGAAGAAAGAATCATCGACGACTCAGAAGATGATGCAGAAAATCTTGTAACACGCGACCCTGTTGTAGTTGTTATGGGCCACGTTGACCATGGTAAGACATCACTTCTTGACGCTATTAAAAACTCAAACGTTACTGCTACTGAAGCAGGTGGTATTACTCAGCACATCGGTGCTTACAGAGTAAACCTTAATGGTCAATACATCACATTCCTTGACACACCTGGTCACGCGGCATTTACATCAATGCGTGCTCGTGGTGCCAAAGCTACTGATATTGCTATTCTTGTTGTTGCTGCTGATGACGGTATTATGCCACAGACTATCGAGGCTATTAACCACGCAAAAGCAGCTGAGGTTGACATTATTGTTGCTATCAACAAAATGGATAAACCAGGCACAACAGTTGATAAGATTATGCAACAACTTACAGAGCATGGTCTTGTTCCTGAAGAATGGGGTGGCGACATTATCTGTGTTCCTGTTTCTGCAAAGACACATATGAACATTGATACACTTCTTGAAAATGTTCTTCTCACAGCTGAAATGAGAGAACTTAAAGCTAACCCTAACAGAGCTGCTAAGGGTATCGTTATCGAAGCTCGTCTTGATAAGGGTAAGGGCCCTGTTGCAACACTTCTTGTTCAAAATGGCACACTTCATTCAGGTGACATCGTTGTTGCAGGTACTGCAGTTGGTAGAGTTCGTGTTATGGTTGACGATAAACACCGCTCAATCAAAGAAGCTGGTCCATCTGTTCCTGTTGAAATCATGGGTCTTGACGAAGTTCCACAGTCAGGTGATGTATTCAACGCAGTTTCTGATGAAAGACTTGCTCGTGAACTCGTTGAACAGAGAAAACAAGAAAAGAAAGAAGAACAATTCAATCAATATCAGAAAGTTACTCTTGACAACTTGTTCTCATCAATCAATGCAGGTAAAATCAAGACTCTTAACATTATCGTTAAAGCAGACGTTCAGGGTTCAGTTGAAGCTGTTAAGCAAAACCTTGAAAAGCTCTCTAACGAAGAAGTTGCAGTTAAAGTTATCCACGGTGGTGTTGGTGCAGTAAGCGAATCAGATATTATGCTTGCAAGTGCATCAAATGCTATTATCGTTGGTTTCAACGTTCGTCCTGACCCTGTTGCTACTGAAATTGCAGAGCGTGACGGCGTTGATATGAGAATGTATCGTATCATCTATGACTGTATCGAAGAAATCGAAGACGCTATGAAGGGTATGCTTGCACCTAAATTCCGTGAAGTATTACTTGGTCGTATCGAAGTTCGTAACGTATTCAAACTTTCATCTGCAGGTATGGTTGCAGGTTCTTATGTTCAGAACGGTAAAGTGACCCGAAACGCACAAATCCGTGTTGTTCGTGATGGTATTGTTATTGCTGAAGACTCAATTTCATCACTTAAGAGATTTAAGGATGACGTTAAAGAAGTTGCTTCAGGTTATGAATGTGGTATTGGTCTTAACAAGTTTAACGACGTTAAAGAAGGCGACATTTTTGAAGCTTTCATTATGGAGGAATATAGAGACTAATGGCAGGATACAGAACAGGCAGAGTTGCCGAAGATATCAAACGTGAAATAGTTGCTATTATCCGTGAACTCAAAGACCCAAGAGTAAGAGATAAAATTCTTACTGTTGTCCGTGTTGATGTTAGTTCTGACTTATCTTTTGCGAAAGTATATGTCAGCTCAATGAGTGGCATTGAAGATGCAAAAGAAGCAGTTAAGGGACTAACATCTGCAACAGGTCTTATTCGTCGCGAAGTTGGTAGCAAACTTCATCTTCGCAAAACTCCCGAGCTCAAATTTATCGCAGACGATTCAGTTGAGCATGGTATGGAAATATTCAAAAAAATCGAAAGCACAAAAGTTGCTGACGACGAGGAATAAATATGAGAAAATTAGATGTTATAGAGTGTGTATCACTTTTAAAAGAATATGATAATTATCTTATTCTCACACATCGCAATCCTGATGGTGACACTTTGGGCAGTGCATTTGCACTGCACCGTGCACTGTCAAAACTTAATAAAAAATCAATGGTACGTTGTGGCGACCCAATCCACCCTAAATATGCTTATCTTTGGGATGGAATAGGCAACGACGAAATTGAATTTGATAAAATTATCGCTGTTGATGTTGCTGACAAAAAACTTTTAGGTGAAGATTTCGAAAACAAATATGGTGACAATGTTTTCTTATGCATTGACCATCACCTTTCAAACCGTGAATATGCGGAGAATCTTCTTTTAGAAGACAGGGCAGCGGCAGCGGTGATTATCTATGAAATCATTTGTGAAATGGGTGTCCCATTCACACCTGAAATGGCTAACTGTGTTTATACAGGTCTTGCAACTGACACAGGTTGTTTCTTGTTCTCAAACACAACCCCAACTGTTCACAGAATTGCAGCAGATGTTATGGAAAAAGGTGCTGATTACACTTTTATCAATCGTCTTATGTTTGAAACAAAGACTCTATCATATTTAAGACTTGAACAGATGGCTGTTTCATCTATCGAATCTCATTTTGATGGTAAATGTGCAATTATGATGGTAACTCGCAAAATGATTGAAGAAAGTGGTTCAAGTGCATCTGATTGTGATGGCATTGCAGCAATTCCACGAAAAATCGAAGGTGTGAAAATTGCAGTTACTATTCGTGAGCGTCATGATGGTACTTTTAAGGTTTCTCTTCGCACTGTTGAGCCTTATGACGCCGCTAAAATCTGTGCCAACTTCGGTGGTGGCGGTCATCACGCTGCGGCAGGTTGCGATTTTGACTGTACTATCCAAGAAGTTAAAAACGCATTACTTAAAGTTATAAAGGAAGAACTTGAATGACAGGTATAATTTGTCTTGACAAACCAAAGGATATGTCTTCATTTATGGCAGTTAAACGAGCTTCTCGTATGCTCGGTGTCAAAAAGGCAGGACACACAGGCACTCTCGACCCAATGGCAACAGGTGTGCTCGTTATTATGCTTGGTCACTCAACTCGCTTTATTGAACTTTTACCAGAGCACAAGAAAAGCTACACTGCAAGAGTAAAATTAGGCATTACTACTGATACTCTTGATATTACGGGCGAAATCTTGACTCAGTCCCCTGTTTTTGTTACAGAAGAACAGTTATTATCTGTTGCAAAAGGGTTCAAAGGTGAGATTTTACAGACACCACCAATGTATTCGGCTCTTAAAAAAGATGGCGAACGTCTTTATGATTTGGCACGAAAAGGCATTGAAATTGAACGTGAGCAAAGACAAATCACCATTGAACAATTAGATGTTTATGATTTTAATGGTGTTGAATTCAGTATAGATGTCACCTGCTCTGCTGGTACATATATCCGTTCACTTTGTGATGACATCGGTAGAGAACTTGGTTGTGGTGCAGTTATGACAGAACTTCGTCGCACATCTGCAAATGGATTTTCTATCACACAATCTGTGACTCTTGAAGAGTTAGAATCTCTTGTTAAAGAAAATAAAGTCGAAAGCGTTCTTACAACTGTTGAGAAAGCACTTTTGAGTTATAATGAAATTACTGTTACAAAGCCACAGGCAAATCGTTTTCATAATGGTGGTGGCTTGGCTTATGACAGATTGCACGGCAACTACCCTGTTGGTATTTATCGTGTATATTCCCCTGAAAGAAAGCTTTTAGGGTTGGGAGAAATTAAGGAAGAAAAGGGAGACCTTGAAGTCAGGAGGGTGCTTGTTTCTGATGAATAAAATTGCATTGGCTCTGGGCACGTTTGATGGCTTGCACAAAGGGCACTTAAATGTATTAAAAACAACAAAAGAATTTGCTCTTGATGGTCTTGTTCCGTCTGTGCTTCTTTTTGACTGTCATCCATTGGTTGCAGTCAAAGGTTATGCACCACCAATGCTTATAACAAAAGAAGACAAAGAAGCATCAATTAAAAATATGGGGCTTTTGCCTATTCCAATAAGTTTTGAAGAAATTCGAAATCTTACCCCTGAAGAATTTGTTAAAGACATTCTCATTGAAAAGCTCAATGTGGGTGCAGTGGTAAGTGGCGACAACTTCCATTTTGGCAAAAACGGACAAGGCAACAGAGAAATTCTTGAAACTCTTTGCAAGGAATATGACATCATTTATAAAAAAGCAGAAAACGTTTCATATGATGGTCAGTTAATCAGCTCAACCAGAATAAGAAACGCACTTGAAAATGGTGATATTCAAGCGGCAAATGAAATGCTCGGTAGAAAATTTTCTTATGATTTTCTCGTTGTTGAAGGCAATAAAATCGGCAAAAAGTATTTCGGTTTTCCAACCATCAATCAGCATTTTCCAGTTGATTTTATCAACTTAAAGCATGGTGTTTATGCATCACAATCAACTGTTGACGGAATAATTTATCCGTCAGTTACAAATTTTGGTTGTCACCCGACAATCGGTGGTGATAAGGTGCTTTCAGAAACTTGTATTTTAGGTTTTGATGGCGACCTTTATAATCAAAGAATTAAGGTTGAATTGCTCTCATTCATTCGCGGTGAAAAGAAATTCGACTCAAAAGGTGAGTTAAAAGAGCAAATCGACAAAGACAGTAAATTAGCTGTTGAAATCTTCAACAGTAAAAAATAATTATAAAACGAAAGGGATATGTTTTATGAATCAATTTTACAAAGCATTTTGCAGAGTTTTCCAGAAAGTTATGTTTGTAGCTGAATGTTTTATGCCATGGGGCGAGCCATTTATGCTCACAGGTCCTGGCAGCATAAGAAAACTTCCTAACCTTATCAAAGAAAAGGGACTCAAAAAAGTTCTTATCGTAACAGATAAGGGACTTACTTCACTTGGCCTTCTCAACTCTCTTTACGAAGAAATGGACAACGCAGGCGTTGAGTATGTAGTTTATGACGGCACTCAGCCAAACCCAACAATCGAAAACATTGAAGAAGCAAAAGATATGTATAACGCTAACGGTTGTCAGGGTATTATCGCATTCGGCGGTGGCTCACCAATGGACTGTGCAAAGATTGCAGCAGCAAGAGTTGTTAAACCAAATCAACCAGTTGAAAAAATGCGTGGTCTTATGAAAATTCTTCGTCCACTTCCACCATTCTTTGCAGTTCCAACAACTGCAGGTACAGGCTCAGAGTGTACTCTTGCAGCGGTTGTTTCAAACTCAAAGACACACGAAAAGAATGCTTGTAACGACCCATTCCTTCGCCCAAGATTTGCAGTGTTTGACCCTGAGCTTACAGTTGGTCTTCCACCACATATCACATCAACAACAGGTATGGACGCTCTTACACACGCTGTTGAAGCTTACATAGGCAAATCAAATGTTAAATCAACAACTCAGTATGCTGAAAAGGCAACAAAAATGATTTTTGAAAACCTTGAAACAGCTTATACAGATGGCAAAAACATTGAAGCAAGAAACAATATGCTTCTTGCTTCTTACTATGCTGGTATGGCATTTACTCGTGCTTATGTTGGTTATGTTCACGCAGTTGCTCACAACCTTGGTGGTCAATATGGTATCCCTCACGGCCTTGCAAATGCAGTTATTCTTCCTGTAATGCTCGAAAGCTATGGCAGTGCAGTTTATGGCTCACTTTCAAGACTTGCTGATATCGTTGGCATCGCAGGTGCAAACGAAGAAGAAAAAGCAAAAGCATTCATTGCAGAAATTTATGCTATGAATGAAAGAATGGGTATCCCTAAGGGCTTTGCACAGATTCAGGAAAAAGATATTCCTATCATCGTTGAAAGAGCGCTTAAAGAAGGTAACCCACTTTATCCAGTACCTGTAATCTATGGTGAAGAAGAAATGACAGCAATCGTTAAGTCATTGATGATTACAGAATAATTAAAAGCAAAAAATCAAGGAACTTCCAGTTGGAAGTTCCTTTTTTATTATTCTATTATCTCTTCAATTTCTTCAACGGTTTCTGCTATGATTTCTTCAACGATTTCTTTTGTCTTTTCTTCGATTGAGTCTTCTGTTGTTGGAATAATCTCTTCAACCTGCTCTAAAATTTCTTCAACCTTTTTTTCGTTGATTTCTGCTAAAATTTCAGGGTCTGGCAACTCGTCAATAGCGTGCACAACTGGTGCTGTTACTTCTTTTTGAAGTTCAACTTTTTCATTAAGCCAGTTTATGATATCTTCATAAACTTCCTGACGATTTGTTTCATTGAGAATTTCGTGGCGAGCTTCTTCATAAAGTTTCATTGTCACGTTCTTGTGCCCTGTCTTTTTAAGTTTCTTATAAACTTCTTCAACACCCTTGCCATAATCACCAACAGGGTCTTTTGAACCTGAAAGCATTAAAATATGCATACTGAGTGGCACAGAATTAAACCATCTTCTTGATGAAACTTGTTTAACAAGATTAAACAACGCTCTCATACCACTGACTGTGTATTTATATCCGCAAAGGTCATCGGCAATAAATTTGTCAACTTCTTCTTCATCACGGGATACCCAATCGCAAGGTGTTCTTTTTTCAGTTTTTCTGTTATATCCGCCAAACGCCATAGTATCAATCAGTTCTGAACGGTGCATTGGTCCATTCTGCTTAATATATGTATTTGCAAGTTGAATACCGATTCCAACTGCCGAATTTTCACCACTTGTACCAGTATAAATCACGCCGTCAAGAAGATAACCATATTTTGCAGTGTATTTTCTCGCAATGAGCGAGCCCATACCATGACCTAACACGAAAAATGGCAAGTCAGGATATTCGCCCTTGATTATATCTGTCAAAGTCTTCAAATCTTCAACAAAATGCTCTTCACCATCAGTTTCACCAAAAAATCCGAGCATATCCCGGTCGGTTATTGATGAACCATGACCTATATGGTCACTGACAAAAACCGCATATCCCTCTTTGCAAAGTTCAAGAGCAAAACGAGCATAACGATTTGAATATTCAGCCATGCCGTGAGAAATCTGCACAACGCCCTTTATTGAGCCATAGTCAATAGGTGCAGCACTTTGAGCATATATGTCACATATTCCCGAATGTGATGGGAAACTGTATTCCTTTGTTAAGAATTCCAAAAAATCACCTACAAAATTTGATAAGATATTTTACCATATATCATACAAAAAATCAAATCATTGAAAACAGACATAATTCGTGCTAAAATTATAGCATTCGGGGCATTAGCGCAGTTGGGAGAGCTTTTGAATGCATTCAAAAGCTAGTCGGTCTAAACGTTAAGAAAACAGTTCACTGAACTGTTTTTAGTGAAGAGCACAATGCAAATCTCTCTTTCGCATTGTGAAACTACGATTCGAGTCCGATTTGTCTTCACAAAAAACGAGTAGATTTTAATCTACTCGTTTTTTATATACAAACTATATTCTTTTAAAATTTACAGTCTGTTACAGTCAAAAGAACACCGTTTGATAAATTTTCTCGTGTAAAATCAAACATACCGCTTACCATGTCAACCCTTACATTTTCAGGTTCAGGTGAATCGATATAAATGTATTCAGGTATTTTTTCAGGGTTCTCCTCGTAGTATCTAGTTAATAAATCTTGGTCAACCGTGCCTCGATACCATGCCGTGTATGTCGCACAAGGACGGTCTAAATACAGATACATCCAGTTATTATAGGTTGCCAATAAAATCGGGGCGTCCTCTCGACTCAGCTCTTTTATCGTATCCAGGTCTCTTATTCGATTGTTATAAAGGGTATATTTTTCGTCATTCATATAAATTCCGGCATATGGTCCCGTTGTGATTTTGTTATCATCTTTTGTATATATCCTAGCTTCCACATTAAATACAATGTTTATCATTATTTGTATACAAAATCCAACAATTATTATATTATGAAACCCGTTTCCTTTTACAGTTGCTTTTTCAGTTATCTCGGTTGTTTCCGATTCTTTATTTGCTGTGCCAGTCATTTCTTTCCATAAGTCCATTATAAAAAATACACCCGCAACATTAGATGCTGCAAGAACCACACCAATTACCGCAATGTATGTGTTCGCGGCAAGATATTGAAAAAGTGTAGCAATCATACAAGGTATATAAAAGCATCGGAAAATTACCTTGTTCTTGTTTTTCGTTAAAATATAGCACGCTGTTGAAAATACCCAAAATGGCAATGAAAATGCTGTCAAACCTTCATGCGAACCAGACAACCATCCGCCAATATCATAAGCTACCATCCATACTACTGAAGCAAGCAAATACATCCAACGGCGTGATTGTTGCATTCTTTTTTTATCAGACAAAATGAACAAAAACAACAACGGTAAAAACCATGTTGCGCCCATACTCATTTCAGAAAAACTAATAACTGTTTCAATCAATTTTGAAATCAGTGATTTAGAAGCCACATAATATTCTGTACTGTTAAACAGATTACCTATATTATCAGAAATTGATTCTATTTCCCCTCCGGTGATAAAAAAGAAAGCAATCGCAATAACAATTACAATTAAAATCCCACAAGTAAATTGAAAGGCTGCTTCTTTTGCAAAAAAGCAACTATACTCTTTTCCGTTTGAAAGGGCTTCCTGCATTTGTTGCTTTATTTCTTTTTTTTGCTTTTTAGTAAGTCTTTTTTCTTTTTCATTGTCTCGTGATGCCTTTACTTCCAATATTTTTCCTTTTATTTTTACTCGGTTTATCCACAAGACACACGCAATAAGATATAACAAGAAAACCGCACAAAATATAGGATTGCAAATACAACAACAAGCAAAACAAACACCCGCAATAATATATTCTCGAGTAGAGCCTTGTTCATAAATTTTAATGAGACAAAAAACCAACAACAACATTCCTATAACAAAAACTGAATGATAACTTATAGCAAGTGTTTTATATGTTACTTGAGTATAAAACATCATTGAAGCCATAATTGCCCACTTTTCATATTTTCTAAAAAAAGCATATATTGCAATAGATATTGCGGTATGAATAAACAAATATATAAATCTCATAAACACAAGGATGCCATCAGCTGAACCTTTGATTGCGGTCCAAATACACACCGGTAAATATGCAAATAATGATGAAAATTGTGTAAGATTCCATTCATGCTGAACTAAGCTGTCACCGTTTAACAGGCGCAAGGGAATTACCGTATAAAAACTTTCGTCCATTAAAAATGGTTCGGCAAAGACAAGATATATGTGTATTAACAAATTTGTTAACAAGACGAACGCAAATAAACAGTCTGTTTTTTTGATTTTGTTCATCATAAAGCCCTCCAAATTCATTGCGTTATACTAAGTAATGTTAACACAAATTTTAGGCTAAGTCAAATTTAGTAATTATCTATTATTAAACACTTGATATCAACCGTTCTTTTATGTTATAATCAAAAAAATTATTATTTTGGAGTATTGTGTAATGAACAAAGTAATGTTATTGTATCCCCCTGGTGAACAATACCAACGCAGTGAAGACCGTGCACAATGTAATATTGAAGATTCTGCAGTAGCGTCTACTCACGCATGCAATGACATTGGCTATGCTGCTTCAGTTTTGTTAGAAAAAGGTTATGAGGTTTTTCTTCGTGACTATCAGACAGAATTTGCAACAAAAGAGCAAGTAAAAACTGACATTGAAGAATTTTTACCTGATTTAATATTTATAAGCATTACAAATGCAACAATATATGATGACCTTGACTTTATCAACTGGATAAAATCATTCCACGATTGCAAATTTGTTATTAAAGGAGCAATTTTTTATAACCCTAAAAAATCACTTCTTGAAACTCTTGACCTTAGCAATGTTTCCTGTATGGTTGGTGGCGAAATTGAATTTATAATGGGACCGCTTGCGGACTATCTTTTAAAAGGTATTGGAAATATTGATGATATTTCAGGAATTATTTATAACAACGGCAATGAATTCGTTTCAACAAAGTTTGATTGTTGGAACAAAAACTTAGACGAGTTTTCTTTCCCTGCAAGACATTTAATGAATAATGGTATTTATACTCGTCCTGATACAGGCGAACCTATGGCAACAATTTCTGTTGCAAAGGGTTGTCCGTCTCAGTGCATTTATTGTCTTACACCTATCATATCAGGCAAAAATGTCCGTTTAAGAAGTGTAGAAAATGTTTTTGCAGAAATAGAAGAGTGTTATTATAAATTTAATATCAAAAATTTCTTTTTTAAAGCAGATACATTCACCATTGACAATGAATGGGCAGCTGAGCTTTGTGATAAAATCATCAATTCCCCTCTTAATGGCAAGATTGAATTTACTGCAAATTCACGTACAAAACCATTATCTTTTGAATTGCTACAAAAAATGAAGCAAGCTGGTTGTTTTATGCTTGCTGTCGGCTTTGAAACAGGTTCTGAAAAGACAATGAATCTTATTAAAAAGGGTGCTACTATTGAAGATAGTATCCGTGCAGCAGAGCTTATAAAAAAAGCAGAAATTCCTTTATTCGGTTTCTTTATGGTTGGCTTTCCTTGGGAAACAAAAGAAGATATCAAACAAACAGAAAAACTTATTCACAAGTTAAACCCTGACTTCATTGAAATACATATTGCGATGCCATATTACGGTACTGAACTTTATCAGTACTGTGTAGATTACAACACATTGAGTGATTTGGCGTGGGGCAATGACTATTACGCACCCAACACCATCGGCACGCTTTACGTAAGCCTCGATGAAGTAATCAAAATGAAAAAGCAGATGCAGCTTCGTTTCTATCTGCGTCCAATATATATTCTTAAAACACTAAAAAAGTGCATGACTTCATTTGCCGTGTTCAAGAATTATATGCAGCATGCAATTAAGCTTTTAAAGAAAAATTTTTTCTGAGGTAGAAATTAATGAAAGTTTTATTTGTAAATCCGTCTGTCGGATATTATACAAGAGCCCTTTCAAATCCTATGGGACTTCTCTCAATAGCAACTTATGTTAAAAACAATGGTCACGAAGTGCTTTTTGAGGACAGAAGTGTAAAAAAAAGAAGCATATCAAAGGTTATCGACGATTTTAAACCTGATATTATCGGCATTTCACTTATGTCATCAAGAGGTGTTAAGGATGCTATAAAAGTATCTGAATGTGCAAAAGAAAAGGGAGTTCCAGTTATCTGGGGTGGGCAGATGCCTTCAATGCAGATTGAAGAAGTTTTAGCATCTGGCTATGTTGACTATATTTCCTATGGTGAAGGCGAGTTCACCTGGCTTGAGATAATGGATGCCCTTCGCGATGGTAAGAGTATTGATAATATTAAAGGTCTTGCATACAAACGAGATGGCAAAACAGTTATTACTGATTGCAGAGAATTTATAAATCTTGGTGATTTGCCTGTAGCAGATTACACATTGATTGATACTCCGAAGTATTTACAAAATTATCTTGGCTGTAAAAAGATGATGTATGTTTATTCTTCAAAGGGATGTCCTTGCAGATGTGCTTTCTGTTCAAATCAATCATTCCACAAGAGCACTCACAGGAAAAGACCAAACGACATTGTTTTACAGGAAGTTAAATATCTTGTTGACAATCATGGTGTTGACGGTATTTATTTCTCTGATGAGCTTTGGTGTATAAAAAAAAGCGATGTTGTCGATTTTTGTCAGCGTGTTCATGATATGGGTCTTGATTTCCATTGGGGAATTGAAATGCGAATCGGACTTCTTGATGAAGATGATTTCAAGATGATGTATGATGCTGGATGTCGTTGGATTTTATTTGGTGTAGAAACAGGCTCTCCTGAAATGCAGAAAATTGTACACAAAAACATCGATTATAGCAAAATTGCGCCTACCTTTGAAGCACTTAATAAACTTGGTATCACAACTGTGGCTTCCTTTATTGTGGGATTCCCAGGAGAAACCGTAGAACAATTGCGTTACACGGTAAAGCTTCTTAATACAATTAAGGCAAATCTTACACCAGTATTCCATTTTACACCATTACCTGGCACTGAACTTTACGATAAGGTTATTGCAGATGGCTCATATCATCCACCAAAACGCCTTAAGGATATGGGTAAAGTTGTTGCAACAGAGCATATTGGTCAGAATTTATCTGCTGTTCCTGATGTTGATTTAAAGGTAATAAGAAGCTGGTATATGTGGAAGAGTTTTTCAAACAAGGGCGCTTTACAGGAACATGGAGCATTTGAATTTGCAAAAGAAACTATTATCAATGGTCTTCACTCAATTTCACTCAAAGGACCTATAAGCTTTTTTATTGATGGCTTTAAGGCTTTGAATGAATTCTTATATGTTTTCTGGTATTCACACGCATATCCAAAGATTATTAAGAAATACGATTTAGATAAAACATACGATTAAGGTGACAAAAATGAGTAAAAAACTAATTTCAATTGTCGTTCCTAGCTACAATGAGCGCGATACCCTTGACGAGTTGTATGAGCGCACAACAACAGTAATGCAAACTCTCCCACAATACGATTACGAAATCGTTTTTTTTGATGACGGCTCTACAGACGGTTCAAAAGAAAAAATAGAAGAGCTTTGCAACAAAGACAAACATATCAAAGCAGTTTTTTATTCAAAGAATTTCGGTTATGCAAAAGGTACTTTTTACTGTTTCCAACAGGCAAAGGGCGATTGTGCCGTAATTTTACATGCCGATTTGCAGAATCCGCCTGAAGAAATTCCAAAATTTATTGAAAAATGGGAAAAGGGCGTTCAAATTGTTTTCGGTGTTAAAAACCAAAGCAAAGAGAATAAGTTCGTTTATTTCATCCGAACTTTATTCTATTGGGTTATTAATAATATTTTCGGTGTTAAAATGGTTCCTCACGCAACTGAGTTCGAATTGTTTGATAAAAGCTTTATTGATATTCTTAAAAAAATCAATACAAATGAGCCCTTCCTTCGTGGACTTATTTATGAATACGGCTCTTCTTTTGAATACATATATTATCTTCAGGAAAAGCGAAAAAAGGGCAAGAGCAAATTCACACTATCAAAATATTATGATTTCGCAGTTTGTGGTATTGTAAATGCTTCAAAGGTTTTGCCTAGACGAGTAATCTGGGTTTCTATAATTGCAATGGTTTTAACCATTCTTGAACTTTTTATTTTTTGCATACCAAACATCTTCGACTTATCTCTTAACGAAGCAATCAGCAGTATTATATTAAGATTAGTTTTCATTTTCTTAGGTCTTTTATTGTTGATGATTTCTTTCTGTGCAGAACATCTTATTTCATTACCTCGCAACAATGGTGAAAAACCGATTATTATTGAAGAAAAACGAATTAATTATTAATGCTTTTTACATTTGAATAATTACAAGAGCAGAAAGGGGTTGGAAACTTTATGGTTGGTATAATATTGGCTGCTGGGGACGGCAAGCGTTTAAAAAGCAGTAGCAATGACGAGCGTTGCAAACCATTAACAGAAGTTAATGAAAAAAGTTTAATAACCTATGCTCTTGATAATTTGGTCCAACTTGAAGTTGACACCGCTTATATTGTTGTCGGCAAAGAAGGCGATTTAATTAAAACCGTTGTCGGCAACGAGTATAAAGGCATAAATCTTCACTATGTCAACCAACAAGAGCAAAACGGACTTATGAATGCATTTGTTGAAGCACTGAATGTTATGGAGTGTGATGAAACGGTAATTTTGCAGTTATCCGATGAGATTTTCATAAATTTGAAGATAGCAGAAATCAAAAAAGCAATTCAAAGTGATTTTGATTTTTATTGTGGAATCACTTTTGAAGAAGATGCAGAGAAAATCAAAAATAATTTTTCTGTTGAGACAGACAGTGAATCAAAACTTATAAAATGTATTGAAAAACCACAGATTGTAACAAACAATATTAAGGGTACAGGATTTACTGTTTTTAGTCCTAAAACTCTTGAAATTATTAAATCACATATTGAGCTGAAAGACTTGTGTGACTCATTCAATTATTTAACTGAAACCGGTTATCGTGGATTAGCACTCAACATTGCAAAAAGAGAGTTCAATATAAACACAATTGAAGATTTAGAAGAAGCAGAAAGTTTTTTAAAATAATCAAAAGACAACAAAAAAGGAATTCTCAAATTGAGAATTCCTTTTTTTATTGTCTTATTTATATTTTTAGCAAACTTTGTAGGGGCGGGTCTCCGTGCCCGCCCGCAATCACAAATCTTCCCTTTTTGATAATATCAATCCGATAGAATTATCTTCAAGAGAATTAAATTCATCTAGATGTATATGCGAACCATTCGGCACATCTTCTTGGGCTAACAATAACAAATGGCGTGCTAAAGACACTAGTCCTCCCTTATTTGCTTCAATCATTAAAGCATCACAATCATTAGAAACTTTAATTTTAAAATCTTCTTCCCAGTTAAGTTGAATACAATCATTATACTTAGGAACAGAAATTTGAATGTTTTTCATTTAATTAGCCCCTTTCTATAAAAAATTCGGGCGGGCACAGAGACCCGCCCCTACATGATTTACTTATTACTTATCTTCGCTATGCTTTCTTCGAGCATATTGAGTTTTTCTGTGTATTTAGCAAGTTTTTCTCTCTGCTCGTTAACGAGTGCTTCAGGTGCTTTTGCAACGAATTTTTCGTTGTTGAGTTTGCCTGAAACAAATGCGATTTCTTTAAGCACTCCTGCTTTTTCCTTTTCGAGTCTTTCAAGTTCTGCCTTGAAGTCAACAAGTTCATCAAGTGGAATAAAGAGTCTTGCGTCTTCTGTGATTATGGCAACAGCTTCGTCGTTTTCATAACCCTTAACAATTTCAACTTCACTTGCTGATGCAAGTCTTACAAAGAAGTTTGCACCTTCAGAGAATGTGTTTTCATAAGATGTTTCAATGAAAATTTTTGCTTTCTTTGATGGTGGAACATTCATTTCTGCACGGCGGTTACGAACAGCCTTGATTGCTGTCATAACTCTTTCCATTTCAGCTTCGTCAGCCTTGAATGAAAGGTCGTCTGTAAATACTGGCCATTCAGAAATCATAATTGAGTCACCATCGTGTGGAAGTGTCTGCCAGATTTCTTCTGTAATAAATGGCATAAATGGATGTAAGAGTTTAAGAGTATTTGACATTACATAAACGAGAACTGCTTTAACAGTAGCCTTTGCAGTAGCACACTCACCATTAAGACGGATTTTTGCGATTTCGATATACCAGTCGCAGAATACGTCCCAGATAAAGTCATAAAGTTTCTGTACTGCAAGACCAAGTTCAAACTTTTCAAGAGAATCTGTAACATCCTTAACAAGGTCGTTGTATTTAGATAAAATCCACTTATCTTCGATAGCAAGGTTCTTTGGAACATATGGTGCATATTCGTTTTCATCAAGGTTCATAAGAATGAAACGAGCAGCATTCCAAATCTTATTAGCAAAGTTACGGCTTGCTTCAACCTTTTCGTCAGAAAAACGCATATCGTTTCCTGGGCTGTTACCTGTTGCAAGAGTAAATCTCAATGCGTCAGCACCATACTGGTCGATAATTTCAAGTGGGTCAATACCATTGCCCAATGATTTTGACATTTTTCTACCCTGAGCATCACGAACAAGACCGTGAATAAGAACTGTATCAAATGGAACTTGTCCTGTATATTCAAGAGCAGAGAAAATCATACGAGATACCCAGAAACCAATAATATCGTAACCTGTTACGAGTGTGTTTGTTGGGTAATAGTGTTTCAAATCTTCTGTTTGGTCAGGCCAACCAAGTGTTGAGAATGGCCAGAGTGCTGATGAGAACCATGTATCAAGTGTATCTTCATCCTGACGGATATTTTTGCTACCACATTTTGGACAAGTGCAAACCGCATCCTTTGTAACAACCATTTCACCACAGTCGTCACAGTACCAAGCAGGAATTCTGTGTCCCCACCAGAGCTGACGTGAAATACACCAGTCACGAGTACCATTCATCCAGTTGAGATAATTCTTTGTGAATCTCTCAGGAATAAACTTTGTTTCGCCTTTTTCTACTGCTTCAATAGCAGGCTTTGCAAGTGGAACCATACGAACAAACCACTGTTTTGAAACCATTGGTTCGATATTGTTATGACAACGATAGCAAGTACCAACTTCGTGTTTGCGTGGCTCTTCTTCTTTAAGATATCCACCTGCTCTGAGGTCTGCGAGCATTGCTTTTCTTGCTTCCATTGTTGTCATACCAGCATATTTGCCACAGTCAAGAACTTCAGGTTCATTTTCTGTAGCACGGCCGCTTGCGATAAGCTCATCTGCAATTCTCTTATCCTCAGCACCTGTAAGATGACCATCATAAGTGAATGTGCGAACGATTGGAAGATTGTGTCTTTGACCTACTTCAAAGTCGTTAGGGTCATGAGCAGGAGTGATTTTAACAACACCTGTACCCTTTGTCATGTCAGCGTGTTCATCACACACGATTGGGATTTCTTTATTAAGAAGTGGCAAGATTACATGGCAACCATGAAGATGCTTATATCTTTCGTCTTCTGCGTTGATAGCAACAGCTGTATCACCAAGCATTGTTTCAGGACGAGTTGTAGCAAGTTCAAGTTGCTCGCCTGTTTCTTTAACTGTATAAAGAAGATGCCAGAAGAAACCATCCTGCTCTTCATATTCAACTTCTGCGTCAGAAATTGATGTGTTACAGCAAGGGCACCAGTTAACCATACGGTTACCACGATAGATTAAATCTTTTTCATAAAGACGAACGAAAACTTCGTTAACAGCTTTGCTACAACCTTCGTCAAGAGTAAATCTTTCTCTGTCCCAGTCGCAAGATGAACCAAGTTTCTTTAACTGTTCAATAATTCTGCCACCATACTGTTTTTTCCAGTCCCAAGCACGTTCTAAGAAACCATCACGACCTAAATCGTCTTTTGTGATGCCTTCAGCTCTCATTGTTTCAACGATTTTTGCTTCAGTAGCAATAGATGCGTGGTCAGTACCAGGAAGCCAAAGTGTGTCATAACCAGCCATTCTGTGATAACGGATGAGAATATCTTGCAATGTGTTATCAAGAGCATGGCCCATATGAAGCTGACCTGTAATGTTTGGTGGTGGAATTACAATAGTGTAAGTCTTTTTACCTTCTTCACGCTTTGCGTGGAAATATTTGTTGTCGAGCCAGTCTTTATATATTCTGTCTTCAACATTCTTCGGATTATACTGTTTTTCAAGTTCCTTAGACATTTATATATTCTCCTTTAAGATTATTTACTTATTTATCAAGGTTTTCTGATACCTTTTTACCCGTCAATGCAACGGTTACACAATAAACCTTTTCTGCACCGCGAATTTTCATAATTTTTGCGCATTCATTAAGTGTTGCACCTGTTGTTTTTATGTCATCAACCAGTAAAATTGTCTTGCCAACAACATCTTCTTTTTCTCTCACATCATAGACGCCAAGCACATTACCCTTTCGCCTATTCTGTGATGATTCATGTTGAATATCGTTATCAAAAATCTTTTCAAGAACATTTTTTATGGGCAATGACAAATTTTTTGAAAGCTCTGTTGCAAGCAATTCACTTTGGTTATAATCTCTGTGCCTTTTTTGAAACGATGATATGGGCACAAATGTTATATAATCAAACCTTATATCACAAAAGTCCTTTTCAATCACTTTCGCCATATCTTTTGCAAAGTGATATGCCATAAAATCTTTTCCGCCGAATTTAAGCCTTGCTATGCCATCCGCAATACCATCTTCATAATAAAATGGAGAAGTTATTCCGTCATATCTCATTTTGCGTTTGTTGCATTTACATCTGTCTTTGCCAGCACCACAATATTTACAACGCTCACCTGTAATTCTTGGCAAATGCTCTTTGCAATTCTCACACAGAGTTTCTCCATTGTTTAAAAGCTTACCACAATAAGTACATTTATTAGTGAGAAACAACCAAAGAATTGTATCTTTAATTTTTCCCATTACACAGTAAGAGATGTGATAATTGATGAATAAACTTTAACGGGGTCGTCAATAAAATTCTTTTTAACTGTTTCGAGTTGAATACTATCAACAACATATATTGAGAGTTTCATAAGCTCTGTGCCTCTGTCAAAAAGCGTGAATGTGATTGTGTATCCACCATCATCATGCTTCTCTACTTCGATTTTATTTTCACGTTCAATTTTTGCACGAGTAACTAATCTGATTGCAGAGTTAATTGCTTTTTCACGAACAGTTTTTGGCAAGGATGTCTGCAAAAGCTCTGCTGCTTCTCTACCCTTATCTGTTACTGATAAAACTTCTTCCATATCTAAAATATCTGCAGTAATATTGCCGGTTTTCAAAAGTTCTTCAATCGCCTGACCCACTTCAAAATAGTTTGCAAGACCATCTTCTTGCATTGCTTCATTGAGCATCTGTCTTGTCATTGGTGCATCAACACTCTTTAACAAATAGCAAATGAGCAAACGGATATCGTCACGATTACGAAGTCCACCTAATTCAATTCCTGCATCAAATGCATCATATTGCATAATTTTTTACCCCTGTAAAAGACCTAAAATTTCTTTGATGTCTTTATAGACATATGTTGGTTTGATTTCACTATTGTCAATATCTTCCTGTGTGCTTTCGCCGCTGAGAACACAGATTGTGTCAACACCTGCATTCACACCTGAAGCGATATCTGTATAAAGTCTGTCACCGATTACAACTGTTTCTTCTTTTGTGAAAGGTGAACGACTCACAGAATAATCAATCATAAATCCATCAGGTTTACCGATATAAAGTGGTCTGCGACCTGTTGCATAGTTAATTGCTTCGCACATTGCAAAGCAGTCAGGCACAAGACCGAATTCTGTTGGACATCCCCTATCAGGATTTGTTGCGATATATGGAATGTCTTTCTTTGTTTGAAGAAGATATGAAACATCCCACAACTTTTTATATGTAAGCTCAGTATCATAACCAACACAAATGCAATCAGTATCTTCGTCTGCTTTGGTTGTAATGTTAACACCGAACTTTTTCATTTCTTCAATCATTGAAGCAGTGCCCATACAATAAATATTCTTGCCTTCAAAATGCTCATTCAAATAAAGAGCAGTTGCCTGAGAAGATGTGAAGAAATTATCTTCGGTAACTTTGATACCCATTTTTGAAAGTTTTATAACATAATCCTTAACTGAACGAGATGAGTTGTTAGTGATGAAAACATATTGACCACCAACCGACTCGATATGTGCTAAAAACTCATTAATACATTCGAAAAGACGAGCACCCTCATATATTGTTCCGTCCATATCAAGGAGAAAAAGTTTCTTGTTTTTTAACGACATTTTCAAAATCCTTTATCTGTTAGCTTTAAGTTTTGCAAATAACTTAACATTGCCTGACTTAACTTTTGAAATGATTGTGCTTTCAAGATATACAAGACTTGTTGAATTCATCTTGTATGGAATAAGCATAATTTTCATAACAGTTGAGTTAGGTTGTGCAATTTTAAGTGCAGTTTTTGTTCTGTCACTATTAAGCATTGCTTTGATTGCTGCTTTCTTCTCTTTTGTTGAAAGTGTGCAAGCAGTGTTAGTAACATTTTCAACGCAACCAACAATTCTTTCAATGTAACGACGTTGAATCATTTCCTGACTTTCAACACTGTCAACATTCCAATGCTTATAAAGGTCAAGCATCCAACCGTGCTCTTCTTCACGTTTATCGAGCATATCACTTCTGTATTTTGCTGTTTCGCTATCTGCACGAGCTCTCATAAAGTGATAATATTTATCTTCCATAAGAACTACTCTCTCAACATCACGAACAACATCAAGGTTGAATGGGAAATCATCCCAGAAAGTATTTCTGAAACGGATATCATTATCCATTATATATTTTCTCTCAAAAAGTTTGTTCCAAGGTGTATAGAGAAGGTTTTTATCAAACATATTGTGAGCATATTCACGGAACTCACGCTGATTTTTGAAAATCTTTGTTGGAAGTGCCTGTTCCTGTGAATAGAATTCTGTATCTGAATAATATGTGTCAATATAATAACCTGCAACAACAAGTTGAGCGTCATTCTCTTTCGCCATTTTATACATATCTTCAAACATTGTAGGCTCTGCCCAGTCGTCTGAGTCAACAAAATAGAGATATTCGCCCTTTGCCTGTGGAATAGCAGTATTACGTGCACTTGGTGCGCCACCATTTTCTTTGTGAATAACAGTTATACGGCTATCATTCTTTGCATATTCATCACAGATTGCACCTGAATTATCGGGTGAACCGTCATCAACTGCGATAAGTTCCCATTCTGTAAGAGTTTGTGCCTGAAGACTTTCAATACATTTACCGATAAATTTTTCAACATTATAAACCGGCATAATTGCGGTAATTTTAACATCACTCATAATTATAACTCCTCATCACAAAGATTAAGTGCTGCTTCGATACACTTATCCATATCATAATATTTATACATACCAAGACGGCCACCGAAAAGGATTCCGTCTTGTTCTTTTGCTAACTGAGCATACTGTTCATAAAGAGCATTGTTCTGCTCGTCGTTGATTGGATAATATGGCTCGTCGCCCTCGTGCCAATCAGCAGGATACTCTCTTGTGATAACTGTCTTTTCTTGTTTGCCAAATTCAAAATGCTTGTGTTCAATTATTCTTGTGAATGGAATTTCACGCTCGTTATAATTGACAACTGCAACACCTTGATAGTTTTCACAATCAAGAGTTTCTGTTTCAAATTTAAGACTTCTGTATCCCAAATGACCTAATTTGTAATCGAAGAATGCGTCAACTGTACCTGTGTAAAGACATTTATCTGTTAATGCTAAGAAACCTTCTTTATCGCTAAAGAAATCTGTATTAAGTCGAACTTCAATACCTTGAAGCAATTTTTCAATGATTACATTGTAACCACCTTCTGGAATTCCCTGATATCTATCGTTAAAATAGTTGTTATCATAGGTGTATCTAACAGGTAAGCGTTTGATAATGAATGGTGGAAGGTCTTTGCAATCTCTGCCCCACTGTTTTTCAGTGTAGCCCTTGATAAGTTTTGTATAGATTTCGCGACCCACCAAGCTGATTGCTTGTTCTTCAAGGTTCTGTGGTTCGCCTTTGATTTCTGCTCTCTGTTCAGCAATAACTTTCTGTGCTTCTTCAGGAGTTGAAACGCCGAACATCTTTGAGAAAGTATTCATATTGAAAGGCAAGTTATACATCTCACCTTTATATTTTCCCACAGGTGAATTTATGAAATTGTTGAATTCGCAAAGTTCGTTAACATAATCCCACACTCTTTTGTTGCTTGTATGGAAAATATGAGCACCATATTTATGAACAGTGATACCCTCAATGTTTTCACAATAGATATTACCACCAATATGGTCACGCTTTTCAATAACGAGACATTTCTTGCCTTTTTTTGTTGCTTCATGTGCAAACACTGCACCAAAAAGCCCACTACCAACTATAAGATAATCATATTTTTTCATAATATCACCTTTTCACTGTTTGAAATTTGGATGGATTTTTGCTTTTAAGGGCGAAGGCTTATGCGGATAAGTCGAGACCGCAAAAGCGAAAAGACGCCAAAAGACCACAATTATCCCTCATAATCATCTTCGTTTTCCCAGTTATGATATACGTTTTGAACGTCGTCGTTTTCGTCAAACATTTCGAGCATTCTGCCCATATTCTTGATGTCATCTAGGTTTGTGAGTGTTGTGTATGTGCTTGGAACATATTCAACTTCTGCTGAAACGAATTTATAACCCTTTGCTTCAAGGTCATCACGAACTGCACCCATATCATTAGCTTCTGTACGAACATCATAAATTTCGTCTTCTGCGATAAAGTCGATTGCACCTGCTTCAAGTGCATCTTCCATAAGTTGGTCTTCGTCGATTCCTTCTTTTTCGAAAAGGATTACACCCTGACGGTTGAACATAAATGAAACGCAACCGCTCATACCCATGTTGCCACCAAATTTATCGAAATAGTGACGAACGTCTGCTGCAGTTCTGTTTCTGTTATCTGTAAGTGCTTCAACTATAACCGCGATACCTGATGGGCCATAGCCTTCATAAACGATTTCGTCATAGTTTTCACCGCTACCTTCACCTGCTGCCTTTTTGATAACTCTTTCGATGTTATCATTTGGCATATTTGCAGCCTTAGCTTTTGCGATTACGTCCTTAAGCTTTGAGTTGCCTGCTGGGTCTGGTCCACCCGCTTTAACAGCAACTGCGATTTCACGACCGATTTTAGTGAAAACCTTAGCTCTGGCGTTATCTGTTTTCTCTTTTTTTCTTTTAATTGTACTCCATTTTGAATGTCCTGACATAAAAAAACATACCTCTCGATATTAAAATATTTATAATCAGTTTATTGTAGCATATTATAATGCTTTTTTCAATAGTTTATTAGGCTTTGAGCGATGACAAAACAATAACAATTTTATAAAATTTTATTGGTTTCTATATGATTTTTTAAAAATGTGTGTTAGAATAAAAAGAAATAAAACCAAATTTTTTAAAAAGGTGATTTTATGAGACAATTTATGGGCGAAGATTTTCTTTTGACAACTGAAACTGCTCAAAAGATTTTTGAAAAAGGTGCAAAAAATACACCAATTTTTGACTGGCATTGCCATCTCTCTCCAAAAGAGATTTATGAAAACCGTCAACCACGTGACATTGCTGAGCTTTGGCTTGGTGGTGACCACTATAAATGGCGTGGAATGCGCGGCTATGGTATTGATGAAAAATACATCACAGGAGATAGCACTCCAAAAGAGAAATTCTTAAAGTATGCTGAAGCTTTGCCATATTGCATTGGCAACCCTCTTTATCATTGGACACATCTTGAACTTCAAAGATATTTTGGAATCACAAAGCCATTAAGCAGTGCAACTGCAGAAGAAATTTGGGAAGAATGTAACCGACAGATTAATGCAGGTGGATTCACACCAAGAGAATTGATTGAGCGTTCAAATGTATATTGCGTATGCACAACTGACGACGCAGCAGATTCTCTTGAATATCACAAGCTTTTAGCAGAAGACAAGACTTTCAAATGTAAGGTTTTACCTGCATTCCGTCCCGACAAGTCATTCCTCATTGACACAGATGCTTTTGCGCCTTGGGTTAAGGTAATGGGAAATGCAGCAGAAATGGAAATCAAGTCTTTCAAAGATTTACTCACCGCTCTCGAAAAGAGAATTAAATTCTTTGACGAAATGGGTTGTCGCGCATCCGACCACGCATTAGCTTATTGTCCTTATGAATTGGCAACTGATGATGAATTAGAAACAATCTTCGCAAAAGCAATCAAGGGTGGCGAAACATTCAGCGTTAAAGAGTTAGACCAATATCGCACAGCACTTTTGCAATTCTTCGGTGCAGAATATGCAAAGCGTGGTTGGGTTATGGAATTGCACTTTGGTGCAATGAGAAACAATAACACAAAAATGTTCAAAGCTCTTGGCGCTGACACAGGTTTTGACTCTGTTGATGATTACAACTTGGCTCACGGACTTTCTCGTTATCTTGACTCACTTGCAGTTAAAGATTTGTTGCCGAAAACTGTACTCTTTACACTTAATCCAAAGGATAATTATGTGCTCGGCACAATGCTCGGCAACTTCCAAAGCGCAGAAGCAGCATCAAAAATTCAGTTTGGCTCTGGTTGGTGGTTTAATGACCATTATGACGGTATGCGCAAGCAGATGATTGACCTTAGCAACCTTGGTGTACTTGGTAAATTTGTTGGTATGGTTACTGACTCTCGAAGTTTCTTATCATATCCAAGGCACGAATATTTCAGAAGAATTCTTTGTGAAATCATTGGTGATTTGGTTGAAGACGGCAAATATCCTTGTGATATCGAATTCCTTTCACAAATTGTTGAAGATATCTCATTTAACAACGCAAAGAAATATTTTAATTTAGATTAAAAGGCATAATAAAAAAGGACTCTCAATTGAGAGTCCTTTTTTATTATTCATTAGTCATTCTTCTTACATATCTTTTGAAAAATGCAATTGCATCTTCGCAGCATGCGATTGGAATTCTTTCATTTGTACCATGAGTGCAGAGAAGAAGTTTTGTGTCTGCTACGAATGGTGCGAAACGATAGATATTTTCACAAACAGGCTCATAGTTATAAGCATCTGTGCCACCCATTACCAAGAATGGTGTAACAAGGTTTTTGCTGTTTTGTGCTTCTGCCAATTCTTTAATTGTCTGGAATGCTTTTGAATCTGTCGGAGAAACTTGTGAAGATTCTTTACCAACAAGAAACTCTATTTCAATATCCTTATTCTTAACGCTATTGCGGATATGTTGTTCAACATCTTTAATTGAAACGCCAGGCATTGTACGGAAGTTTACTGTAACAGATGCTTTTTGTGGAAGCACATTAAACTGTGGGCTACCCTCTGCCATAGTTACCGCTGTACAAGTGCGAATAAGAGATGCTGCAGCAGGAATATTTTTGCAAATTGCAAGAATGAGTGGTTGTAAAATTGGAGCATTCACAAGTACAACCCTCAATGGATAACCAGCATTCATGCCAACTCTCTTGATAAGTTGTTTAAGGTAATCAGGCATTGTTGCTTTGAATTGATGATTTTCAATATCCTTAATAACATCTGCAAGTTTACCAACTGCAGTATGCTTTGGTGGCTGTGATGAGTGGCCCCCCTTTGCATTAACGCTAACCTTATAGTTAACGCTACCCTTTTCGGCAATGCCAACACCTGTAAGGTTAATATCGAGAAGTTTGCCAAGTTTTACAGGAAGAATTGCGCCACCTTCGTCAAGGACTGCTTCAAGGTGAACACCTTTTTCTTTGAGATATGCTGCAATCTGTTTTGCACCATTATCAGGAGCAGCAACAACTTCTTCGTTGTGGCCAAGACAGATAAAAACTGAACGCTTTGGTTGATAGCCCTCATTAATGAGTTCTTCCATACACTCCATAACTGCAATAAGGTGGTTTTTCATATCCATTGCGCCACGGCCCCAGATAAACTCACCATCGTTATAACCGCTGAATGGTTCGTGTTCCCAGTCACCTTCTGTGCCTGCTGTAATTGGAACAACGTCCTGATGAGCAAGCATAGCAATACCATCAAGACTTGGGTCACTACCTGTCCATTCAAAAACAAGACTTGCATCTGCAACCTTTGTTTTTGTCATAGTTTTATGCACGAGTGGGAATCTTTCTTCTAAAAATGCGTGGAATTTATCGAACTCATTCCAATCAACAAGTTCTCTGTCATAGTTAGAAATTGTTTTAATTTTAATTGCGTCACTTAAATCCTGACAATATTTTTCCATATTAACCATTTCAGGTTCGAGTTTTTGGTTTTCTGCCTTTTTCTCTTTGAAGAAAATTGCACGGATAAGTGTAACCACAATAAAGAGACCTAAAACCCCTAAAATAATCCAAGAAAATTCCATTTCTATTTCTCCTTTAAATTAAAAACCAAAGAATGACATTTGTGCAGTTTCGGGCAATCCTTTAAGTGCACCAACTTCTTTAAGCGCTGTGATTACTGCACTTGAAGCGCCTGTTCTTGCCTGATAGTCGTCAATCGAAACAAAATCCCCATTTCCATCATTCTGACCTTCGGCAAGTCCCTTTGCTGCGTTTTCGCCAACACCTGAAAGAGCTGCAAACGGCATTCTAATTTTGCCATCTTCGATATAATATTCAGTTGCGCGTGATTTATAAATATCAACAGGAAGAAGTTCAACACCACGAGCCATCATTTCGTTAACAACCTGAAGTGCTGTGAACTGGTCTTTTTCTTTTGCTGTGAGCACCTTGCGTTCATTTGGATTACCACGCAAATCTGCAAGGCGTTTTTTAACTGCGTCATGACCTTGAAGCACTGTTACTGCATCCAAATCACCACCACGAACAGTTAAGAAAGCTGTGTAATATTCTGTTGGTTTATAAATTTTATACCAACCAAGACGAAGTGCCGCAATAACATAAGCCGCAGCGTGAGCCTTAGGGAACATATACTTAATTTTTTTACAAGATTCCATATACCATTCAGGAACATTGCATTTTCTCATTTCATCTTCTGCGCCTTCAGGGAACCCGAATTTTGCAACCATACCTTTACGGGTTTTTTCCATAATATTGAATGCAAGACCTGAATCAAGTCCCTTATGCATAAGATAAGTCATAATACTGTCACGAGTGCCGATAACATCAGAAATTGTGCAAGTGCCGTTTTTAATAAGCTCTTGTGCGTTACCAAGCCAAACGTCAGTACCGTGAGAAAGACCTGAAATCTGCAACAAGTCAGAGAATGTTTTTGGTTGAGATTCCAAAAGCATCTGACAAACGAATGATGTTCCCATTTCAGGAATTGACAATGTGCCTGTTTTCCATCCGATATCTTCGGCAGTAACACCCAATGCTTCAGGACTTGTTGTAAGACTAACGATTTTAGGGTCACACACGTCAACATCCATAACAGGAATGCCTGTCATATCTTCAAGATGTTTATAAAGGGTCGGCACATCATGGCCGAGAATATCAAGTTTCAAAATTGTATCATGCAAGAAATGGAAGTCGAAGTGAGTTGTTTCCATATCTGATGTTGTGTCGTCTGCAGGGAATTGAACTGCGGTAAAATCATAAACATCAAACTCGTTAGGAACAACAACCATTCCACCAGGGTGTTGACCTGTTGTACGCTTGATACCTGTACAACCACGAGTGAGTCGGTCTTCTTCTGCACGGGTTACTGTCTTGCCACGTTCTTCGAGATATTTTTTCACAAAGCCATAAGCAGTTTTATCTGCAACAGTTGCGATTGTACCCGCTTTAAACACGTGGTCGCGACCGAATAATTCTTCTGTATATCTGTGAGCACATCCCTGATAATCACCTGAGAAGTTAAGGTCAATATCGGGCGCTTTGTCGCCGTGGAAACCAAGGAAAGTTTCAAATGGGATTTCGTGCCCATCACGCACCATTGGAACATCACAATGTGGACAATTCTTTGGTGGCATATCAAAGCCTGAGCCATATTCACCATGCAAGAAGAACTCACTATGTCTACACTTTGCACAACGATAGTGTGGTGCTAATGGGTTAACTTCTGAGATACCTGCCATTGTTGCGACGAAAGATGAGCCAACAGAACCACGGGAACCAACATGATAGCCGTGTGCTTCTGAATCCCAAACAAGTTTTTGAGCGATAATATAAAGCACGGCAAATCCGTTTGCAATAATTGATTCAAGTTCGCGATTAAGTCTGTCAGCAACATATTCAGGCACAGGGTCACCATACCAGTCTTTTGCTTTATCCCAACAAATCTGACGAAGTTCATCTTCGGCACCTGGGATTGATGGTTGATATGTACCCTTTGGTATTGGACGTACTTGCTCAATCATATCTGCAATCTTATTGGTGTTCTCGACAACAACTTCATAGGCTGTTTCTTCACCAAGATATGCAAATTCTTCGAGCATTTCTTCAGTTGTTTTGAAATAGAGAGGTGCTTGCTCGTCGGCGTCTTTAAAGCCTTGTCCAGCCATAAGAATTGCGCGGAATTGAGCGTCCTTAGGGTCAAGGAAATGCACGTCACCTGTTGCACACACAAGCTTGCCCATACTATCTGCAAGAGCGATAATTTTGCGATTTATATTCTCTAAATCCTCAACCGTATTGATATGAGCATATTCATCACGCTCACTGCGAATCATAAACTGGTTGTTGCCATTAGGTTGAATTTCAAGATAGTCATAAAACTCTGCAATTTCGCGGATTTTATCTTCACTCTCATCAAACACAATACTTCTATAAAGTTCACCTGCTTCACAAGCAGAGCCGATTATAAGACCTTCTCTGTGCTTGATAATTTCAGAGCGTGGCATAAGCGGACGCTTATAAAAATATTTAACGTTTGAAAGTGAAATAAGCTTGTAGAGATTTTTAAGTCCCACAGCATTTTTAACAAGAATAATAATGTGATATCTTGGTAATGTCTTATAATCAACATCAGGATTATTCACATCATCAATGAGATAACCTTCAACACCATAGATAAGCTTGATATCTTTGCCTTCGCCAACCTTCATAGCATCAGGATAACCCTGTGCTACGCCGTGGTCTGTAATTGCGATTGCTGGATGTCCCCAATCGAGAGCTCTTTTAACAAGCTTGTCCGCAGATGTCATACCATCCATTGCAGACATATTTGTATGTAAATGCAATTCAACGCGTTTTTTCTCGGCATTGTCTTGCTTTGTTTTCTTTGAAATAGTATTAACTGCAGTTGCGTTGATTACAGTTTCACCTGAGAATTTATCAAATGTCATTCGTCCACGCACAACAACAGTGATTCCGTCTTTAAGTGCTGCTAAGAATGATTCACATTTGCTAACTCTTTCAAAAATCTTAACACCATACGAATAGGTTTCGTCTGTAATATTAAAAGTGATAATATTGTTTTTGCCGTCTTTTGTTGTTCTCACAGAAAGACCGAAAACATCACCCCAAACGGCAACCGCACCACTTTCGATATTAACGTCGCAAAGTTGTTGCAACTGTGAAAGTCTGATTGCACTGCCATAAATTGGTTTGAGAGTATCATATTTAATAAGGGACGCAAAATCTGCGTTTTCTTCCTGCTCAAAATCAACTGCAAAATCACCACCAAAGTCATTATTTTCAGGTGGTGCATCGTTGTCGCTATAATTATAATAAACTTCAGGACTGAAATTGTTTTCGTCGAGATTTCTCCCTTTGACGATTGTTTCTGCCTGAATTCTTTTTGACTCTTCGTCTGCTTTTTTCTGCATCATATCAACTGCAGTTTCAGCATCATATTCACCTTGAATAAGCACGACTTTACATTCAAAGCCAAAAATTCCGCGAATGATTTTTTCGATTTCTTTATCACATTCAACTGAAAGAAGAATATCTTTGCCACCTTTTTTAAGGTTGATTTTCAATTCTTTGTCATTCAATTCATATTCTGCATTATTAAAAAATCCGCTTGCAACATAAACCTTTGATTTAAGAATTTCAAGAACAACATCCATAAATTGTGGGTGAAAGCCTGTTCTTGTTTCGTCACATTCAACTGTGATATTAACACTCAAAGCCCTTGAAAGTTCAGTTTCAAGAGCTTTAATTCTTTGTTCTTCAATTTTTCTGTATGGTTTGATTGTGAGCTTTGCCGTTCTGTTTGACTCATTAATAGCTAGTCCCAAAATTTCTGAAACCGCTATATCGAGATTGCGTTCACAATCAAAATATTCACCCATAAGGGATTTGAAATTTGCCATATGTATTCACACCATTACATTTTTTCGATTTCTTTGAGAAGTTCGTCAACAATTTCGTCTTCTTGAACTTTTTTAAGCACTTCACCGTGTTTGAAAATTACGCCACATCCGTCGCCACCTGCAACACCGATATCTGCTTCTTTTGCTTCACCGGGACCGTTAACTACACAACCCATAACTGCAACTTTTATTGGTTTATCATAATTTGCAAGTGCTTTTTCTATTTTCTCTGCAAGACCTATAAGGTCAATTTTTGTTCTGCCACAAGTTGGGCAAGAAACGATTTGTGCACAGTCAGTTTTAATGCCTGCGCCTTTTAAGATGTCAAATCCTGCTTTGATTTCTGTTACAGGGTCGGCTGTCATTGAAACACGGATTGTGTCCCCAATTCCATCAAGCAAAAGCGAGCCAATGCCGATGCTTGATTTTATAAGTGCCATATTGTGTGTGCCCGCTTCTGTAACACCCAAATGCAAAGGATAATCACACATATCAGCAACAAGTCGATATGCTTTAACCATCTTCTGCACATCTGATGATTTGATTGAAACAACAATGTCGTTAAAGTCAAATTTTTCGAGCAATTTAATATGATACATTGCACTCTCTGCCATTGCTTCGGGAGTTGGTGAGCCATATTTTACAAGCAATTCTTTTTCAAGTGAACCAGAATTCACGCCAATTCTGATTGGCACATTATGAAGACGACAAGCATCAACAACTGCTCTCACCTTTTCGTCATCACCAATATTACCAGGATTAATTCTCACCTTATCAACGCCCGCCGCCACACTTTCAAGTGCGCAACGATAGTCAAAATGAATATCTGCAACAACTGGTATTTTAACTGCATCTTTAACTGCATATAAGGTTTTAATTGCTTCTTTATTTGGCACAGTAAGGCGCACAATCTGACAACCTGCATTTTCGAGTGCCACTGCTTGTCTGACATTTGCCTCTGCATCTTCTGCGGGGGCATTAAGCATTGACTGCACTGAAATTGGATTATTGCCACCTATTTTCAAGTTACCCGCTGTTACTACTCTGCTTTTTCTTCTTTCAATCATTTAAAATCACCTAATTTTTAATTAGCGTCAATATATCGTTAAAGGTTACCACTAACATTAAAAGGAGCAAAAGTGCAAGACCTGCGCCGTGCACATAACCTTCATATTTTGGATTTAATGGTTTTCTTCTTATACCTTCGATAGCAAGGAAGAAAAGTCTTCCACCATCAAGTGCCGGTAATGGCAACAAATTGAAAACACCAATATTTATTGAAACAAATGCCATCATTGTAAGCGCCGAGATAAGCCCCGCTTTGCTCTGTGCCGCACTTGCTGCTGCATCTGCAATAACATTGACTGTGCCCACAGGACCTGACAAATCTGTCAGTCCATATCGACCTGTAACCAAGTCAAAAAGACTCAGCCACACAAGACGAGCGATTGAAACAGTTTGTTTAACAGATGTTGATGCTATATTTAACACATTTGGCTCTTCACCAAGAATGATAAAGTCATATTCGATATGTGTGTATTTATCTTCTTTTGTTGTTTTGAAAGTGACATTTTTTAACTCAACTTTTTCGTCATCACGACGAACAACCATATCGAAAACTCCGTCATCACTTCGGCTCATAAGAAATGAAATATCCATATCAGAAAAAAGCTTATGGCCATCAATTTCTAAAAGCTCATCGCCTTCTTTAAGACCTGTTTGTTGACTAATCGCATTTTCGTGAAATCTTAAAATCTTGTTTGTGCCGATAAGGCCATCCATTGAAAGAATTGTTGCAACGATAAGCACACCAAGAATGAGATTCATTATTGCACCTGCTGCAACAATTAGGAATTTTTGCCACACCTTTTTGCGATTAAAGGCATTTTCATCCTGACTTTCTTCATCTTCGCCTTCCATACTCACATAGCCACCAATAGGTAAAAGACGAAGTGCATAGGTCGTGTCGCCCTTTTTCTTTTTGAATATTGCAGGACCCATTCCCAATGCAAACTCATTGACTTTAACCTTAAAGAGTTTTGCAAATGTGAAATGACCTAATTCGTGTATTGAAATAAGAAGTCCGAAAAACACTATGGCAACTAAATAAGGCCATATTTTAGTCCAGATTTCCAAAAAATCACTGCTTTCTAAAAATTACTTTGCATATTTAATTACTAATTCTCTTGCGAGAGCATCTGCTTCATAAACGTCTTCAACTGTATATGTTTCTACTTTCGGTGCGTCGTTCATAACTCTTTCAACCAACTCACCGATTTCTAAGAAACCGATTTCACCTTTTCTGAACATTAAGTTTGCTTGTTCATTTGCCGAGTTTGCATAAGCAGGGTAAAGACCACCACGCGCGATTGCTTCACGACAGATGTTCATACACTTGAATGTGTCGTAATCAGGTTTGTAGAATGTGAGCGTGCCAAGTTGAGTCAAGTCAAGCTCACCTGTGAGTGATTCGATTCTTTCAGGATATGTGAGTGCATATTGAATCGGAATTTTCATATCAGGAAGCCCCAACTGAGCAATCACGGCATTATCGGTATATTCAACCGCAGAGTGAATTATGCTCTCTCTGTGCACAACGATTTCAATTTTTGATGGATGAACATCGAAAAGCCACACTGCTTCAATGAGTTCAAGACCTTTATTCATCATTGTAGCAGAGTCAATGGTTATTTTTTGTCCCATACTCCAGTTTGGATGTTTCAAAGCATCTGCAACAGTTACTTTTGCGAGTTCTTCTCGGGTTTTGCCAAAGAATGGACCACCTGACGCAGTAAGAATAATTCTTTTTAATGCTCTGTTAGTAGGTTGCCCTTGAAGACACTGAAATATTGCAGAATGTTCAGAGTCAACAGGTAAAATATCCACACCCTTTGCTTTTGCATTTGTTGTAACTAACAAACCACCTGCAACGAGAGTTTCTTTATTTGCAAGAGCAATTTTTTTGTTGCATTCAATAGCTGTAAGTGTTGGTTTAAGACCTGCCATACCAACAACTGAGTTGATTACTGTGTCAGCATCATTTTCTGCCGCACATTCACAAACACCATCTATGCCAGAAAGCACCTTTGTGTTTGTATCTGCAACTCGGATTTTAAGGTCTGCTGCCGCTTTTTCATCAACTAATGCAGCCACTTTTGGCTTGAATTCACGAATTTGCTCTTCAATTAAATCTACATTTGAATATGCCGAAAGCGCGGAAACTGAGTAACCGCACTTTCTTGCTGTTTCAAGGCTCTGTGTACCGATTGAACCGGTTGAGCCTAAAATACTTAAATTTTTAGTAACACTTGTCATCAGATAACAACTCCAAAAATATTAAGAATTGCATAAAGTGCTGTGAGCACAAAAATTATGCTATCAAAACGGTCAAGGATTCCACCATGACCTGGAATCAATTTACCGAAATCTTTAATTTCAAAATTACGCTTGATTACTGATGCAGTCAAATCGCCACACATACTGATAAATGACAAAAATGCTGACATTAATGCAACTGCAACATAATTAGCATTTTCTGTTCCCCACACAGCGTTTACAAATACCGCATAAAGAATAAGACACGCTGCAACACAACCTAAAACGCCACCGATTGCACCTTCAACTGTTTTCTTTGGACTAATTTTAGGACAAAGCTTATGTTTGCCTAAGAACGAACCCGCAAAGAATGCGAAAACATCGGTCATCCAAGCGCCGAATGCCGCAAACAAGATGAAGAAAATGCCGTGAGATTCTGTATAACCTGCACTTGGGAAAAACTCATCAACATCACGGAAATACATAAATCTTGAAATCGCAAAAGGCACTGCCAATGATGAAATTATAACCGTTGCAATATGTGCAAATTTTGTCTTTTCATATTCAAACAACATAAAAGTAAATAGTGCAAGAATATAAAGACAAATTAAATATTTTGCTTGAAGGTTGATTGGTAAACCGCTCAACAAATCGCTGTATTCATAATAGAATGGTACGATTGCAGAAACAATTACACTAATCACCATAACAGGTTTATTCTGAAGTTTTGTTGCATTATTAAGTTCAATTGTTGCAATTACACAAAATGCCGCCAAAACAAGTGGGAGCAAAATTGTGTCGCGCAGAGCAATCATAAGAATTGCAAAAGCGGTCAACAAAAGACCTGAAATTATTCTTTTTGCCATATCTTTCACCTATACTCCGCCGAATCTACGATTTCTTTTTTCAAACTCACGCAAAGCGTCAATTAAATCTTCTTCTGTAAAATCAGGCCAGAGAACATCTGTAAAATAAAGTTCTGCATAAGCAGATTGCCAAGTGAGAAAATTTGAAGTTCTATATTCTCCACTTGGTCTGATAATCAAATCAGGGTCTGGAATGTCCTTGGTATAAAGTGACTGTGAAATCATATCTTCTGTAATATCTTCAGGATTGATTTCACCATTCTTCACTTTTTCTGCGATTTCTTTAACGCCTTCGCATATTTCGTGACGGCCACCATAGTTAACTGCAATGTTGAGAATAACATTATTCTTGTTACTGCTTTCTTTCTCAGTGTGCTCCATCAGCGCTAAAATATCTTCAGGCATACCTTTTCTGTCACCAATAAAGCGAAGACTGATACCCTTTTCTTCGTTTTCTGCTTTTCGGTCTTCTGCTTCAATCAAATATTCACGGAAGAGTTGCATAATTGCATCCACTTCTTCTTGTGGGCGTTTCCAATTCTCTGTTGAGAAAGCATAGAAAGTCATACATTTAACGCCAACATCCGCTGCAAACTCACCGATTTTACGGAACACTTTTGCACCTTCAATGTGACCTTTATAGCGTGGAAGATTTCTTTGCTTAGCCCATCTTCCATTACCGTCCATAATAATTCCGATATGTTGTGGAATGACTGAAAATTCAGGAATTTTAATATCACTCATAATCTTAAAATATGCAAATCGGGGCAGAATTATCCAACCTTAATGACCGGACCATTCACCCCGCAACTTGCTTATATCTCCATAATCTCTTTTTCTTTTTTGTCTGCGACTACATCAATTTCTTTAATGAAATCATCTGTGATTTTCTGAATCTTTGTTTCAGCATTTTTCTGGTCATCTTCTGTGATTTCACTATTCTTTTTCATAGCTTTGATTTTATCCATAGCGTCGCGACGGATTGAACGGATTGCAACCTTTGAGTCTTCTGCAATCTTGCTAACGTCTTTACAGAGTGCCTTTCTGCGTTCTTCTGTAAGTGGTGGGAATGTAAGGCGAATAACCTTGCCATCATTCATTGGTGTGATGCCGATATCAGAAGCCTGAATTGCTTTTGAGATTGGGTTGATTGTGCTAACGTCCCAAGGTTGAATAACAAGAATTCTACCTTCGTTAACTGAGATAGCAGCCATCTGTTGAACAGGTGTTGGAACTCCGTAATAGTCAACAACAACTTTGTCAAGAACTGCAGCACTTGCTCTGCCTGCTCTCATACCTGCATACTCTTTTTCAAGAGATGCAACAGTTTTATTCATTTTTTCTTTCATTGTATCAAATACTGTATTCATAAATCATTCTCCTTATTTTTCTGAAACTACAACTGTACCAACATTTTCACCCAAAACAGCTTTAACCATATTTTCAGGTTGTTGAAGGTTGAATACAAGAAGTGGAATATCATTATCTCTGCAAAGTGAAGCAGCTGTGCTATCCATAACTGCAAGACCTTTACTGAGAATATCCTGATGAGTAATTACATCATATTTAATTGCATCATCAAAGCGGTTAGGGTCTTTGTCATAAACGCCGTCAACATTTGTTGCTTTGAAGATAATGTCTGCATCAATTTCAGCAGCACGAAGAGCTGCTGCTGTGTCAGTTGAGAAGAATGGGTTACCTGTTCCGCAACCAAAAATCACAACTCTGCCTTTTTCAAGGTGACGTTTTGCTCTGTGGCTGATATATGGCTCAGCAATTTTGTTCATTTCAATAGCAGTCTGAACTCTAACGATAACACCTAACTGTTCGAGTGAATCAGCAAGAGCCAATGAGTTCATAACAGTTGCAAGCATACCGATATGGTCTGCTCTTGTTCTATCCATATCACCGCTACTGCGACCACGCCAGAAATTACCGCCGCCAACAACGATTGCAACTTCTGTGCCCAAATCTGTCATTTCTTTGATTGCAGAGCAAACACTGTTTACTGTGTTAAAATCAAATCCGTGTTTATTCTCACCAGCCAACACTTCACCGCTGACTTTGAGAAGTACTCTTTTGTATTTAGGTTCCATAAATAAAAATACACCTCCGTGATAACGCACTTTTGCTATTATCATATTTATAATATTTTACATTAAAAACGGCTATCTGTAAAGGGGAATTTTACACAATTACAGTATAATTTATTATACAATTTAAGCATTGACTTAAATGAGCGTTCAATATATAATTAAATGGTATAATTTGAGCATAGCAAAAGTTATTGAGGTGTAAAAAATGTCTAATCCATTTAACCTTGAAAAGATTTGCAATCTTTTTAATCTTCAAGGCGAGTTTATTGAATACAAAAGAAATACAAACGGTCATATTAACAGTACATTCATTTTGACTTTCAATGAAGACGGGAACATCAAAAAATATGTTCTTCAAAAAATCAGCACAGAAATATTCAAAAACCCTGAAGGTCTTATGAATAATATTGTCGGTGTTACAAAGCATATCCGCAAAAAGAATGATGATATGAACACGCCTTGGGCAAACCGTTGCACGCTCACATTTTTGCCTACTACTGACGGCAAATATTTCTATCTTGACGAAGAAAATGCTTGCTGGCGTGTTTATGAATTCATTGATGATGTTTATACTTGCAACGCTATTGAGAATTCAAATGATTTCTATAACGCAGGTGTGGCATTCGGTGAATTTCAGAATCTTTTAGCAGATTATGATAGTAGCTCACTTATTGAAACAATTCCAAATTTTCACAACACAGTTTCACGCTTTGCAGATTTCAAAAAAGCCGTTGATAATAATCTTTCAGGAAGAATTGACAAAGCAAAAGAAGATGTTGAATTTGCTATTGCAAGAGAAAAAGAAACTCATATTCTCGTCGACTTAATTGCAAACGGCAAATTGCCACTTCGAGTTACTCATAACGACACAAAGCTTAACAACATTCTCTTTGATAATGCAACTAATAAAGGTATTTGCATTATCGACCTTGATACTGTTATGCCAGGTCTTTCGCTCTATGATTTTGGTGATAGCATTCGTTTTGGTGCTAACACAGCCGCAGAAGACGAAAAGGATGTTTCAAAAGTTTCACTTGACCTTGAACTTTATGAAGCTTATGTAAAAGGTTATCTCAGCAACGCAAAAAATGCACTCACAGACCTTGAAAAAGAGCTTTTACCACTTGGCGCATGGATGATGACCTATGAATGTGGAATCCGATTTCTTGCAGACTATATCAATGGTGATGTTTATTTCCATACAGATTATGCTGAGCACAATTTAGTCCGTGCCCGCACACAATTTGCACTTGTTGCAGATATTGAAAATAAAATGGACGAAATGAAATCAATCACAAAAAAATATTGCTAACCACATAAAAACAAGCCACTCAATCGAGTGGCTTTTCTGTTGCTCTTCTACAAATCCAAATTTATCTACCAAATCTTACACATTTCAATAGCATTATCCCTTTCACAAGCAAGAGCAAAAATGCTACAACCACAGCATAGACTTCTCTTGTAAGTGCGAGAAACAACACTATCAATATACTCATTACCATTGATACTTCTGTAAGTGCTTTTCTTCCTTTTTCTACTTTCAATCTTGTGAATAACACTTTCAATGTTCCAATAATTACAAGTGAAATAAACATAATCCAATAAACAATTTTATTCAATTCTGACACCTGTGTATAGTTTAATAAATTCACAGAATATACAAATCCATCTATGGTGTTGGGGTATAAAGGCAAGACAATTAAAATTACCGAAAATAAATCAACGATTCCAAACAACAAATCACACATATTTCTTATATTTGACTTGTTTTCTTTTTCAGCAAGTGAAAGTAGTTTTTCGCTCGACAGCAAATCGTCAATACTCACAGAGAAAAATTTTGATATATCCTTTAACGAGTCAATACTGGGATATCCCCTACCTGACTCCCACTTTGAAATAGCAGTGCGGGAAACATATAAAACTTCTGCTAATTCTTCTTGAGTAAGTCCCTTAGTTTTTCTTAAATCCTGAAGTTTTTCGTTAAATTCCATAACACAACCCCCTTATAAACATAAAACAATCCCATACTCAAAAGAATTGAGCCGACAATATCCGTAATCCAATGCACACCTGAAACGAGCCTTCCAACGACCATAAACACAGAAAACAAAATTGTAATAACGCATATTATCTTTTTAATTTTATTACTTTTTATTCTTCTGTTTGCCTGAAAAACAAGTGTCGGCATAACACCCAACACAAGCAATGTTGTTGACGATGGATAAGACGCTTCCATAAATCCGTTTATAAAAATTGGTCTGTAATTTATTGGAATCATCTCAAAAATCAGATAGCATAATACTACTATAACATAATATACACCTAAAATGGTAATGTCAAAATCAACTTTCAATAAGTTTTTTCGTTTTATTAGCTGAATAAATCCAAGAAATCCAAAACACATACCCACAAATACTGGCACAAGGCCCAACCAGTCAGTAATAATATAAAGTGTCATATTTGCACCCGTTAACGAATGAAACCAAGTATTCAACCTTGCAAACCCTACATTTGTATTGTTTATTCCAACTGCTTGCACATCTATTGTTTGTATAAGAATTGTCCAGACAGCAAAAACAACAAGCAAAATTGCACCTGTAATTAAATT
>JAZLBL010000024.1:0-7223 GCA_045613685.1 Candidatus Fimenecus sp. | reverse complement strand
ACCTGATATAGAACGATTTATAACTATTGTGTTTCGCTTGATACCAAGGCTGAAAAATACATTAACCTGCTTTTTTGAAAGCATAAAGTAAAATGATTTTAATGCTGTCAGCATGCCACAAGCAACCATTCCCACAGGAAGCGCCCAGAATGAATAGTAGAACATGGATTGTGGTGCTAAAAACATTGAATATTCCAAAGGCTCAGTTGCTAATTTGAAAGCATTATCATTAACATAACTGAAAACAGGGATTGTAACAAAGATAAAAAGCACTGCAAATGCTATGGCAGGAAATGGAAGTGAGCCTAAAAGACTACGCTTGAAATCGTTTTTATTCACATTATTCAAAGATTTTTGTGATGTCATATTTCTTATCCTCCATTTCATTTAAGAATACTTCTTCCATTGTGAGCTGATATTCATCAATAGCGATTGGGAGAAGTGCGTTAAGCTTCTGTTTTTCTTCGCCTGTTGCTTTATCAAAGATAATCATTGCAACCTTGCCGTCAATATCAAGTGATTTATACTCAATTTCTTTAAAGTCACTTTCTTTAATATCACGGTCAAAAATAAGACGGAATTTACTGTAATTTGCTGATATGTCATAAACTGAACAGTCCATTGTGAGCTTTTTGCCGTTAATCAGACCAACATTGTCGCAAAGGTCAGAAAGCTCTGACAAATTGTGTGATGAAATCACAAGTGAACAGTCACTCTCTGCAATATATTCAATAAAAAGTTTCTTTGTAATCTCTTTTTTCTGTGGGTCAAGCCCGTCAAAAGTTTCGTCAAGAAGCATAAATTTGGGGTGTGATGCAAGGGCTAAAATAATCTCTGTTTGTCTTTGCATACCCTTTGAAAATCCGCGAATTTTCTTTTTAGGGTCAAGACCGAATACTTCAACCAAGTTATTAAGTGTTTTAAAGCTGAAATTTGGATAATAATCAGCATAAAACTTTGCCATACTTTTGATTGTCGCATTCATGGGGAAATACAAATCATCAGGAATATAAAACATCTGGCGACGGATTGTGTCGTTATCATAGGTTGAAACGCCATCCATGAGCACTTCGCCCTCTTCTGCTTTATAAATGCCTGCTGCTGTTTTTAAAAGTGTAGTTTTACCCGCTCCGTTATAGCCGATAAGACCGTATATTGATGACGGTTGAATCACGAATGAAATATCTTCAACCGCTGTGAAATCACCGAATTTTTTGGTAACATTCTTAAATTCAATCATTCTTTATTCAACTCCTTTAAAAAGTTCTTTAACCATTGCACTAATTTTTTCTTCACTTGCCCCCATCTGTTTTGCGTTGATGATTGCTAATTTTACTGCGTCTAATGATTGTTCGAGATAAATGTTCTGAGATTCTGCGTTGCCGCTGATGAATATACCTTTACCCGCAACAGAGTAAATTACCCCTTGTGCTTCGAGCTCTGATAAAGCACGCTTGACAGTGTTAATATTAATTCCTAACTGCGCAGACAACTGTCTTAGAGATGGTAGCTGGTCATCTTTTTTGAGAATTCCCCTGCTTATATCAAGAACAATTTGTTCTTTTATCTGCTCATAAATAGGGGTTCTTGAATGGTAATCGAGAAATATATTCACCTTTATCACCTCCTGTTTGAAACTGTACTAACTGTGCTATTTCAATTAGTACAGTTTGATAGTACACCTAAAATTTTCATTTGTCAACAATATTTGTAAAAAAATTCAAAATTTATTTTTGTCTGCTTTCTTATGACTGCCTTTTTTATACAATTATATTGATTTTTTTACCATTAAAATATATAATTTTCTTATATTGGAAAATGGGGGTTTTCTTATGGCTAAAAAGAAAATATACACTATTGCTGACGCTCATCTTGACACTATCTGGAGTTGGGATTTTGAAACAACTGTCGGCAAATATATCTATAACACTCTCAAAGACAATTTTGCTCTTTTTGAGAAATATCCTGATTATAAATTCAATTTTGAGGGTTCATACAGATATGAGCTTATGAAAGAATATTATCCTGAAATGTGGGAACAGATGAAATCCTATATCGCACAGGGTAAATGGAATGTTTGCGGAAGCGCCTTTGAAAATGGTGATGTGAACGTGCCATCTCCTGAAGCACTTTTCAGAAATATTCTTCTTGGTAATGAATATTTCGACAAAAATTTCGGCAAACGCTCTTGTGATATTTTCTTGCCTGACTGTTTTGGATTTGGCTATGCTCTCCCCTCAATTATGCACCACGCAAATTTAAAGGGATTTACAACACAGAAGCTCACTTGGAGCTCTGCTTACGGTATTCCTTTTGACCTTGGCAAATGGTATGGCGTTGATGGTAATTACGTTTATGGTAATACAAACTGTGGTGATTATACTCGCATTTTCACAAAAGTGCGTGAACTTGATTTCATCAAGAAAAAGATGAAAGAAAATGAAAAATATGATTTAGATATGACCACTTGTTTCCATGGTACTGGCGACCGTGGTGGTGCACCAAAAGAGCTTTCTGTTAAAGTTCTTGCTAACGAAATGGCAAAAAATGGAACAGACGAAATTGAAGTATTATCTGCTCCTGCAGACCAGATTTTCAAAGACCTTGATGCACTTCCAGAAGAAACTAAACAAAAACTCCCTGTTTGGAACAACGAACTTGTTATGACTAATCATGCCGTTGGTGGTTACACATCGCGTGCTATCGGTAAGCGTTGGAACAGACGAAACGAAGAACTTGCAGATATGGCAGAGCGTTCTTCAGTTGCAGCATTCACTCTCAGCGGACACGAATATCCACAGGATACACTTACTCGCAGTTGGAAGAGAGTTATTGCTCACCAATTCCACGATGATTTGCCTGGCACTTCAGTTCAACGTGCATACAGAAGAACTTGGAACGACTATGCAATGTCTTTGAACCAATTTACTAATGAATATTGTGCATCTGTTCGCAGTATCAGCGACCGTCTTGACGCATCTTTTGCAAAGGGTATCGCTGTTCTTGTGCAAAACCCAATGGAATATGAGCGCACAGGTCTTGTTAAAATTCGCATACCATCACAAATCCGTCATAAGAATATGACTGCTTTCGATAAGGATGGCAACGAATATCCATCACAGATTATTGAAGTGAACAGCAAATATTCAATTATGCTTGTGTATATCACAATGCCTGCAATGGGTTATAAGGTGCTTGATATTCAGGCAAAACCTGCTCACACTCGCACTCCGCTCAAAGCATCTATTAACGGACTTGAAAATGAAAAATATATTGTTAAATTCAATAGCAATGGTGATATTTCTTCAATTTTTGACAAAGAATTAGATAAAGAAATTCTTAAAAAGCCGATTGTTACAGGTATTTTTGATTATACAGGTAGCAAAGACTGGCCTGCTTGGGAATTAAACTATAAAGAGCTTAACCGTGAGCCACAACACACAGCAACTATCAAACATATTGAGGTAATCGAGCAAGGTGTTTGCCGTGTTGCAGTTAAGATTGTTAAAGCATATAAAAACAGTACATTTACATCAATCGTAGCACTTAGCCGTGGCGGAAAATGTGTTGAAGTTTATACAGAAACCGAATGGCAAAGCACTTGCTCACTTGCAAAAGAGATTTTCTCATTCACAGCAGAAAGTCCTGTTGCTACATACGATTTAGGTCTTGGTGCAATCAAGCGTGGCAATATGAATGACAAGCTTTTTGAAGTGCCTGCACAAAAATGGGCAGACATCACCGATAGTGAAAAAGATTTCGGTGTTTCTGTCATCAGTGAATGTAAATATGGTTGGGACAAATTCGACAATAACACTCTTCGTCTCACCCTTATGCACACTCCACTTAAAAACTATCGCATTGACTCAATGCAGTCAATGATGGAATTAGGTCTTAATCGTTATTCTTATGCAATTTATTCACACAAGGGTAATGTGGGACACGACACTCAATGTGTTGCTCGTGAATTCATTATGCCGATGGCGTCATTCATCTGTTCCAAGCATGGCGGTGATTTGGGCACAGAAATTTCATTTGCTAACCTTAAAGGCAATGCTATTCTTCGTGCAATGAAAAAAGCAGAAAATAGTGATGAAATTATCGTTCGTATCGGTGAAGGCGAAAAGCAAGAGCAAAAAGGCATTGAACTTTCAATTTATGGTGGAATTAAATCTGCTCGTGAAGTTTATGCATCAGAAGAGCATATCAAAGATGTTGAAATTACTGACGGCAAACTCATTTTTGATTTGAAACCTTATGAAATCAAGACATTTGCATTGACAGTTGACCGTTTGACATATAAAGAGCCTGACCAGATAGATATTCATTGTCCAGGTAATGTGGTAGCATATAGTAACAACTCTGCAAGAAATGGTAATCTTCCTGTAATCAACAAGTCAATCCCTTGGGAAATTACACCTGAAGAAATCTATGTTGATGGTGTTAAGTTCTTAATTCCACAAGACAAAAAAGCAATTCTTTGTGGTGGTCAGACACTCTTCTTACCAAAAGGCACTGACAGAGTGCATCTTCTCTTGGCATCTCTTAACGGCGACAAGGTTGCAACATTTGGTGGCAAGCAAATCCGTGTAAATGATATCAGAGAATATTATGCGGGTTGGGATTTATATGACTTCAAAGAAGTTGCATTCACAAAGCACGGTAAATTAGGCTTTGAATTCACTCACTCACATAAAGCTGATGGCGATGCTCAATGCGAACAGTTATTCTTCTGGAAATCAACTATCACAGTTAATCCTGAAACAACTAATTTCGAGTTGCCTGTTGATAAAGATATTATCGTTCTTGCAATTACTGCTGATGGTGAAGAAAACACTTGTTCACTTGCAACTGACCTTTATGATAAAGTTCGTGACAGAGTGTTTAATTATCACAGAGATACAAAAGAAAATATTACATATTGGCTCTCAAAGGAACGCTTTATGCTCAATGACAAAGGTGGAGCAAGACGTGACAGAAACAAGGGAAGGAGAAAATAAACTATGGCACAAAACAATGGCGACATCCGTTATGTAGGCGTCAAAGAAACCCTTGCTTATGGCATTGCCAATGCTGGTCAATGCTTTGGTTATAACATTATCGCAGGTAGTTATCTCTCACTTTTCTTTGTTAAGGTTTTTGGTGTGCCCCCTGAAGCAGTTGCCGCAATGATGCTCTTTTTAGGTCTTTGGGATACAATCAACGACCCACTTATGGGTTCAATTATTGACCGAACAAGAACAAGATATGGCAAACTTCGTCCCTATCTTTTAATTGTGCCAATTCCTTTGGGAATTGCTACAATCGCACTTTTTGCAGGTCCGCAGATTTTAGGACCAAATGCAGAAACAACAGCAAAAATCATATATATGTTCATAACATATTTTATTTGGGAACTTTTCTACACCTTGGGTGATGTTCCTTTCTGGGGTATGAGTGCAGCAATTAGCCCATCCCCTTCTGACAGAACAAGAGTTATTTCATCAGCAAGATTTGTTTCAGGTCTTATCGGTGGACTTTCAACAACAATTCTTACAGTGCTTATGGATTTAAGCAACAACGGCTCAATTCCTCTTTCACTTTCACAAGTTTTCTTACTTATGGCTGTGATTTCAGGCACATTTGGTATGGCTCTTTTCTCACTTTCAGGTATCTGTACAAAAGAAAGAGTTGTTCAGACCATCAAAGAGCCAAGTGTTCTTGACGGATTCAAAGCACTTATTAAGAATAAGCCCTTACTTTTGATTGTTATTGGTAATGTGCTCGGTGCAATAGGTGGCATTGGTGGATTCTTCCAAGCATATTACTATTCTGAAGTTGTGCAAATGAATTCACTTACAATTATCATCACACTTCCTGGTACAATTTTAGGTTTTATTACATATCTTCTCATTCCCAAAATCAAGCAAAGATTTGATAACAGACAAATCATCTTTCTTAACGGATTTGTAAGACTTGTATGTGGTATTGTGGTATTCTTAGTCGGGGTTAAATGCTTTACAAACCTTTGGGTTGTTGTGCCGCTTCTTATGGTGCAAAATCTTCTTTTCTCTTTCTTCAACACAATCAATATGGTTATTCCAACTGAAATGATTGGCGACACTATTGACTATATGGAATGGAAAACTGGTGAGAGAAACGAAGGTGTATCATTCTCTGTACTCACTTTCGTAGGCAAGCTCACAGGTTCAATTTCAGGAACTATCGGTAACTTGCTTCTTCCTGTAATCGGTCTTTCTTTCGTGTCAATCAGTGCAACCGAAACTATGACAGTTAAGGCATATGACTACACAGATACCCTTATCTGGGGAATGTTCACATTAGCACCTGCAATTTTAGGTTTGTTGCCACTTATTCCATATATCTGGTATGACCTTACAGGTGAAAAACTTCAAAAAGTCCGTGAAGAAATGGCAGAGCGCAGAGCACAACTCTCCGCACAGGTTTCAGGAGGTGGCGAAAATGAGTAATTGTCCAAAATGCAACGAAAAATTATCCCCTTTCTATATGAAACAGAATTGTCCAAAATGTAACACTAATTTGGTGTATTATGATTTGGATAATCGCCTTAAAGCCGACCACGAAAAAGCTATGAAAGAGCAAGAAGCAGTTGACAGAGTGCTCAACAACATTAAAACTTCTGCTTTTGGTGGTAAAGAGCAAATAGTTCGTTTTGTTCTTATGTTCTCACCACTTGCTTGGATGTGTTTGCCAATGTTTAAGGTAAATGACGGTGAAAACATTACACTTATAAGCGTAATTATGGGCATTATCAATGGTAGTTTTGATTTTTCTAATCAGTCATATCTATTCCCATTCATCACAATGGTGTGCATTATCCTTTTCTCACTTATGGTGATTATTTCATCACTGTTTTCGGTAGGTAAAAATGCTAACATCAAAATCAAGGTGTTCCAGAAAATAAACTACCTTGCATTATTAGTTTGCTCAATACTTTCTATTGCAAATGGTGCAGATTTATCTTATGGAGTAGCTCTTACTATCCTAACATATCTTATTACAGATACTTTACATAGTGTTATTGAGAGAAAACTTAATAAATAGATTTCAACAAATTGGGAGTTTGTCGAATTGTTTTAATGAAAAGATATTCTCGGCTCCCCTTGTCAGGGGAGCTGTCGCGTAGCGACTGAGGGGTAGTCAAAATCCTATCTCTCCCTCCGTCACTCGCTTTGCTCGTGCCACCTCCCTCGTCAGAGGGA
>JAZLBL010000023.1:0-3224 GCA_045613685.1 Candidatus Fimenecus sp. | reverse complement strand
GATAAGAAATACATAATCGCAACTGTGATTTTCGTTATTATTCTTGCTCTTATGCTTGTACTTTTAGTAACAGTAGGCAAGAGTGCATTTATCGAAAATCTTCCAATGTGGGTTGCATATGTATTATTATTCATCATCAACTTTACTTCATTTTTCGACAAAAAAGAAATCAAAGCATAAAGGAGACTCATTATGAAAGAAATTTTAATGTCAAACATTCCTGCAGCAGTGGCTACTATCGGTCTTATTCTTTACTTTTTTGGTATGGCTATTGTATTTATTACAAGTCCACTTAAAAATGCTGAAAGTTTTTCAGTAAAGCCTGTTGACAATGCAGGTATTACAGAAATCCGAGTTTATTATGGTGGTATTTCAGGTGCATTAGGTGGATTTTTACTTTTCCTTATGCTCGCTCTTAAAACACCATATTATTCAATGATTGGTGGACTTTTTTTCGCAACAACTGTTTTTGTTACAAGAACAATATTTCTTTGCGTTGATAAAGGTTGGAAATGCCCATACACAAAACTTGCAATACCAGCAGAAGGACTTTTTGTAATTGCGCTCTGGACTTGCTTTTTCCTTTCAAAATCATTGTATTAATAAAACACAATTTAAAAAACAAACAAAAAGGACTACCGATTTGGTAGTCCTTAATTTTATTTATTTGTTTATTTCTTTGGCGCTTTAACTTTGTTGAGTTTAGCATTGAGCTCAAGGATTTGTTCTTTTGTGAATGAACCACCAAGCATTGAGAATACACGCTTGATTGTAAATCCTTTAGCCATACCGTAAACATTTTTAAGCATTGCAGGAGTAACTTTGAATCCGGAAAGCATATTGCCTTTCTTTTCTTCGCCGTTTTCATCCTTGCCGCCGCCCATTGAGTTTTTGAGCATCATAAGGAATTTAACCATTACAAGTTTTCCACCGAATGTGCTCATAATATCACCGATTGTGTTGTTGATTGAAAGGTATCCGTCAGGCATATTGATTTCAAACCAGTTGATAACCTGACCTTCTTCTTTCATAACATAAGCTTCGTTTGGAGTGTCAACCTTGTTGATTGTTGATGTATCAGTAAGGTCACCTGCAACAGCTTTAAGCTCTGTTGTGCCTTCATTCTTAACTTCAAAATAGAAGAATGGATATTTGCCCTTTGTCTGTTTGCCAACGCTTACGCCATTTGCAAAAAGTTCAACTTCTGGTTGGTTAGAATAAACAGTAACCTTTGTTACATCTTCAACGCGGTCGATATATCTCTTTGCACAAAGGTGAAGCACTGCCTTTTCTGAAAGCCAAGCCTGATATGCATAGAAAGAGTCTTTCTTGTATTTTCTGTCGAATGTAACAAGACCCTTGTGGTTCATACCATTTTCGCCACCCTCTGCACGAGCATCAGCGGCAAAGTCAAACATATTCCAAACATGAGTTGCCCAGAGATAAGGTCTGTCAGCAATCTGCTTGATGAGTTCTTCGTGGTAATATGCCTGATATTCTTCTGTATAGTCACCCTGAGTTGGTGTTGATGTGTGCCAGTCAAGAGCTTCACAACCATATTCAGAGATACCGATTGGCTTGTTAGGATATTTCTTGTGGAAATCGTCAAACCAAGGACCGTTCATATCTGTTGAGCCACCGTACCAACCGAAATAGTGGTTATATGAAACAACATCAGAAATATGTACATATGGGTCGTCAGGTGAGCACATTGAAACTGCTGCAATGGTTGTAAGACGAGTTTTGTCCATTTTATGTACTAAATCGTTAAGGTCGTTGTGGTTTTTAATAAGGTTAGGGTTTGAACCCGCGATTGTGATTTCATTTGAAAGACCCCAAACAACAATTGATGGGTGATTGTAGTTTTGTGCTACAAGTTCTTTCATCTGTGAAATTGTGTTGTCATAACCTGTTGGCATATGGCTTGAAATATATGGGATTTCAGCCCAGAGAACAAGACCTGCTTCGTCACAAAGGTCATAGAAAACCTGTGAATGCTGATAGTGAGCAAGACGAATTGTGTTAGCACCCATTTCAAGAATTAAGTCAAGGTCTTCTTTGTGCATTTCAGGGGTCAATGCATTACCGACATCAGGTCTGTCTTGGTGACGAGAAACACCACGAAGTGGATATTCACGACCATTAAGAATAAAGCCTTTTTCAGGGTCAATTTTGAATGTGCGGCAACCAAATCTAGTTGAAACTTCGTCAACTTCTTTTCCGTCACAGATTAAAGTTGCTTTTGCTGTGTAAAGGTAAGGGTCTTTAAGACCGTCCCAAAGGTGAACATTCTTGATTTCAAAATCTGCATCGTCATCATCTTCTTCTTTTGATGCGATAATTTCACCGTCAGCAATGATTTCATAACGAACTTTGCAATTATCATTCTTGAAGAATGTCTTAATTTCAATTTCAGCGTCAGCACCCTTGATTTCAGGAGTAACCATAATAGCAGGTGAGCCATAGTAATCAAGGTCAAAGTGACATTCAGGAACACCGATAACACTAACATCACGATAAATACCACCGTAGAATGTAAAGTCAGCCTGTTGAGGGTAAACTCTGTCATTCGCAGAGTTGTCAACTGCAACAACGAGCAAGTTTTTGTCTGCAATATCTTTGATTTCAACACGGAATGTTGAATAACCACCATCGTGCTTTGTGATTTCTTTGCCATTCCAGAAAACAACGCAAGATGAGTTTACGCCGTCAAACTGAAGATATTTAACTGCGCCTTCAGGTAATTCGTCGGCTTTAATTTCTTTTGCAAAATAGCAAGTGCCACGGTAATAGTCATTGCCACCATCTTGACCATCTTTACCATTCCAAGTGAAAGGAAGATTAAGAGCTTCCCAATCTGTTGGAAGATTTGACGGAGCAGATTTAGCATTTTTTGAGAAAAGCCAATCATTATTGATAACTTTAATGTTTCTCATAGCAACCTCCAAAAAATAATAACAAATTTTAACAGAAATATTATACTATATTCCACACAACTTTTTCAACACTATGTTGGGTAATTTTTTTGTGAGTTATTGTAAAGTTTTTGATAAAAAAGAAAGCAAGCCCAAAGACTTGCTTTCTGGCACCCCCTGCGGGAATCGAACCCACATCTAATCCTTAGGAGGGATTTATTCTATCCATTGAACTAAGGAGGCATATATTAGGACGGCAGAGCCGTCCGTTTTTTATCATTTTGCAATATAAGATTCTGACCACTTATC
>JAZLBL010000022.1:0-17725 GCA_045613685.1 Candidatus Fimenecus sp. | reverse complement strand
GAAAAATATGGTCATACACTTCAACGCGAAATCGGATTTTTAACAGTACACTCACTTCTTCACCTTTTAGGCTATGACCACGAAAATGGTGGACTTGAAGCAGTGAAAATGCGTGAAAAAGAAGAAGCAGTTCTTACAAGAGTTGGTTTGAAGAGAAATGGTAGCTACTATTTCGATGAGGAATAATTATGAAAAATCTTATTAAAGGTTTTGGATATGCCTTCAATGGTATTTTCACAGCACTTAAAAAAGAGCGAAATTTAAGAATACATACTGTTTGTATGATTTATATGTATTTCTTCTTGTTTTTCTTTGATTTCTTTGAAATCACAAGAACAGAACTTGCAATAATCTTTCTTGCAAACGGACTTGTAATCGGTGGCGAGCTCATAAATACTGCTATTGAAAAAGCAGTGGATTTATATGGCGAAGAACATACAGAACTTGGCAAAATCGCAAAAGACTGTGCAGCGGGCGCGGTGCTCGTTTTTGCAATTTTTTCTGTGCTTTGTGGTATAGCAATTATGTATCAACCAAAAGCATTTGAACTTTTATTTGCATACTTTTTGGACAACCCATTGAGTATCGTGCTCTTTGCAGTTTCAGTAGTAATTTTTACAATTTTTATATTTTTCGGATTTGGAAGGAAAAAGAAATAAATGAATACACCAAAAACAGCGTTTATTGCCATTGTTGGTAAAGCCAATGTGGGCAAATCTTCAATTCTCAATAAACTTTTAGGAACAAAAATTGCAATTGTTTCTTCAAAACCACAAACAACAAGAACAAGAATTATGGGTGTACTCACAACTGATGACAATATTCAGTTGGTGTTTACAGATACACCAGGTTTTCATAAACCAAAGACAAAACTCGGTGAAAAAATGGTTAAAGCAGTCAGCGATAGCATTGAAGGTGTTGACGCTTGCCTTTTAGTTGTTGAGCCTGATGGTGAATTGAAAGAAGCAGAGCTTGAACTCATTGAGAAAATCAAAAAAGGCAAAAACCCTGCAATTCTTGCAATCAATAAAATTGATACAGTTAAAGAAAAAGAAAATCTCATTTCAAGAATAGCAGAAATGACAGAATATTATGATTTTGATGCCATTGTTCCTGTTTCTGCACAAAATGGTAGTGGAATAAAAGAACTTTTAGAAGAACTTAAAAAGTTGGCATTTGAATCAGAACATTTCTTCCCAGAAGACACTCTCACAGACCAACCCGAAAGAGTGCTTGCAGGTGAAATCATTCGTGAAAAAATGTTAAGACTTCTCGATAAAGAAATCCCACACGGCACTGCTGTGAGCATTGAAAAAATGCGTGAACGCAGTGACGGAATAATGGATATTGAAGCAACAATCTTCTGTGAAAGAGATAGTCATAAAGGTATAATCATTGGCAAGGGTGGAGCAATGCTTAAAAAGATTTCAACCTATGCTCGTCAGGATATGGAAAACTTTTTCGGTTGCAAAATCAATCTTCAATGCTGGGTAAAAGTCAAAGAAGGTTGGCGTAACCGTGAAGGACTTATTCATAATTTCGGATTAGATTAATTTACCAATAAACTTTATTTTTACCAATTATATTTCATATTGCACGACACAAATTACTAATGGTAGGTGATTTGTAATGGATAATATGGCAATATGGAGCAGATTTACAAAAAGTGGCAAAGTCGAAGATTATTTAATGTATAAAAAATCTCTCGAAAATAAAAGACAACAATACGATGAGGATTTCGACGATGAGGACGAATACGGACGGAGTAATACTCAAAGAACAGAATATTGGTGAAAAAGACAAGCTCGTTACGGTACTAACACGCCATAACGGGCTTGTACGAGCATTTGTCCGTGGTGCGAAATCTTATAAAAACAGAAAATGCAGTTCAACAGGAATGTTCTGCTATTCAAAATTGTCTTTGTATAAAACCAAAGACAGTTACATAATTGATGAAGCTGAGCCGATTGAAACTTTTTTCGGACTTCGTGAAGACCTTGAAAGAATGGCACTGGCACAATATTTTTCAGAGATAATAATGACACTGGTTCAGGAAGAAGAAATAGCAGAAGAATATTTAAGACTGATGCTCAATTCTCTTCATTTCTTGGCAAAGGGCACAATGCCACCAGAACAAGTCAAAGCAATAACAGAACTTCGAATGATGTGCATAGCGGGTTATATGCCTAATCTCATAGCTTGTGAGCGTTGCGGTGAATATGAAACAGATACAATGTATTTCAGTGTTGAAGACGGACTTTTATATTGCGATAACTGCATATCGTCTGATGCAATGTTTCACTTGGATATAGGTCTTGTGAAAGCACTTCGTCATATTGCTTTTTCAGAGTTTGACAAAATCTATTCATTCAAAATGGAAGATTATGCACTTCCCGATTTATCATATATAACTGAAAAATATTTATTAGCACAATTACAACGAAATTTTAAAACATTAGATTTTTATAATAGTATAAAGGTATAAAAAATGAACAAGTATTTTACTTCACTTGAACTTGATAAAATTCTCAAAATGTTAAGTGATACTGCATTATCTGCAGATGCAAAAGAAATGGCACTTGAAATTAAGCCATTAACTGACTATTTTGAAGTAACCAAGTTGCTCGATAAAACCGAAGCAGCCTATATTCTTATCGCCAAATTTGGTGCACCATCTTTTGGCGGATTACAAAATGTGAACAACGCATTGAGCAGAGCAAATGCAGGTGGCTCACTTTCAGCGGGTGAACTTTTAAAAATTGCTACAACTTTAAAAATCATTCGTGGCATTACAATCTGGCACGAAAAATGTGCAGGAATGGAAACGGCACTTGATGATTTATTCAATTCACTTTATCCAAATAAATATCTTGAAGAAAAAATCACAAATGCAATTATAAGTGAAACAGAAATCAGTGATAACGCTTCACCTGAGCTTAAAGAAATTCGTCGCAAAAAGCGTCATTTTGAAAATAAAATCCGTGAACAACTTGATAGTATGATTCATTCTTCACACTATTCAAAAATTCTTCGTGACGGAATAATCACTCAACGAAATGGTCGTTTTGTAGTGCCTGTCAAAGCCGAAAATCGTGGCGAAGTTGCAGGTATGGTGCATGACACTTCTGGTAGTGGTGCAACAGTATTCATTGAACCTGCAGCAGTTGTTGAAGCAAATAATGAAATCAAAGTTCTTGAAAGCCGAGAAAAAGACGAAATCGAGAGAATTCTCGCAGAATTATCACAGATGGCAGGGGAGTTTGAAGATACAATAAAAATCAGCTTTGATTCTGCAACAATGCTTGATTTGCACTTTGCAAAAGCCCATCTTGCTTATAAAATGAAAGCAAGCAGACCAATAGTGAATAATGATGGTGAAATCTTGCTCAAAAAAGCAAGACATCCACTTATCGACCCTAAAGCTGTTGTGCCCGTTGACATCTCTCTTGGAATCGACTTTGATTCTCTCGTGATTACAGGTGCCAATACGGGCGGTAAAACAGTTTCAATTAAAACTATCGGACTTTTAACTCTTATGGCAGAGTGTGGCCTTATGCTTCCTGTAACAGATAATAGCAGAATTTCAGTTTTTAAGAATGTGTTAGCAGATATCGGTGATGAGCAAAGCATTGAACAATCATTATCAACATTTTCTGCTCATATGACTACTATTGTTGATATTTTAAAAACTGCTGATGACAATAGTCTTGTACTTATTGACGAGTTGGGTGCAGGTACAGACCCGGTTGAGGGTGCCGCATTAGCAGTTGCAATTCTTGAAAATCTTCGTCGTCAGGGTGCAAAAATTGCATCAACAACTCACTATTCAGAGCTTAAAGAATATGCTCTGAAAACCGACAGAGTTGAAAATGGATGCTGTGAATTTGATGTAGCATCATTAAAACCAACTTATAGACTACTTATAGGTATGCCAGGTCGTTCAAATGCATTGGCTATTGCAGGTCGTCTCGGCATTAGTGAAGATATAACAGATTTTGCAAAAGCACTTATTTCAGAAGAAGATACACGCTTTGAAGATGCAGTTGATACTCTTGAAACTGCAAGAAAAGCATTAGAAGACGACAAAGAAAAATTAGAAGAAGAAAAGCAAACAATTCTTCGTCAAAAAGAAAATGCCGAGAAAGTGCTCGAAAAAGCAAAAGAGCAAAGCGAAAAAGAAATCGAAAGAGCAAAGAAAGAAGCAGAAAGAATAGTTGAAAATGCTCGTCGTGCAGGTAACTCATTATTGCTTGAAATTGAACAACTGAAAAAAGAACAAGCAAAAGAAAAGAACTTGCAAGAGATTGCCCGAAAAGCAAAACAAGCAATGGGCCGTCAACTTGATAAAATGGATGAAATTACAAATGGTCTTCAGGATGACGATGGAGATTATACACTTCCACGACCACTTAAAACAGGTGACAGGGTTTTTGTTAAATCTCTTGGTGGTGAAGCAGAAGTTATTTCAGTTGACGAAAAGAAAAATATTGTGCAAGTCCAGTCAGGTATGCTTAAAATGAAAGCAAATATTTCTGATTTGCGTTTAATTGGTGGCAAAAAGCAACCTAAAAAGCAAGAGTACGGCACTCGCAAAGTCCATACAGGTGCAAATGCAACACTCTCTTCAAGTTCAAGCATTGATTTGCGTGGTACAACTGTTGAAGAAGCAATCCTTGACCTTGATAAATTTATTGATGGTATTCTTCGCACAGGTCTTAATGAAATAACCATTATTCACGGCAAGGGCACGGGCGCACTTCGCAAAGGAATTCACACATATCTTCGAAAACATCCTAATATCAGAACATTCAGAGTGGGAACATTTGGAGAAGGTGAAGAAGGCGTTACAATTGCAGAACTTAAATAGTATTGCAAAAAAATATATAATGTGTTAAAATAATTTTAAATACCGAAAGGAGTTTTACATAATGACTAAAAAAATTATTGTAGCAGCACTTTTAGTGCTTGCAGTTACAGTTTTATTTGCAGCATGCAAAAAAGACGAATATCAGGTGAGCCACACAGTCCCAGTTGGCACAAGTTCAGTTGAAGTTTATGAAGACAAAGACGGCAACGAATATGTTACTAATGTTGATGGTGATATGATTCCTGTTACAAATGAAGAAGGTTTCTATGAAGATATTGAATCTCTTTTCACTGAAACAACAACTAAGAAAAACAAGAACGATAAGACAACAACTACTACAAAACCATCAACTACAACTACTACAACTACTACAACTACAAACCCATCAAATGATGATACAACAACTACAACACAGAGTAATCCATCAAATGATGATACAACCACAACAACTGAGCCAAAAGAAATCATTATTGATAAACCTAATAAGACTCCTGACAGCGTCAGGTGGGAAGATATCGTAAACGCAGGCAAAAAATAAAATTTTGCTTGACAAACAAAACTTAATCTAGTATAATAGCGTCCTGTAAAGTGTAATTCCTTTACAGGACGCTATTGATTGGAGGTTTAGTTGTGGCAAATAATGTTGAAATCACAATGTTGCTTGACTTGTATGGTGAAGCACTAACAGAAAAACAACGTGATTATCTTAATCATTATTATAACGACGACCTTTCACTTTCAGAAATTGCCGAAAATGAGGGGATTACAAGACAAGGTGTCCGTGACGCTATCAAAAGAGCAGAAAATTTGCTTTTTGATATGGAGAGCAAGTTGAAATTTTCAAAGAAACTTGCAGATGTGCAAAACGGACTTGAAGGCATAATTCATTGTGCTGACGAAATCAATGAATATAACCTTTCACACGGCCTTTCACGAGAGATTAACGATATAACAGTTAAGATAAAGTCAATCGCACTTTCCTTGACAGAATAGGAGAATTTATGGCATTCGAAGGTTTATCAGACAGACTTGAATCTGCTTTTGCGCGATTGAAAAGTAAAGGTAGTCTTACCGAGAGTGATGTTAAAGAAGCAATGCGTGAAGTGCGACTTGCACTGCTCGAAGCTGACGTTAACTATAAAGTTGCAAAGGATTTCACTGCTAAGGTAACAGAAAGAGCAATCGGCGCTCAGGTTATGGAAAGTTTGACACCTGCTCAGATGGTTATCAAAATCGTTAACGAAGAGTTAACCGATTTGATGGGCGGCACTCAAACAAGACTTGCTTACGCTTCACATCCACCAACAATAGTTATGATGTGTGGTCTTCAAGGTTCAGGTAAAACTACACATTGTGCAAAAATTGCATTAAAACTTAAAAATGAAAATCATAGACCATTGCTCGTTGCTTGTGACATTTATCGTCCTGCTGCTATCAAGCAGTTGCAGGTCGTTGGTGAACAGGTTGGTGTTCCAGTTTTTGAAATGGGGCAAACAAATCCTGTAACAATCGCAAAAGAGGCGATTAAACTTGCAAAAGATAAAGGTTATGACTATGTGTTCATTGATACAGCAGGTCGTTTGCATATTGATACAGAACTTATGGACGAACTCAAAAACATCAAGAGTGAAATCCGTCCACATGAAATTCTTCTTGTAATCGACTCAATGCTCGGTCAGGATGCAGTTACAGTTGCAAGCACATTCAATGATGAATTAGGCATTGATGGTCTTGTTCTTACAAAAATGGATGGTGACACCCGTGGTGGTGCTGCGCTTTCAGCAAGAGCAGTTACAGGCAAACCAATCAAGTTTGTTGGTATGGGTGAAAAACTTGATGAACTCGACTTCTTCCATCCTGATAGAATGGCATCTCGTATTCTCGGCATGGGCGACGTGCTTTCTCTTATTGAAAAAGCAGAAACAGCACTTGATGAGAAAAAAGCAAAACAACTTGAAGAAAAACTTAGAAAGAATAAGTTTGACCTTGAAGATTTGCTTGACCAATTTGAGCAAGTTCAGAAAATGGGTAGTATGAAAGATATTCTCTCAATGCTCCCAGGTGTAAATAAAAAAGTTAAGGATGTTGATGTTGACGATAGACAGTTAGACAGAATGAGAGCAATCATTCAGTCAATGACTATTAAAGAACGTCGAAATCCTGATATAATCAATCCGTCAAGAAAACGAAGAATTGCAGCAGGTTGCGGTATGCAGGTTGAAGATGTCAACAGACTTCTCAATCAATATCGTCAGATGCAAAAAATGTTCAAGCAGTTCAACTCAAAAGGCTTTAAACGCAAAATGAAGCAAATGAGTGGCTTTGGTGGCGGAATGAATGGTATGGGTGGTATGGGCGGCTTCCCAATGTAATGTATATAACACAAAAGTGTTTATAAAATAAATTTTTATATATTTTGGAGGAAACAAAAATGGCAGTAAAAATCAGACTTCGCAGAATGGGTGCAAAGAGAGCTCCTTTCTACAGAGTAGTAGTTGCAGATTCTCGTTATCCAAGAGACGGCAGATTCATTGAAGAAATCGGTACTTACAACCCAATGACAAATCCTGCTGAAATCAAAATTGATAACGAAAAGGCAGAAAAATGGATTAAGAATGGTGCTCAGCCAACTGACACAGTTAAGGTAATCCTTAAAAAGAGCGGCGCTATCAAATAAGAAAGGTCTTTGAAAAAATGCAGGAACTTCTTATTACAATCGTAAAAGGACTTGTTGAAAATCCTGATGCAGTTTCTGTTACAGTTGACGAAGTTGACGACCGTGGCGTTGTTGTTTATCACCTTCACGTTGCTGAAGATGATATGGGCAGAGTTATCGGTAAGCAGGGCAGAATTGCAAAGGCTATCAGAACAGTTGTTAAAGCAGGTGCAACTCGCACAGGCGAAAAAGTCCAGGTCGATATCGACTAATATTGATTACAAATAAGGCAGGCATTTTATGTCTGCCTTTTTGTGTCTTGTAGGGGACGACCCGAAAGGTGTTAGTTTATGGTTAAAGAATATTTAGAATTAGGACAAATTGTGTCAACTCACGGCATTAAAGGCGAGTTGCGTTTTAATCCGTGGTGTGATAAACCTGAATTTGTTAAGAAATTTAAAACCTTATATTTTGATAAAAACGGTGAAAAAAGCATTAAAGTAATTTCAGCTCGCCCCCATGGCAATATGGTAATTTTAATGCTCCAGGATATTGATACTGTTGAAAAAGCACAGGCACTTAAAAATACTGTGTTATATATGAAACGAAGTGATGCACATTTGCCAAAAGGCACTTGGTTTGTGCAAGAGCTTTTTGATTGTAAAGTTTTCGATGACAACAATGGTAAAGTGTTAGGCACAATCGTTGATGTCAGTGAAACAGGTGCTAATGATGTTTGGCATATCAAAACACCGAAAGGTGATGAAGTGCTTATTCCCGCTATCAAACAAGTAATTGTGAATGTTGACGTGGAAAAAGGCGAAATTTTAATAAATCCTATAAAAGGACTTTTTGAAGATGAAGATTAATATAATGACTCTTTTTCCAGAAATGTGCGAAGCCGTGCTTTCTGAAAGCATAATCGGTCGTGCAAGGGAAAAAGGCTTAGTTAAAATAAATTGTATAAATATCAGAGATTTCACTGTGGACAAGCATCGCCGTGTTGACGACGCCCCTTATGGTGGTGGAATGGGTATGCTTATGCAAATTCAACCCATTGTTGATTGCTATAAATCAATTTGCGATAAAAGTGAGAATGAAAATCATTTGATTTATATGTCACCTTGTGGAAAAAACCTTACTCAGACAAGAGTAAAAGAGTTGGCCGAAATGGATGAAATAACAATTCTTTGTGGTCACTATGAAGGCGTTGACCAAAGAGTAATTGATACGATTGTTGATGAGCAAATTTCAATAGGGGATTATGTGCTTACAGGTGGCGAGTTGCCTGCAATGGTGCTTGCCGATTCAATCTCAAGAATGTTAGAAGGCGTCTTGCCGAATGACGAAGCAAAAGAGATGGAGAGCCATTATAATGGACTGTTAGAGTATCCACAATATACCCGTCCTTATGAGTGGAATGGTATGAAAGTGCCTGATGTGTTAATTTCAGGACATCACGGCAATATCGAAAAATGGAAGAGAGAGCAGTCACTTTTAATGACTGCAAAATATCGTCCCGATATGCTTGAAAATGCAGAATTAACCCAAAAAGATAAAGAATTTTTGAAAAAAGAAAATATTACAAATATGTAATAAAAAATATGTTGAATATTGTAGTTTTTTGTAATACAATAAATATAGTAATCAACTGAAAGGTGGTGGCAACGTGAAAGAGAAACTTAAAAGTGTTAGCAAAGCAACTTGGATGAAAATAGCAATTATTATTTTGTCAGTTCTATTTCTTGTTGCTACTGCTACAACAGTGTTTTTCGTAGTAAAATGGAATAACAATAAAAATGAACTTTCACAACTTAACGGGGCACTCAGTGAAAATTCATCAATGTATGATTCAAAGGTTTCTGAGTATGAATCATACAGAGCTGAAAAAGAAAGCGAAAAACAGTCTTACGAAGAAAAACTTAACAGTCAAAGTAAAGAGTATCAAAGCAAAGTCGATGAATTAAATAAGAAAATTGATAGTCTTAACAAAAAGTTGGCGGCGAAGACTTCAACAACAAGAAAACCTGTTGCACCACAGCTTCCAGCCCAACCATTAAATCCAAATAATGGTGTAAAAACTGTTTATTTAACATTTGATGACGGACCGTCGCAATATACATCGCAGATACTGAACATTCTGGACAGTTACGGTGTTAAGGCGACGTTTTTTGTTAAGAATGGTGGCAAATATAACTATCTTATGAAAGATATAGTTAACCGTGGGCACGCAATTGGTCTTCATACATATTCCCATGATTATAAGAAAATTTATTCTTCTGATGAAGCATATTTAACTGATTTGCAAAAAATATCTGATTTGGTTTTGCAACAAACAGGTGTTGAAACAAAGATTATGCGTTTTCCAGGTGGTGGCAGCAACTCTGTCAGCAAAAATTATTCAAAAGGCATAATGACCAGAATGACCAGAAAAGTCACAGAAATGGGTTATGCTTATTTTGACTGGAACTGTTCAAACGGTGATGCTGATGGTGCTAATACTGTTGCAAAACAATTAAGTTATTGTAGTAATTATCCAAAATCTGCTAATACTATAATTGTTCTTATGCACGATACAAAGCCTGCAACAATGGAAGCGTTGCCAAAAATAATTGAATATTATCATTCTCAGGGGATGAAATTCGGCATTTTGACTACATCAAGCCCGACAATTCATCACAGAGTCACAAATTAGTACACTTATTCATATATTTTTAATATAAAATATTGATATTTAACAAAAAATAATATAAAGCATTGTCATTTTATACAAATAAGAACATTGTGATTTTATAGTTTTTTGTTTTTCTTTCTAAAATTGTTCAAATGAAACAAAAGTGGTTGTTTTTTCGTTGACGAGGCAAAGTTTTGTGTTATAATATAGTAGTAACAAAGGTGTAATTATCTGTTGTTTTGTAAATTTATCATTTTGGGAGAATGAATTATGTATACTAAAGATGTTGAAGTTAAAAATCAGGTAGGTCTTCACGCTCGTCCAGCAACTTTCTTTATTCAGAAAGCAAATGAATTCAAATCATCAATCTGGGTTGAAAAAGAAGACAGAAGAGTTAACGCTAAGAGCCTTCTTGGTGTTTTGTCACTTGGTATTATGGGTGGCACAACAATCCGCATTATTGCTGGTGGTCCAGACGAAGAAACAGCAGTTGACGAACTTGTAAAGCTTGTTGAATCAGGTTTTGCTGAATAATTTTAAAAGATTTGGCACATCACCTTTGGTGGTGTGCTTTATTTTTTTGTAATTTTGTGATATCATATAAAAGTATTTTGAAAGGTGGTGATTCTGTGAACGAAAAACTCAAAACTTTGCGAGAAAAAGCAATGAAATTGCCGTTGACACCCGGTGTCTATATAATGAAAAACAAACAAGGTAAAATTATTTATATCGGCAAAGCAAAAAAACTTAAAAATCGTGTCAGTCAATATTTTGGTTCACAGAATAAACACTCTGTCAAAGTGCTTAAAATGGTTGAGAATGTCAATGATTTTGACTATATCTTAACTGATAGTGAGTTTGAAGCACTTGTCCTTGAAGCAAGCCTTATTAAGCAGAATCAACCTAAATATAATATTCTTTTAAAAGACGATAAAGGATATAGCTATATTAAAATCACAAAAGAAGAATATCCAAAGATTTCTGCCGTGCTTCAAAAGGATGATGAAAATGCCGATTATATCGGTCCATTCACAAGTTCATATTCAGTGAAACAGTCCGTTGACGAAGCTAATAAAATTTTCCGTCTTCCACAATGTAATAAAGATTTTCCACGAGATTTCAAAAAGGGAAGACCTTGCCTTAATTTTCATATAAATCGTTGTATGGGTGTATGCACGGGCAAAATATCAAAGAAAGAATATAATGACACAGTTAAAGATGCGTTAGATTTTCTTAATGGTGACATCACAAAAATTATTGCTGATTTAAATGAAAAAATGAATGAGTGTGCCGAGAATCTTGACTTCGAAAACGCAAGCAAATATCGTGACAGAATCCGTGCCATTCAGAATATGCAGACAAAACAAAAGGTTGTCACAGAAACTAGCGAGTCAAAAGATGTCTTTGCAGTTGCAACCAATGATAATGATACTTGCATCGTTGTTTTGCGTTTTGATAAAGGCAGACTTTCTGATAGTGAGCATTTCTTCATTGATAACACCCAAAGCGACGAGAATCTTCGCAGTGGATTTTTAACACAGTATTATTCTATTCGCTCTGTGCCACAAAAAGTGTTGTTGGATGAATCAATAGAAGATTTGGATTTGATTGCTCAATATCTCACAAATCTTCGTGGTAAAAAATGCGTGATTTCTGTGCCACAAAAAGGTGACGGTTTAAAACTTGTCAATATGTGCCGTGAGAATGCTTTTGAAAAATTGGCACAGAAAAAAGGCAGAAAATCAGGTGAAATCAAAGTCCTTGAAGAACTAAAAGTATTATTAGGATTAGAGAATACACCTGAATATATCGAGTCCTATGACATTTCTCACACAGGTGGTGACGATAATGTGGCTGGTATGATAGTCTTCAAAAATGGTCGTCCATTAAAACGAGCATATCGTACTTTCAATATCAAATCGTTTGTGGGACAAGATGACTACGGTTCAATGCGTGAAGTGTTAGAGCGTCGTTTCAATGAATATGAGAAGCATAAAGACGAAAACGCCGACGAAGGATTCGGCAAAATGCCAGATTTGATTTTGCTTGATGGTGGTAAAGGGCAGGTTAGCGTAGTTAAAGAAATTCTTAATGAGATGAACATAGATGTGCCATTGTTTGGCATGGTTAAAGATTCAAAGCATAAAACCCGTGCAATAACGGGAGATGGTGGCGAAATCGCAATCAATTCAAACAGAGCCGTGTTTACACTCGTTTCTGAAATTCAAGAAGAAGTGCACAGATTTTCTGTCAGCTTCCATCACAAAAAACACGCTAAAAAAAGTTTAGAATCTTTACTCATCAAAATCGATGGCGTGGGTGAGAAGAAAGCAAAAGAGTTGCTTAAAGCATTTAAAACAATAAAAGCAATTAAAAATGCAAGTGTAGAAGACCTTGCAAAAGTTAAGGGTATAAATATTTCCTTAGCCCAAAATATATATAATTTCTATAATCAGGGAGAAGAATAATGATAAATACAATAGTTTTTGATTTAGATGGTACACTTTTAAACACTCTTGAAGATTTGAAAGATAGTGTGAATTTTGCACTTGAAAGACAAAGATTCCCACTTCGTGATTTGAGCGAAATCCGTTCATTTGTGGGAAATGGTATCCGTCTTTTAATGGAAAGAGCAGTGCCAAAAAATACCCCTGCAGAAACCTTTGAAATCTGTTTCAAGGATTTCTGTGATTATTATAAAATCCATATGGAAGATAAAACTGCACCATATGACGGAATCAATGATATGCTAACAAATATTAAAAAAGCAGGTTTTAAAACTGCAATCGTTACTAATAAAGCGGATTTTGCTGCACAGGATTTGTGCAAGAGAATGTTTGGCGAAAATATAGATTTTGTAGTTGGTAGCTCTGATGACAGACCAAACAAACCTGAACCGGATGGCGTTTTCTATGCTCTCGAAAAATTAGATAGCAAAATTGAAAATACTATTTTCGTGGGTGATGCTGATACAGACATTCTCACAGCCAAAAATGCAAATCTTCCATCAATCGGTGTGCTTTGGGGATTCAGAGACCGTGAAGTCATTGAAGAAGCAGGCGCAGAATACATAGTTGATAGTGTAAAAGACCTTGAAAACTTACTTATTTCATTAAAATAAGACGATTTTCAATACATTTTGTCAACTTGAATATAAAAATATTTGACAAATTATAAGAAAAATGGGATAATACCTTTATGTATTGATAGGTTGGAGCGAATTTATGAGAGTAATAACAGGTGAAGCAAGAGGCAGAAAACTCATAACTCTTGAAGGCGAAGATGTTCGTCCTACCACCGACAGAGTAAAAGAAGGAATGTTCAATATCATTCAGTTTGACCTTGAAGGCGCAAGTGTTCTCGACTTGTTTGCAGGTTCAGGCCAGTTAGGCATTGAAGCACTCAGCCGTGGGGCAAAGCATTGCACATTTGTTGATGCTGCAAATAAAGCAGTTGATGTGGTTAAACAAAACCTTAAATCTGTTGGCTTTGAAAAAAGAGCAAGTGTTTTCTGTGGCGACTCAAAAATGTATATTACTTTGAGCAAAGATAAATTTGATATTGCTCTTCTCGACCCACCATACAATAAAGAAATAATTAATGCTGTTTTACCGGTTGTTGCAGAAAAAATGAACGACTGGGGTATAATCATCTGCGAAAGTGCATTGGATGAAACTTTGCCTGAAACAGCAGGTGAATTTAATATTCACCGAGAATACAGATACGGCAAAATAAAACTTACAGCATACAGAAAGAATAAGTGAGAATATGAAAACCGTAATTTGTCCGGGTAGTTTTGACCCAATTACAAATGGTCACCTTGACATTATCAACAGAAGTTCAAAACTTTTTGATAAGGTTATAGTTGTGGTTATGAAAAACCCTTCAAAGACAAATTTTTGTTTCAGTCCTGAAGAAAGAGCCGAGCTCATCAGAAGTTGTACCAAAGATTTGCCCAATGTTGAGGTTGATATCAACGAAGGTCTTTTGGCTGAATATGCAAAAGAGAAAAATGCAGTTGCAGTTGTAAAAGGGCTTCGTGCTGTGTCCGACTTTGAATATGAGTTTCAGCAGGCACAGATGAACAAGAAACTCAATAATGAACTTGAAACAGTTTTCATCAATACAAGGGTTGAAAATTTGTATCTTAGTTCAAGTGTAGTTAAGCAAATTTGCGAATTGGGTGGGGATATAAGTGATTTTGTTCCCGAATCAATTCGTGATATAATAGTAAAAAGAATTAAACGAGGTGTGAGCAAATGACAATAGAAAGCTTACTTGAAGAAATCGAAGTAATACTCGAAGAAGGAAAAACAGTACCGTTTACATCAAACCTTTTGGTTGATTCAGCGGCTATCAAAACTGCAATCGAAGATATCAGACTTAATATGCCTGATGAACTTATGCAGGCAAGAAAAATTGCTTCTGAAAGAAAAGAAATTCTTGCAGGCGCACAAGAAAGTGCTGACAAAATCATTGAAAAAGCACATCTTCGTGCAAAAGAAATCATTTCTGAAGACGAAATCACTCGTGGCGCTGAGGCTCAGGCAGCAGAAATTATTCAACAGGCAAGAGCGCAGGCTACTGAAATCGTTGAACAGGCAAGACAGAGCGCAACTGAACTCACAGAACAGGCAAGAAACTGGTCTAACGAAATGCGCACAAGTGCAAGTGAATATGTTGAAAGCATCGTAGCAGTTGCTGACGAAACACTCACAAACTCAGTTAACGAAATCCGTCGTGCACGTCAACATCTTAGAGCTGCTTCTCAATCTAAGAGAGTAGACGAATAATAAAAATATTTAATATTATAAATTCACACCTCGCCGCATATTTATTTATATAAATTGTGTTCGAGGTGTTAATTTATGTTCGTTTATTCAATAAAATCCAAGCAGATAAAACTGTTTTTGCTCGTAGCATTTGTGGTTGTAACTGTGATAAGTCTGTTTATACTCTCGCAAGAAAGCACAAATGTAGACAATGCAGACAAAGCAAGCATCAAAGCGTCAACTGCAAGTGAACGGCTTGCATTTATATCTCAATTTGGTTGGGAAGTTGATGAAGACCCCGTTGAAGTGTGCGAAGTTATAATTCCCACTGAATTTGATGAAACATATACTCAATATAACGATATTCAGTTAAAACAGGGGTTCGATTTGAAAACTTATTCAGGAATGAGAGTAAAACGTTGGACATATTCTGTGAAGAATTATCCGGGACACCAAAACAAAAATTATATAAGAATTAATTTGTTAGTATATGAAGGTCTTGTTATCGGTGGTGACGTTTGTTCCATTGAATTAAATGGCTTTATGCACGGATTTGAAAAAACATAAAGGAAATAAAAATGGAAAGACTTGATAAAATTCTTGCATCACAGGGCACACTCTCTCGTCGTGATGTTAAAGAGATAGTGAAAAAAGGAAGAATTACTGTTAATGGCGTTGTTGCAAAGAAAAGTGACATCAAAATTGATATAGATAATGATACAGTTACTCTTGATGGTGAAATTCTCTCTTTGAAAGAACACATTTATATAATGCTCAATAAACCACAGGGCATTGTTTCTGCAAGTGAAAGCGATACGGATGAAACTGTTGTGGATTTAGTGCCTGATGAGTTATACAGAAAAGGGCTTTTTCCTGCGGGTCGTCTTGATAAAGATACAACAGGATTTGTGCTTATCACCGATGACGGAGATTTTGCTCACAAAATTCTCTCACCAAAGAATCATATTTTCAAAACTTATCTTGCAACTCTTGAACATTCTCTTTCACAGAGCGATATCCAGATGCTCGAAAATGGGATAACTCTCGCAGACGGGACAACCTTAAAAGAAGCAAAGGTTGAAATTATAGAAGATAGTGAGCATCCATTAGTGCAGATTATGATTTGTGAAGGTAAATATCATCAAGTCAAAAGAATGTTCGCAGCAGCAGGAAATAAGGTTATCGCTTTGCATCGCTCAAAAATGGGTAATCTCGAATTGGATAAAGATTTAAAAGCGGGCGAATGTCGTGAAATAACCCCACAAGAGCTGAAAATGCTTTCTGAAATATAATTCTTTCGTCATTTTGAACAATGAAAAAACGGTCGAAAAAAGGCGTTGAATGCGTGATTTGTATAAAAAATATGTCTTTTTTTGTGAAAAATGTTATAAAAAATTAAAAAAATATCAATTTTTCACTTGCCAAAACGTATTTTATTGTGTAAAATACATAGTGTTCCAATCGTGAATTTGTATAAAAGGTGGTATAAGCCATGTCTAACAGATTGTTTCAAGGAATCGTACATCAAATGACTGATGTTATTGACAGAACTTTCGGCATAATTGACGAAACAGGCACTGTAATTTCTTGCAGTGAGCTTAGCAGAATTGGTGAGATTCAGTCACATGCTGTTGCAGATGTTTTTGCATCTCCTGAAAGAAGCGTTGCAGACGGATATACATATAAAGTTTTCGGTGCACACATGCATCCTGAATATGCTGTGTTCGTTGAAGGCGACGATGAAATCGCAGCTCGTTATGTTTCTGTTCTTGCAGTTTCGCTTTCAACTATTAAACAATATTATGATGAAAAATATGATAGAAGCAACTTTATCAAGAATGTAATCCTTGATAATATTCTTCCTGGTGATATTTATATTAAAGCTCGTGAGCTCCATTTCAATAATGATGTTACAAGAGCAGTTCTTCTTATCAGAATTACAGAAAAGAACGATGTTTCTGTATTTGATGTTATTCAAGACTTGTTCCCTGATAAGACAAAGGATTTTGTTATTAACATTAACGAAACAGATATCGCTCTCGTTAAAGAAGTTAAGAGCAATATTGAACCAAAAGACCTTGAGAAACTTGCACGTTCAGTTGCTGACTCATTGGGAACAGAATATTATACTCATGTTCTCGTTGGTATCGGCTCTGCAATCGACTCAATCAAAGATTTGGCTCGTTCATTCAGAGAAGCTCAGGTTTCTCTCGAAGTTGGTAAAGTTTTCGATACTGAAAAAACAATCGTAAGCTATGATAATCTCGGCATCGCAAGACTTATCTATCAGCTTCCAACAACACTTTGCGAAATGTTCCTTCGTGAGATTTTCAAGCGTGGTTCAATCGAAAGTCTCGACCACGAAACACTTTTCACAATTCAGAAGTTCTTCGAGAACAACCTTAACGTTTCTGAAACATCAAGAAAACTTTTTGTTCACAGAAATACACTTGTTTATCGTCTTGAAAAAATCAAGAAACTCACAGGTCTTGACTTGAGAGAATTTGACGATGCAATCGTGTTTAAAGTTGCATTGATGGTAAAGAAATATCTCGATGCTAATCCTATTAAGTACTAATAAAATATAATGTAGGGCGGGGGCTTGCTCCCGCCATTTTTTTGTTTTATAAAACAAATTTGAATTTGTTTAATTGATTTAATAGTGTTGTTTCGCCTCCCTCTGACGAGGGAGGTGGCACGAGCAAAGCGAGTGACGGAGGGAGAGATAGGATTTTGACTACCCCTCAGTCTGCTAT
>JAZLBL010000021.1:0-11512 GCA_045613685.1 Candidatus Fimenecus sp. | reverse complement strand
CTAAATCTCTCCCTCAGTCTCGCATACGCTCGACAGCTCCCTCGTCAGAGGGAGCCAAAGTAAATGCACTTTAAAAGAGTTAAACAAATTCAAATTTGCAAAAATTAACCCCGACTTATGTCGGGGTTTTGGTTTGTTATTTTCTTTTAATTCCCTCAATGAATTTGCCGTGATGTTTTGGCTCAACCAGTGGGGGAAGAAGTTGCACAAACTTTTTGAATGCTGTGCAAAGTTTTTTATTTGGAATCATCTGGTCGAAGAATCCATCAAGAGTTGCGAGAATATCACCAACATACGGTGTGCTTGATGGTGTCATCACAACTTTGTCGTGTGGTCTGAAACTGAAAATCATATTTCGTTTGCCAACTGTCTGAATAGGACGAATTGAAACGAGCAGTGTGTTGTCATCAATCCAAGTTGCATTTGAGCAGACTTTAAATTCAACCTGTCCAAGAGTCATGGTTGAATAACGATAATGACCATCCATACCAAGTGCGATTTTGTTGTGCTCGTCACCTTCGCTCCAACGGAATGTGCATTCTTCACCATTGAAGTCAAACTTGACCATATCAATATTTCCTGCTCGGTCACTCATCATATAAGTAATTGCCATTGGCAACACACTCACAGGGAATCCTGCAAGACTTAAAATGAGTTTTTTGCGGAATTTAATATATCTATCATTAATTTCTTGTTCTTTTGCAGGGTGCTCGCTAAGAGCAGGGGCGACAGGTTTTGTCATTTCAAGCGCTGTGTTTTCATCTGCTTCAATAAATGCTTTTGGGAAGAAATCAAAAATACCATCAAGTCCATCTTGCTCAACTGTGATTGAAGATGTAACGACAACGACCGCATTGTATTCAGGGAATGCGATACCAAATTGTGAGAACATTCCGTCTGCTCTGAAACCACCTAAATGGTCACACCAGAAACAATAACCATAGCCATATGAAGCGTCTGTGCCTGGTCGATTATATTCATTGTCAATCTGTTTCTGTGTTGCAAGGCGAGTCCATTCTTTTGGAATAACTTGTTCGCCCTTATATTTGCCATCTTTAAGATAGCAAAGAGTGAATTTTGCAAGGTCTTCAGTTTTAAGATAAAGTCCCCATCCACCAGCTTCAATGCCGTCTTTATTTGTCTCCCAGAATGGATAGTCAATTCCAAGTGGCTCAAAAAGTCGTGGACGAAGATACTCTCTCATACTCATACCTGTAACTCGGTTAATAATTGCAGAGAGCATAAAGATGTTTTCATTGATATACAAGAATTTTTCGCCCGGCTCAAAAACCCAAGGTGAATTGATGAAATCTTCAATCCAGTCAACCTTGCCTTTGTCAGAAAGAAAACTTGGCTGTTTGCCTGAGGACATTCTTAAAAGATTATGAACTGTGAGTTTATCGAATCTTGGGTCAGGCTTTTTTGGTGTGTATTCAGGAAAAAAGTCAAGCAGTTTATCGTCAAGTGAGATAAGACCTTCACTAACTGCGAAACCTATTGCAGTTGATGTGAAAGATTTGCTGACAGAATAAACTGAATGAGCAGTATCTTTGTCAAACGGCTCGTTATACCATTCAACTGCAACTTTGCCATTGCGGATAACCATAAATGAGTGATATTCAAGATTTTTTTCTTGTGCATTCTTGAAAAAATCATTCACAACTTTTGCAGAAACTCCAACACTCTGTGGTGTTTTCGCTCTTGGAATAGCTTTTGATGCCATAAAAATCACCCTTTAACCATTTTGATTTTTCTTCTCTTTGCTTTAATTCGTTGTTTACGGATTATCAACAAAACATAGATAATCACAAGAACCATAAATATTGCAAAAAGAATTTTGAATACAGTTGAAGAAAAGATTGCTTTGATAATGCCAAAAATCCAAAGAATTATGCTTCGGTCAAGGCTTTCTGCTGCAACAAGGTCAACTGTTGCAACAACATCTTCGCCATAAAGCACTTCGGCTTTGCCTAAGACATCGCCTTTTTTGATAGGTGCTTTAACCACCTTTGGTGTTTCACTTTCAATAGGGCGAATCACAAGACTACCTGCTTGTGTGCCCGTTGGAACAAGTGCAGACATTTCTTTTGCAGGCAAAAGTCTTAAATGGTCAACTTTCCAGTTATATTCAACATCAACAACTGTTACAACATCAGTTGTGTTAGTGATTTTTGTAAGTTCAATGTTTTTAAATGCCCATTCATAGATTTTTTTGCTATCTGTGAATGCAACATTTTCTTCAACACCGTCATTATCAATGTCATATTGCGGTGCATTCATAACAATGAGCATATAATTATATCCGTTTTTAGATGCGGTTGAGATAACGCAATGACCTGCAAGGTCAGTAGTACCAGTTTTAACACCTGAAATAGCAGAGTTATAATAATCTTTATATGCAGGATTCATCATCTTATTTGTGTTGTGAAGATAACGAGTCTGTGCATATTGATTTGTCGGTGCAATGTCATATCGAGTTGTGCTTGTAATCTTTTTGAAAGTAGCGTTTGTAAGCGCATATTTAGTGATTTTATAAAGGTCGTTTGCTGTTGTGTATGCACCACCATCAGCATCAAGACCATGTGGGTTGATGAAATGTGTGTTTTCACAACCTAAACCTTTAACAAAATCATTCATCATTGTTACAAAATTTTCTGAGCTGCCACCAACATGATGCGCAAGAATATTTGCAGCATCAGCTGCTGACGGAATCATAAGACAATATAAAAGTTGCTCAATAGTGAGAGTTTCACCTGTGCGAATACCTGCAGTAGCGGCATTCTGACGATAAAGGTCTTCAAGATGACGTCTTTCGCAAGTAACAGGCACACTTAAATCTTCGCAATTTTCAAGCACGAGCATACAAGTAACAATTTTTGTGAGTGATGCAGGGGCACTTTTTTTATCTGCATTTTTATCAAAGATAACAGTTTCGCTATCAGTATTAATTAAAAGAACAATATCTGCTTCTGTTTCTAACAATGAGTTGAATGCAGCATTACCGCTTATACAGAAACAAGATATGAAAAGAACTGTTACCAATATAACAGAAATAACCTTTTTCAAAAAATCACCCACTTGAAAAAATCAACTAAAAGTAATACAATAAGAGTATAACACAAATAACAACAATATCCAATAAGAAAAAGGAAAAAATTATGATATTTATTACAGGTGACACTCACGGTGACCGTGACCGACTTTCCCGTTGGCGTTTGCGCAAATTACAAGAGGGAGATACTCTTATAATTTGTGGTGATTTCGGTTTTTTGTGGGATGATAGCAAGTCAGAGCAAAACTTTTTGCAGAATTTAGGCAAGAGAAAATATAATATCTGTTTCATTGATGGTACTCACGAGAATTTTGACCTTTTGAATAACTATGAAATCAGTCAATGGAATGGCGGTAAGGTCCATAAGATTTATGGTAATCTCTATCACCTTATGCGTGGTCAGATTTTTGAAATTGAAGGCAAAAAAATCTTCACAATGGGTGGGGGCGAAAGCTCGGACGTTGACATTCGCAGAGATGTGAATGCCTGGTCAAAAGACGAAATTCCAACACAAGAAGAATTGCTTGAAGGCGCAGAAAATCTTGAAGTTGCAAATTATGATATGGATGTTATTGTAACTCACGAGCCACCATTAAAGGTTAAGAGTTTTTTAAATCTTAATGAAAACGAAATGCTTCGTGTTACAGCTCTTAATGCATATTTTGAAGAGTTGGCAAGCAACTGCAAATTCAAAAAATGGTTTTTCGGCTCACTTCATATTGATAAATATATTTCAGGCACTCACCGTGCAATATTTAAAGACATTATCAATATTGAAACAGGTGAAAAACTTTAAAACTAACGGTGGAGAATATTCTTCACCGTTTTTAATTTTTAATTGCATAATAAGCACTACTGTGGTATGATATATATTGATTTTATATGTCTTTTAAGGGAGATTAAAATGAGCAGATTAAAAGATTATCTTGAACTTTTCAAAGAAAACGGAATACTTTGTGAATGCACAGCTGATGAGAATATAGAAATCGGCTATGTTTCATATAATTCACAAGATATTAAAGAAAACACATTTTTCTTGTGCAAGGGTGCGCACTTTAAAGAGCAATTCTTGCTTGATGCTTTGAATAAAGGTGCAACCGTTTATATTGCCGAGAAAAAATATAATACAGATGCTCCTTGCGTAATCGTTTCTGACGTGCGACTTGCAATGGGGCTTATGGCTAATTTCTTCTATGAAAATGCCTATGAAAAACTTAAACTTGTGGGTATCACAGGCACAAAGGGTAAATCTACAACTGCTTATTTTATTAAATATATTGAAGACGAATATTTAGCATCTCTTGGCAAGAAAAAGAGTGCCATTGTTTCGTCTATTGACACTTATGATGGTGTAATCAACATTGAAAGTCATCTGACAACTCCCGAGCCATTTGATTTACACAAGCATTTTGATAATGCAGTTAAAAGTGATATTGAACATTTCACAATGGAAGTTTCTTCTCAGGCACTTAAATATGGACGAGTATTTGGTGTTGATTTCACAATCGGTTGTTACTTAAATATCGGTATTGACCACATAAGTGCTATTGAACACCCTGATTTTGAAGATTATTTCCAATCAAAAATGAAGATTTTTTCACAATGCAAAACTGCAGTTGTGAATCTTGACACAGACCGTAGCGAAGATGTAATTAAGGCATCAAAAAATGCACCTGAAGTGATTACATTCAGCACAAAAGACGAGAACGCAGATGTTTATGGCTACAATATTAGAAAAGACGGCTCTGACACTGTGTTTACAGTAAGAACAAAAGATTTTGACCGGGATTTCACACTCACAATGCCGGGACTTTTCAATGTTGAAAATGCTCTCTGTGCTATTGCGGTGTGCAACAAGTTAGGAATCCCAGAACAATATATTTATACAGGACTTTTAAAGGCTCGTTCAAGTGGACGAATGGAAGTTTATGAAAATGCAGATAAGAGAATTACTGCTATTGTCGACTATGCTCATAATAGAATGAGTTTTGAAAATCTCTTTAATTCTGTTAGAAAAGAATATCCGGGCAGAAAAATCGCAATCGTATTTGGTTGCCCTGGCAACAAAGCACTTATCCGTCGTAAAGACTTGGGTGAAATGGCAGGAATGTATGCCGATATGACTTATATCACCGAAGAAGATCCAGGTGAAGAGTCATTAGAAAAGATTTCACTTGAAGTTGCAAGTTTTGTTGAGTCAAAGGGTGGCAAATATAAGATTATTGACAACCGTGGAGTTGCTATTGATACTGCTATTAACGAAATGGGTGCAGATAGCGTAATTCTCATTACAGGCAAGGGCAACGAAACAAGACAAAAGCGTGGAATCGAATATATAGACTGTCCAACTGACGTTGAATATACTATCAAATCACTTAAAGAATACGATAAAAAAAACGGACTTGATAGTGACGAGAAAATAAAAAGTGTGCAGGATATTTTGCCACAACTTCATAAACTCCACAACAAAAGAGTTGTAATTAAATTAGGTGGTAGTTGTCTTGATGATGAAACTCTCATGAAGAATCTTCTTGAAGATATTGCACTTCTCACAATGGTTGGTGCAAAAATTATTGTTGTTCACGGCGGTGGCAAAGAAATCACAAAAACTCTTGATAAAATGAATTTGCAGTCAGAGTTTTATGAGGGTTATCGCGTAACAGGCGACGACGAAATGAATGTTGTTGAAATGGTGCTTTCAGGTAGTGTCAACAAAAAAATTGTTGAACGTTTTTCACAAAGCAATATTTCAGCGGTTGGCATTAGCGGTGCTGACGGTAACATCTTAAAAGCAACACCTAAATATATAAACGGAAAATCTCTCGGCAGAGTGGGTGACATCTCAAAGGTTGACACAAGCCTTATTGATACTCTTTTTGAAAAGGGATACACAGTTGTACTCTCACCTGTTGGTAGATGCGACGCGTTGAGCACTGTAAATATCAATGCAGATGACGCAGCAGGTAAAGTGGCTCTTGCATTGGGTGCAGATTGTCTTGTGTATATTACTGATGTTAACGGAATTTTCCTTGATAGTCAGAATGAAAAAACAGCTCTTGAACAGATTAATGTTGAAAAAGCAAAAATGCTTATTCAGAGTGGTCTGGCTTCGGGCGGAATGATTCCAAAAATCAATAATATTATCAATCTTATTGAAAATGGTGTAAAAGAAGTAGCAATTCTTAATGGTAGAGTAAGATATAATATTATCTCTGAATTTATCGGCGCAAAAACTGTTGGAACGGTGGTGACTCGTGACTGATGGATGCTAAAAAACTTATAAAAGTTGCAATTAAGGCTGCACCTTTCATTGCGGCAACAGCGGGCGTTATGTCACTTGCACTTTCTAAATATGAAGAAAAACAAGAAAACTTTTCTAGAGAATTTCCTGAAATTGAAGACGAGTTGAAATTGGTGATAAGTGAGGTAAGAAGTGAAAATGGTAACTAAGAAAAAATCAATTTTTCCTACTGCGTTAGGCTATGGAATCGGTGCGATTGGTCTTGATTTAAGTTATGGTATGTTCTATTCATACCTTTCATACTATCTTTCAAGTGTGTTGGGACTTCAAGAAGGTTTCTTGCTTCTTATCACACCACTTGCTCGTATTTGGGATGGTATTAACGACCCGATGATGGGCACAATCGTTGATAACACAAGAACAAAATTCGGTAAATACAGACCTTGGATTTTAATTGGTGCTATGTGCAACGCCGTTGTGCTTTTCCTTTTGTTCACATCATTTGGTATGAATGGACTTCCACTTTATATCTACATAGGTGTTATGTATGTTCTTTGGGGTATGACAAACACAATGGCTGATATTCCTTATTGGTCAATGGTGCCATCATTCACTAGTGAAGAAAAAGAGCGAAATCTCGTGGCAACAGTTGCTCGCTCATTCTCTGGTATTGGTCAGGGTATTATTTCAATTCTCACACCAATCATTTGTCCAATGCTTTCAAGTGGTATAACTGATGCAAAGGGTTACAGTGCAAGCGGTTTTTCACGCTGGGCAGGAATTTGTGGAATTGCGCTCATCTTCTTTGCACTCACTTGCGTGCTTATTACAAAAGAAAAGAATGTTGTTTATGGCGAGAAAAAGAAATTCTCACTTAAACAGATTTTCACAGTTATTAAAAACAACGACCAACTTGTTGTGTTTATCGTATTCGCAATGCTTTCAAATGCGGGTTGGTATTTAACAAGCTCAACTGCAGTTTATTATTTCACAGACACTTTGGGCAACTCTAAATTACAGTCGCTTTTCCAGACTATCGGTACAGTTGGCTCTGTGCTTGGTCTTTTGGTTGTTCCTGTGCTTACAAAATGGTTCTCGAAAAGACAGACATACACAATTTCACTTTGCACAGCAATCGCAGGCTATGCTCTTATGCTCATAACTGGTCCTATTCTCAGACTTAATGTTGTGATTATGGATATCTGTTATATTCTTGCATCTGTTGGTGTTTCTTCAATGTTTGTGTCCCAAACAATTTTCCTTGCAGATATTGTTGACTATGGTGAATACAAAAATGGCGAAAGAAACGAGAGCATTACTTTCTCAATGAAAGGTTTCTTGCAGAAAATGGCATACACAATGCAGACAATCGTGCTTTTCGGTGGTCTTGGTATTATGAATTATAACGAGCAGATTATGACAAGCATCGGTCTTAACGATGCAACAAAAACAGGTATCGGTGTTATTTGCTTTGGTGTGCCAATGCTTTTCTTCTTTGCATCTCTAATTGTATTCCGCAAGAAATTCAAAGTTTATGGTGAACTCGCAGACAAAGTGCACGATTATATTATTGAAAAGAGAGCATCGGGAGAATAATTATGGCAGATTTGAAATTTTATCAGATTACTGACTTGCATCATTATGCTCACGAATTGGGTATAGAAGGCAAGGCTTTTGAGTGGATTTGCCTTTCTGACCAGAAATGCCTTAAAGAAACAGGCGCAATGATTGATGCGCATTTTGACAAAATCATTGAAGATAAAGAAACAAATATAGTGCTTATTACAGGGGATGTCACTTGCAATGGTGCTATGGAAAGTCACAGAGATTTGCTCCCAAAACTCTATCGTCTTAAAGATGCAGGTAAAAAGGTGTACCTTACAACGGGCACTCACGATTACTTTATGGAAAATGGCAACGGCACTGGTAAGGCTGAAAAATGCATTGGTGACGAGCTTTCATTTGCAACACGCACAGACCGAGATGAGCTTTTGGAAATCTATAAGGATTTTGGTATTAGTGAAGCAATTTCATTACATAAGCCAAGCCATTCTTATTGTGTAAAACTTCAAGAAGGATACAGGCTTTTGTGCCTTAATGACGATGGCGACGAATTCTTCTGTGGATATTATGACGATTGTCTTGAATGGATAAAAGAGCAGATTGATGATGCAAAGGCAAACGGAGATTATATTTTTGCAGTTACTCATCATCCAGTGCTTCCACCAAGTCCGATTTATCCACTTTTCAGTATGAGAGATATGCTTGGCGATTATGAAAAAACATCAGAATTTCTTGCAGATAATGGTGTGAAATTCATTTTCACAGGGCACACTCATATGATGAATATCGCGAAAATAACAACTGCAAAGGGTAATGATTTTTACGATATAAATACAGCTTCAGCGGTTGGTTATCCTGCTGTTATGAGAAAAGTGAAAATGACCGATACAGAAGTATTTGTCGATAGTGTTAAACTTGAAAAGTTTGATTGGGATTTGCAGGGAAAAACAGTTGACCAATATACAAAAGATGTTTTTCTTGAATTTCTCAATGCAATCTTTGATTCAATGGCTTATGACATAGATAAACTTGCTGAGTTATCAACATCTTTCAGTATGACACCTGAAAAAATTTATAAAGCAAAGCCCGTGCTTGTTCCTTTTGGCAAATTTTTGCAAAAAGCGACCTTTGGTACTTTTGGCAAAATTTTTGCAATCAGTAAATATGTTGACGCATCAATTAAAAATAGAGTTGTTAAAGACTTTATTTTAGAAGCAATAACAAATATTTATTATGGTAATGAGCCATATACACCTGATACAGCAGAATACAAAGCGCTTTCGGCACTTTTTAACAAACGAGTTAAGAAAATTCTTAAACTCAAAAAGGGAACAGAAAAAATTGAAGAAATTCTTGACATTATTCTTGATGGTGTGCTTTATAACACTCCACTTGATGATTGGCAAGGGGTATTTACTAAATAACTATAAAAGCTCTCTGCATTTTGCAGAGAGCTTTTTGTTGCAAATTTGAATTTGTCGGGTTCTTTTAAAGCGCATTTACTTTGGCTCCCTCTGACGAGGGAGCTGTCGGGCGTATGCGAGACTGAGGGAGAGACAGGATAGAATTAAATTGGTTCTGTTTATCTCTCCCTTCGTCAAAATCAAAGATTTTGCCACCTCCCTCGTCAGAGGGAGGCGAGGCGACATCACCATATACAAGAGATAGACAAACCCCAATTTGTTTAATTATTTATTGTATTAAATGCTATGATACTCTGTTCCAAAAAATTCTACATAGACGGGGGAGAGTCGGTCGCTTAATATTTCGCAAAAGTCAGGTGTTGTTGCAATGTCTTTAAAGTTATTGGATTTTGGAATAATCATAATTGATTTTACAGATAGCAAGTCGGTGCACATAAAAAAATGTCCGTTTAAAGAATTACAGATTTTTTGAACATATTTCAATCCGTCGCTAAAATTAAAATTATTTTTCAAACAACCAGAATTCTGAATTTCAATTTGTACAAAGTCAAGTTTTTCAATGGTTTTTACAGTTATAAGATTACCATGACCATATAAAAAAGCATTTGATAGAAGATTGAGAATTGCTTTTGTTATAAGTTTTTGATTTGCTCTTGCGGGTGATGTAGAATCTCCGCAATATATAAAACTTGTACCATTTTCAGCACAGATTATGTCACAGGCAATAGTAAGATTTTCAACGAGAAAAGAAATATCAAGATTTTCCAAACTGAAATCCAAAGGGACGTTTAGTTCTAATTTTCGTAATGTCTGGTAGTTTGTGCGCAGAGTTTTTAAATCGTTTTTTACAAACGAAGCGTCAAAAAGCTCTTGCAAGTTTTCTCGCTCGTTGGATTTTTCATAAGGTTTAATGTTAAAATCAGTATTCATACTATAAATTTTATACCCATTTTGAGTAAATATTCACTAAAATTTGAACACATTGACAAAAAGTTCACAAAACGCTAAAAAAATGAAAAATATACTTGCATATTTGCAAGAAAAGATATAAAATAATAAATGCAATAATATGCAATGTATTAAAATGTAAATAATTTATTTGGAGGAATTCAAAATGTCAGTTAAAGTTGCTATTAACGGTTTCGGCCGTATCGGACGTCTTGCTTTCAGACAGATGTTCGGCGCAGAAGGTTATGATGTTGTTGCTATCAACGACCTTACAAAACCTTCAATGCTTGCTAACCTTCTTAAGTACGACACAGCTCAAGGTGGCTACTGCGGAAGAATCGGCGAAGGTCTTCACACAGTTGAAGCTGACGACGAAGCAGGTACAATCACAGTTGACGGTAAAACTCTTAAAATCTATGCTATGGCTAACGCTGCAGAACTCCCATGGGGTGAAATCGGTGTTGACGTAGTTCTCGAATGCACAGGTTTCTACTGCTCAAAAGAAAAGTCAATGGCTCACATCAATGCAGGTGCTAAGAAAGTTGTTATTTCAGCTCCAGCAGACAAAGAAACAAAGACAGTTGTTTTCTCAGTTAACGAAGACATTCTTACAGCAGAAGACCAGATTATTTCAGCTGCATCTTGCACAACAAACTGCCTTGCTCCTATGGCAAAGGCTCTCAACGATTATGCTCCAATCCAGAGCGGTATCATGAGCACAATCCACGCATACACAGGCGACCAGATGATTCTCGACGGTCCTCACAGAAAGGGCGACATGAGAAGAGCACGTGCTGGCGCTGCTAACATCGTTCCTAACTCAACAGGTGCTGCAAAGGCTATCGGTCTTGTAATTCCTGAACTCAACGGCAAACTCATCGGTTCTGCACAGAGAGTTCCAGTTGCTACAGGTTCAACAACAATCCTTACAGCTGTTGTTAAGGGTGCTGACGTTACAGTTGACGGCATCAACGCTGCTATGAAGGCTGCTGCATCAGATAGCTATGGCTACAACGAAGACCCAATCGTTTCTTCAGACGTTATCGGTATGAGATATGGTTCACTCTTCGATGCAACACAGACAATGGTTGCTAAGATTGCTGACGACCTCTATGAAGTTCAGGTTGTTTCATGGTATGACAATGAAAACAGCTACACATCACAGATGGTTAGAACAATCAAATACTTCGCAGAACTTTAATTCTTAAAGCTAAGTGAATACAGAGAGCAGGTGTAAAAACCTGCTCTTTTTGGTTTGTTTCTATTGTTATTTATTTCCTTTTA
>JAZLBL010000020.1:0-2368 GCA_045613685.1 Candidatus Fimenecus sp. | reverse complement strand
AACCTTAAGAGCATTAAAGAGTGTCCAGTATGCAACCATCTTGTCATCCTGGTCCTCTGTCTTCCAGAAACGACGACGGTTAGCTCTGATATACCAGTTAGAAATATCATCAACGAATACTTCAAAGTCCTTAATAAGGGCAAATGACTTATATTCATCCATATTTGCAGTAGCTTTCTTAAGGAACTCGTTTGTTCTTACAACAAGCCACTTATCCATTGGAGTGAGCTTTGAGAAATCAATCTTATAATCAGCAAAGTTTGGTTTGTCAAGCTGTGCATAAGTTTCGAAGAATGTATAAATATTCCAGAAAGCAAGCATCTTTCTTCTTGCTTCGTCACCAAGGTTATAACCAAAACGAACATCATTATTAGTTGGTGCACTTGCATAAAGATAACGAACAGTATCCGCACCAATTTTCTCAGCAGCTTCGTCAAACTTAATCATAAAGCCTGTCTTTGAGAATTTAGAGCCATCTTCTGCAACAACCATACCATTAGTTACAACTCTTTCATAAGGAGCTTTACCAACAAGAACAGTACTCATAAAGAGCATTGAATAGAACCAGAGACGAACCTGTTCGTGCATTTCTGTAACCCATTCTGCTGGGAAATTCTTTTTCCAAGATTCACGGTCTGTGAAGTAATCAAGTGTTGAGAATGGAACAATACCAGCGTCAAGCCAAACGTCACCGATATCAGAAACACGAGATACTTCTTTACCACAATGTGGGCACTTAATCTTAACTTCATCAACCCAAGGTCGGTGAAGTTCAGGAAGTGCGTCAACCTGTGCTGGGTCAACAGCTTTTTCACGAAGTTCATCTTTTGAACCGATAACTGTGATGTGACCACAGCTACATGGATAGAATGGAAGTGGCATTCCGTAATAACGCTTACGAGAAATATTCCAGTCACCCATATTTGTGAGCCAGTCATTCATACGTTTACCATTTGATGCAGGTTCCCATTTAACTGAATTTGCACATTCAATAAGTTTTGGTTTAATTTCAGCTGTTTTAATATACCATGCAGGAACAAGACGGAAAACAATTTCACTCTTACATCTCCAGCAAACTGGATAGCTGTGTTCGTGTGGCTCAACCTTATAAAGTTTGTTCTGCTCATCGAGTTTTGCAAAAACTTCGTCAGCAACAGTGTGGCTATCCTTACCTGTCATCCAGCCAAAGCCTTCAAGATAAATGCCAGTATCATCGATAGGCATAACCTTTGGAAGACCAAGTCTTTCACCAAGTTCAAAGTCTTCGATACCACAACCCGGAGCAATATGAACCACGCCTGTACCTTCGTCAGCAGCAACGTCTTCCCAAGCAACGATTTTATGCTCAAAGCCCTGTTGTGCTTCGATATCTGCAAAACATGTTTCATAATGAAGACCAACAAGTTCTTCACCCTTAAGTGCACGAATAACTTCAACTTTATCGTCACCTAAATACTTGATAGCGTTTTTAGCAAGGATAAGTGTCTGGTCATCACTCTTGATTTTAACTTCAACATAATCAATTTCAGGGTTAACTGCAAGTGCTACGTTTGAAGACAATGTCCAAGGAGTAGTTGTCCAAACAAGAATTTTTGAACCGAGCTCTTCAATAGGAAGTTTGAAGAAAACAGAGTTATGTGTCATCATCTTATATGAACCAGTCATTTCATGTTCAGAAAGAGATGTACCACATCTTGGACACCAAGGCATTGGCTTATATTCACGCTGAATCCATCCGTGATTATCACATTCCTTTAAGAAATGCCAGATACCCTGAATGTTAAGGTCTGTATTTGTGTAGTATGAGTTGTCCCAATCCATCCACTGACCAAGTCTCTTTGACTGCTCAGTAATGATACCTGAGAAATGCTTTACACGGTCAACACACTGACGTGTAAACTTGTCCATACCATAATTTTCAATGTCTTTCTTTGTCTTGAAACCAAGTTGCTTTTCAACTTCAACTTCAACCCAAAGGCCCTGTGAATCAAAACCATTCTGACGACGGCAATCATAACCACGCATTGCTTTATAACGGATAAAAATATCCTTTGTGCTTCTACCCCAAGCGTGATGAATACCCATTGGGTTATTTGCAGTAATTGGGCCGTCAAGGAAACGGAACATTTTGTTACCCTTGTTTTTCTTAACAAGTTTTTCATAATAATTCTCTTTTTCCCAAAGGTCCATGACCTCATGTTCGAGGTCAACAAAGAGATTTTTCTCGTCTGCCACTATATTGTCCACCTTTCAAGTGATGTATATACATATTTTAACGAATAATATTATACACGAATATAGTCAAATTTCAAGTGATTTACGGAAAAATCTCTCTATTATTTCATTTTTGATTAAGATATTTTTCTTT
>JAZLBL010000019.1:0-7603 GCA_045613685.1 Candidatus Fimenecus sp. | reverse complement strand
GGTGACAAGCTTGAAAAATATTGCCATTTCCGTGCTAATATTCCTGTTAAGCAGTACTTCAAGAATATGATGAACAATGTTGAATGGTTCTATAAGCTTGCATTCCTTGCAAAACCATTTGCATTTGCTGTTAAGCCATTTATGAAGAAGATTGCACAGACTCCTGAATACGGTACAATCTGGTGGGCAGAAAACAAAGTTGATGTAAGAATGAAGGCTTACTACGGCAGTATGGAAGAATATGAAGCTCTTCCAAGAAAGTGGGAAGATTTTGAAATCATTATTCCATCAAAGAAAACAACTGCTGATGATGTAATTGTTCTTAACCACGGTTATGATGAAACAAAACCATTTGATACTCTTACTCTTGAAGACCTTCAAAAGGCTGCTGAGTTCAGAGGTGGTAAGTGCCTTGCAACAGAAATCGTTGATATGTACACACCTGTTAAATGGGTAAGTGCAAGAGGCAACGAATTCGAAATGTCACCAAACCTTGTTCTTAAGGGTGGTCACTGGTGTCCACAGGAACTTCCATGGCCATGGGATTATGACGAAGAAGCAAGAATTAACCCATTCTTTGCACAGGTTTGGGACCGTCAGGGTGAAAATAACGTTTATGGTCCTGAAATCTTTGACAACTTTAAGGAGAAGGTTACAGAATGAAAGTATTTATGATTGGTGGCACAGGTCTTTTAGGCTGTGAGGCTGCAAGAATTTTTATCGAAAGAGGACATGAAGTAACAAGTGTTGCTCTTCCACCTCTTCCAGAAGGAGCTCCAATTCCTGAAGAAATGAAATTGGAATTCTGCAATATCTATGAAAAGTCAGATGACGAAATTCGTGAACTTCTTAAAGGTCATGACTGTTTTGTTTTCGCTGCAGGTATTGACGAAAGAGTTGAATTCCCTGCACCTGTTTATGATGCTTATTACAAGTACAACATTCAGCCACTCGAAAGAATTCTTCCTATTTGTAAAGAAGTTGGTATGAAGAGTGCTGTTATCCTTGGTTCATACTTTGCATATCTTGCAAAGGAAAGACCTGATATGAAACTTACAGAAAAGCATCCTTATATCAAGAGTCGTATTGACCAGGAAAATGTTGCTTTCTCATTTGCTGATGAAAACTTTGATGTATCAGTTCTTGAGCTTCCATACATCTTTGGTACACAGCCAGGCAGAAAGCCTGTTTGGGTTATCCTTATCGAACAGATTAAGAGAATGGATATGCTTCCATTCACAATGTACCCAGGTCGGGGTACAGCAATGCTTACAGTTCGTCACGTTGGCGAAGTAATCGTTGGTGCTGCTGAAAAATCAAAAGGTGCAAAGGCTTGGCCTATCAGTATGTACAATCTTACTTGGAAAGAATTCCTTAAGATTGTTTACGCTGCTCGTGGTATGGGTGAAAACAGAAAGATTATCTCTGTTGCTCCTTGGATGATGCGTATGGGTCTTGGTGGTGTTAAGAAGGAATACGCTGAAAAGGGTATTGAAAGTGGTATTGATGTTGACGGACTTGCAGATATTATGGATGTAAATCTTTTCATCCCTGATAGCTATTCAAAGGAACTTGGTGCAACTGAAGATGACATTAAAGCTGCAATTTTTGATTCAATCAAGGTTTCACAGGCATCTTATGACGGAAAAGTTAAGCTCCTTGAAATGAAAGGCGAATAATAAGACCATAAAAGCGTACAGTTTATGCTGTACGCTTTATTTTTTTCTTGTAAAAAACGTAATGTTAATGTAAAATAATATTGTTAATATTTATCCCATATATTTATTTATGGGGTGATTTTATGAACAAATCAATTATCTCGATAATTTTAATAACTGTTTTTCTCTTCACTATATTAACTGTTGATAAAACTCGAAACGTGTCATCAGACAATCTTATTATAACTGATATACCAACAATAATAATTGATGCAGGTCATGGTGGTGAAGATGGGGGAGCAGTAGTCCAGGATAACATAGTTGAAAAAGATATAAATCTCAATATCACACAAAAAACAAATGATGTTTTATCACTATTTGGATTTGAAACATATATGGTTAGAGAAACTGATAAGCTAATATACGATAGTGACTCCAAAACTCTAAGACAAAAGAAAAACTCTGATTTACGCAACAGATTAAGTCTTATGAATAAATTTGAAAATTGTTTGTATATCAGTATTCATCAAAACAAATTTGAAGATAATAGAATTTGGGGCGCGCAGACTTTTTATTCGCCAAATGATGAGCAAAGTCCTGTTTTAGCTGAATTTATTCAAAGCTCGATTATTTCTTTAATACAGCCCAATAACAAACGAGTAATCAAAAAAACAGGTACAAATGTATTCGTTATATACAATGCAACAAAGCCTGCAATTATGGTTGAATGTGGATTTATGTCAAATAATGATGAGTTATTAAAACTAAAAGACGATAAATATCAAAATCAAATGTCTTTTTCAATAACAAATGGGATTCTAAATTATTATATTTCGGAGGTCAAAAATGGCTCAGAAGTCTAAATCAGTATATATTTGCAGTGAGTGTGGTTATGAAACACCACGTTGGCTTGGACAGTGTCCAAACTGTAATGAATGGAATACTCTTAATGAAGAAATCAAGACAGTCATAAAAGATACTGCTAAAAGAAGTATTGTGGGTTCTAATCGTAGCAAGGCATATCCACTTAATGAAATAACTGCAGATACCGGTCACAGATACAACACAGGATTAAAAGAATTAAACCGTGTACTTGGTGGTGGTCTTGTAAAAGGCTCTGTTGTTCTTTTAAGCGGTGACCCTGGTATCGGTAAATCAACAATCCTTTTACAGATATGTGAATATTTGGGAAAAGGCTTAAAAATATTGTATGTTTCAGGTGAAGAATCTGCACATCAGATTAAACTTCGTGCATCAAGACTTTCTGTTTCAACGGATAATCTTTCTGTTTTATGTGAAACTGATTCGCAGTATATATGTGAATTTATTCAATCTGAAAAGCCTGACGTTGTAATTATAGACTCTATACAGACAATGGAAATAAGTGAGTTGAATTCATCACCGGGAAGCGTTACACAGGTTAGAGAATCAACAAATCTGTTTACAAGAACCGCAAAAATATCAAATATTCCGATTTTCCTTGTTGGTCATGTTAATAAAGACGGAAATATTGCGGGACCAAAAGTCCTTGAGCATATTGTTGACTGTGTTTTATATTTCGAAGGTGACAGAAATACATCATACAGAATATTAAGAGCAGTTAAAAACCGTTTTGGCTCAACAAACGAAATTGGCGTTTTCGAAATGCTTGATAATGGTCTTTGTGAAGTTGAAAATCCGTCTATGATGCTCATTTCTGGCCAACCAACAAATGTGTCTGGCACTTGTGTCGCTTGTCTTATGGAAGGTTCAAGACCAATTCTTGCAGAAGTACAAAGCCTTGTTACACCAAGTGGTTTTGGTAATCCACGAAGAATGGCAACAGGCATTGAATATAACAGAATGGCAATGCTTATAGCAGTACTTGAAAAGCGTTGCGGTTATTTCCTTGGAAATATGGATTGTTATACAAATGTAATTGGTGGACTTCGTATTGACGAAACTGCAGCCGATTTATCAATAGCACTTGCAATTGTTTCAAGCCTTAAGGATGTCCCGGTGCCTGAAAAGACATTAGCATTCGGTGAAATTGGTTTAGCGGGGGAGATACGCTCTGTAAATTCCTGTGAACAGAGAATTAAGGAAGCAGCTAAACTTGGCTTTGAAAAAAGTGTTATTCCGTATCATAACTATACTAAATTACCTAAATATATCTTTAATGAAATAGAAATTGTACCTGCAAAAAATATAAGACAAGCATTTGAGGCGATTATGAATTGAAGGTCAGATTTTTAAAAAGTCCAAATCTTCCTGAAAATAAAGTCACAACAGTATTTGCAGATATTGACGATTTTGCTCTTAAAAGCCTATTTGATGATTTATCAATAAAAGTCGTGCCTGTAACTCAAAACGAGCTTTTAGACAGTCCTGTAAGCAAACATGCAGATATTTTGGCTAATTATGTCGGGAAATCAACATTTTTAGTGGATGAAAATCAAAAAGAACTTTATAGTTTTATAGAAAATAACAACGGGAAATCTGTTATTATAGAAAATATACAATCACCATATCCAAATGATTGTTTGTTGAATTTTGCAGATATTGGTGACTATATTATCTGTAACAAGTCGATTTTGACAGAAGAAATTGCAGAAATTTTACCTGATAAACCGATTATTGCTGTAAAACAAGGCTATTCAAAATGTTCTGTATGTATTTGTAGTCGTAATACTATCATAACTGACGATAAATCGGTCTATAACGCCGTTTCACAGTATGATAATATAAATTCTCTTTTAATAGAAAAGGGTAGCGTACGCATAAATAAATATGATTATGGCTTTATCGGTGGATGCTGTGGACTTATAGATAAAAACTTGTTATTATTTAATGGCGATTTATCGTTACATTCTGACTTTGACAAAATTAAAAAATTCTTGTATGATAATGATATTAGTTACATTGAAATTAAAGGAAAACCTTTAACGGATATAGGTAGTATTATTCCGATTATGGAAATATATGGTGATTAGAATGAAAAAAGGTTATTTTATTGCATATTTAGGAGCAGCAGCCACAATGGGAATAGTTCTTTCAAGGGCTACTAAAATGACTAAAAAATATGGTCAACCAGTAAAAGATAAGAAAAAAGCATCACCTGAAAAACTTGCAAAAACAGCCGAAAAAGGCATTGATTTTGTAGCGAAGAAGTTAGCAAAATAATATTATTTTCAGGCATCTCCTGATTTGGGGATGCCATACTTGTTTTTGGTGAATATTATGAAAAAAGTAATTGTAATCGGTTGTCCCGGTAGCGGTAAAACAACCTTTGCTGAAAAACTGAATAAATGTACCGGATTACCGTTGTATTATCTTGATGCTATATGGCACAAGCATGATAAAACGCATATTTCAAGAGAAGAATTTGACAAAAGAATATTGGAAATATTCAGAGAAGATAAGTGGATTATCGATGGTAATTATAAAAGAACAATAGAGATGCGACTAAAAGAATGTGACACAGTTTTTCTCTTTGATTTACCAACAGAGATTTGTATTCAAGGTGCAACCGAAAGAATTGGTAAAGGTCGTTATGACTTGCCGTGGATTGAAACAGAATTAGACCCTGAATTTAAACAATTTATCGAAGAATTTTCTGAAAAAACTTTACCATATATCTATGAATTACTTGAAAAATACAAAGATGAAAAACAAGTAATAGTGTTCAAATCTCGAGAAGATGCTGACGATTATATAAACAAGGTGATAGAATGAAATTACAAAACTATGGTATGCCCACATTGATTGAAACAAGCACTCTTGAAGAGTGTGCGAAGTTGTGTGCAGAATTAGAGCTTGATTTTATTGAACTAAATATGAACCTACCACAATATCAGCCTGATAAAATTAATGTTGATTATTTCAAAAGTATTGCTAAGAAATATGATATTTACTACACGATTCACCTTGACGAAAATCTAAATGTATGTGATTTCAATTCTTATGTTGTAGAAGCTTACATAAAAACCGTTGCTGATACCATTGAAATCGCAAAACAACTTGATATTAAGGTTTTAAATATGCATATGGCAAAAGGCGTATATTTTACCTTACCTAACAGAAAAGTACTTCTTTTTTCTGAATACAAAGAACAATATTTAAAATGTATTATTGATTTTAGAAATATATGCGAAAATTCAATAGGAGACGCAGACATTAAAATCTGCATTGAAAACTGTGACGGCTATGAAAATTTTCAAAAAGAAGCTATTGAATTGCTTTTAGAAAGTAAAACTTTTGCTTTAACCTTTGATATTGGTCATAATCATGGTATAGGTGGTATAGACGAAGAATTTATTATAAAACATAAAGAACAATTAAACCACGTTCACTTGCACGATGCAAAAGGTAAAAAAATCACCTTGCACTTGGTACAGGCGAAATGAATGTAGAAAAATATATCCAACTTGCCAATGAACAAAATTGCCGTGTGGTTTTAGAAACAAAAACTATTGATGGATTAAAACAATCTGTTGAGTGGTTGAAAGGGAATGCATTATGATTAGAAAAGCTGTGTTAAACGATATTCCGTCAATTTCATTATTATATCGTGAACAATTTAAGGAAATGGCAGAGTTGATACCTAACTTTATTAAAATAGGTGACCAGAGTAAAGAATTCATTGAGAAAATGATTTCAAATGATGATTCTGATATTCTTGTTTATGAAAATGATAACGAGATTATTGGATTTATTCTTCTTCAAGCAAAGCAAAGACCTGATTTTGACTTTATAAAGCCAGGCAAGTTCTGCTACATAATGGATTTTATTATCACCGAAAAGCATCGTAACAAAGGTTATGGTACAGCTTTAATGAATTCTGCAAAGATTTGGGCAAAAGAAAAGGATTGCAGGTTTATAAATCTTGAGGTTCTTACCAATAACCCCAAAGCAATTGCTTTGTATGAAAAACTTGGATTTATTCCAAAAGCTCAGGAGATGTATTGCTGGATTGATGAATAATAAGCTTATAGATTACATAGAAAACAATGTTTTCCCTGAATATTCGAAAAATGAAAAAGGTCATGGAGTTGAACACATTCAATATGTTATTGACCGTTGTATGAAATTTTCTTTGCAATTTGAAGATATTGATTTAAATATTCTTTATACTATTGCGGCGTTTCATGATATAGGTCATCATATTGATAAGAATAACCACGAAAAACTATCTGCAGAAATGTTTTATCAAAATGAAGATATGAAACAATTTTTCACTGAAGAAGAGCGAATAATAATTAAAGAGGGGATAGAAGACCACAGAGCTTCATCTAATTCAGTTCCGCGTAGTGTTTATGGTAAAATAATTTCTTCTGCTGACCGTTCAACTGATGTAAATGAATTTTTAAAACGAACTCATTCATATACATTAAAACATAATCCTGATTCAACAGTTGATGAAATGCTAGAAAGAGCTTACAACCACACAAAAGATAAATATGGCAAATCAGGCTATGCAAAGCATTACGTAGTTGATGAAGAATATAATAATTTTAAAAATGAAATTTTAACTTTAATAAAAAATGAAAATGAATTTAATAAAAGGTATATAAAAATAAATAATTTATAATCATACAATCCACAGTAATTGATAAATCTAATTTCTGTGGATTTTTTTATGCCTGAATTTATAAGGGGATTATAAAAAGTAACTATTTGTTGAAAACTAAAATTTTTGTTGACAAAGTTGAAAACTTATTATATAATTATACAAAATAAATATTTTGTATCAAATAGGGGAAGAAAAATTATACAAAATACGGGAAATATGGGCTTTTGATGGCAAAATAGCTTATTTTTATAAATTACCGCTATTTTCACCTGATTGTTCATTAATATTAATTTACTATATTTTTGCTTTTCGCAATTTTATAATTTTTTAAGTAGCCTTATTAATTAAATAAAAATTTTTCTTCTATACTTTCATTTTTTCAAAATTTAAATCC
>JAZLBL010000018.1:0-13655 GCA_045613685.1 Candidatus Fimenecus sp. | reverse complement strand
GATGAGCTTAACGCATCAGGCACTCTTCCTTGCAGGGTTGTTTATAAAGTAACTGCAAAGACAAATAAGGAAATCACAGATGTTGTAAGAGAAGCAAATTATGACAAAAAGTGTGCAGGTATCATTACTTGGTGTCATACATTCAGCCCATCAAAAATGTGGATTAACGGCTTTGTAGATTTACAGAAGCCATATTGCCATCTTGCAACACAGTATAATACAGAAATTCCAAATGACGAAATTGATATGGACTTTATGAACCTTAATCAGGCTGCTCACGGTGACCGTGAACACGGATTTATTGCAGCAAGACTTCGTATGCCTCGTAAGGTTATTGCAGGTCATTGGACAAAAGATTCTGTTCGCGCTCGTCTTGGTGACTGGATGCGTTCAGCAGTTGGTGTGGCTGTAAGTAAAGAACTTAAAGTAATGCGTTTTGGCGATAATATGCGTGAAGTTGCTGTTACAGAAGGCGATAAGGTTGAAGTACAGGCAAAACTCGGTTGGCAGGTTAATACTTGGGCAGTTGGTGACCTTGTAAAGATTATGAACGAAGTTACTGATGCTGAAATCGATGCTCTTATGGACGCTTATAAAGCTGAATATGATTTCGCCACAGATAATATTGACGCAATCCGTTATCAGGCTCGTGAAGAAATTGCAATGAAGAAGATGCTTGATGCAGAAGGATGTATGGCATTCTCAAATACATTCCAAGACCTTTATGGTATGGAACAGCTTCCTGGTCTTGCAAGTCAGCATTTGATGGCTCTCGGCTATGGTTACGGTGGTGAAGGTGACTGGAAAGTTGCTGCTATGACTGCAATTATGAAAGCAATGGCAGAAGGCAAAAACGGTGGTACAGGCTTTATGGAAGACTATACATATCATCTTGTTGAGGGCGAAGAATATAGTCTTGGTGCTCATATGCTTGAAGTTTGTCCATCAATGGCAGCAGATAAACCAAGAATTGAGACTCATCATCTTGGAATTGGCATGAATGAAAAAGACCCTGCTCGTCTTGTTTTTGAAGGCAAAGTAGGTAGTGCAATCGTTGTCTCACTTGTTGATATGGGCGGTCGTCTTCGTCTTATCTGTCAGGATATCGAATGCGTTAAGCCTATTATGGAAATGCCAAACCTTCCTGTTGCTCGCGTTATGTGGAGAGCGGAGCCATCGCTTGAAACAGGTATCGAATGCTGGATTACAGCAGGTGGTGCTCATCATACTGTTCTTAGCTATGATGTAACTGCAGAACAAATGAAAGATTGGGCTAATATGATGGATATCGAATTTGTTCATATCAATAAAGATACAACAGTTGCAGGTCTTGAAAAAGATTTATTCCTTGCTGACCTTGCTTGGAAACTTAAATAAGGAGCAGAATTATGCTTGAACAGTTAAAAAAAGAAGTTTTTGAAGCAAATATGCTTTTACCTAAATATGGACTTATTACATTCACTTGGGGTAACGTTTCGGGTGTTGATAGAGAAAAAGGCTTAATGGTAATCAAACCATCGGGTGTTGAGTATGACCAGATGAAAGCAGAAGATATGGTTGTAGTTGACCTTAAAACCGGTAAAAAAGTTGAAGGTGACCTTAACCCATCTTCTGACACTGACACTCACGTAGCACTTTATAATGCTTTCCCTGACATCAAAGGTGTTGTTCATACTCATTCTCGTTGGGCAACAACTTTTGCACAAGCTGGTATGGGTATCCCTGCATTAGGTACAACCCACGGAGACTATTTCTATGGTGAAATTCCTTGTACCCGCAAAATGACTCCTGAAGAAATCGGTGGCAAATATGAGCTTGAAACAGGTAATGTAATTATTGAAACCTTTAACGATAAAGAACCAAACGACATTCCCGCAGTTCTTGTTCATAGTCATGGACCATTTACTTGGGGTACCGACCCACACAATGCAGTTCATAATGCAGTAGTATTAGAAGAACTTGCATTTATGGCTTGGCACAATATTATGATGAACCCACAGATTCAGCCAATGCAACAAGAACTTCTTGATAAGCACTATCTCCGCAAACACGGCGCAAATGCTTATTACGGACAAAAGAAATAATTAAAAGAAAAGAAGGATATAAAATGAGCAAAGTAAAAAATGAAGCAAAAATTAAGAACCCATTAATCGTAGCAGTTCGTGAACAGCTTGAACACCGTGCATATTGGCTTTATCTTCTCTGTGATGAAGCAGGCAAGCGTGGTCTTGATTGGTGGGATTTCGGTAGCGCAGCAATTAAGCGTTGCGGACACACACATGGTGAAAATCTTGTGAAAAAAGGTAAAACAGATAGCCTTGTTGGACTTCGCAAAACACTTTTCACCAAGCCTGCTCAAATGGTTTTTGAAATGAAAATTCTCGAAAGCACAGATGATAAACTTTCAATCGATTTTCACTATTGTCCACTTGTAAAAGCTTGGCAAAAAGCAGGCTGCACAGATGAAGAAATCGCAACTCTTTGCGATATCGCAATGTGCGGTGACCACGGAATCGGCGAAAAATACGGTGCAGTTCTTGACTTGCCAAAATGTATCGCAAAAGGCGACGATATCTGCTCACTTCGTTATCACAAATAAATACATAAAATTAATGGGTACTCAATCGAGTACCCATTTTTCGTGCTATCTAATTATCAACCACAAAATTAAGTTAAGAATTAAAAATACAATGTTTATAACAGAAAATATCAATATGTATTTGCTTATATTTACTTTTTCTTTTGCCACAAATTTAAATGAAATCAAACTTGCCATTGATGCAATCAAAGTACCAAGACCACCAAGATTCACACCAATAAGCAAATCTTTTGCATTTTCAGTAAATTTTGAAAGAAGAATAGCAGCAGGAACATTTGAAAATACTTGACTTGAAGCAACACCAACTAAAACCTCATTGCCATTTACAATGCTTTTTAAAAAGTCGCTTATCGGCTTTATTTCACCAAGATTACCAATAAAAATAAATAAGAAAATAAATGTGAAAAGTAAACTATAATCAACTTTTAAAAGGACTTTTCTGTCAAAAATCAATATTACAATTAAAGTCAAAACAACAGTGAATTCAAAAGGAATTACTCTAAATACAGTTAATAATGAAATAATAAATATTAGTGAATAAACAATAATATGCAATTTTGAAAAATTAGTTTTGCTATCATTGAACTGTGTATCAATTTTGCCTTTTCCTGTGATAAAACAACAAATAATAACAAGAATAAGTGACAATAAAGCGTAGGGAAGAATGGTAGAAATAAAATCACCAAGCCCCATATTAAAAGCTGAGAATAAATATAAATTCTGTGGGTTACCAATAGGGGTGAGCATACTACCAAGATTTGCTGCAACTGTTTCAATGGTTACAATCCAGATAAGCTTGTTCATTTTATCCGATAATTTTAATGCTGTGATAGTAAAAGGCACAAATGTAATAAGCGCTACATCGTTTGTTATGAACATTGATGAGAAAAAGCATAATAACCCTAAAATAAGGGATAATCCATAAATGCTTTTGATTTTTGAAAGCATTTTCTCTGCAATAAACTTGAAAACACCAAGCTTATTAAACCCTGCCATAACTGACATCAAGCAAAATAATAAACCCAATGTGCGAAAATCAATATATTCAAAATACTCCCTGCTAGGAGTAACCAAAAAAGCTGAAATAACTGCTAGAATAAATGCTAATATAAGCACAATTTCACTTTTAATAAATTCTTTAACCTTTATCATACTATATCTCTTTCATCAATTTGTAAAATTCGCCGTATTCGTCTTCACCATCAAAAAGTACATTAGTAAAGCCTTTCTTTTGATAAAGGTGCAGGGCTGAAATATTATCTTTATCAACACCAATTGTTGCTTCTTTATACCCCATTTCTTTGATTTTCTCTAAAACATAGTCAATTAAAATTCCACCGATGCCTTGGTTTCGATATTCTTTTTTAACAATAAGCCGAGATATATAAATTCTCTGGTTTGGTATAGTGTAATCACTATCATTCATATCAAAAACATAAGCGATTTCACCGATGAATTTACCGTTTACTTTGTATATATAAACTACGCGATTGCCTGTTTCGATTTCTTTGCGAAATTTTTCAGTAAACTCGCACTTCTTCATATCCCAAATATTATTGCACTTTTTATAATCTTTAATATTAAGTTTTTCAATTACATAGTTTTTCATTACGATTTGCCACCTTTTGGGATATTATAACATTAAATATTATAAAATCAATATAGGAATAGCAAATTTGATATTGTTGACAAAGAATTAGTCAAATGATAAAATAAAAAGGTTAATAAGGAGATGTACCCAAGTGGTTGAAGGGTCCGCACTCGAAATGCGGTAGGTCGTGAATAGCGGCGCTGGGGTTCAAATCCCCACATCTCCGCCATATTTTAATATTTTTGAGGGTTGTTGTTATGAACGAAAATCGCAATCTTGCTTATGCAAACACATTATCACAATTAATTCAGAAAGAAACAGTTTCAGCTTATGGTCAGACTGATTTGACAAAATTCTATGAGTTTCATAAATTGCTTGAAAGCTTCTTCCCAAAGTTTTTTGCAACTGCTGAAAAAGAAGAATTTAAAGGTAGTTTGTTATTTAAATTAAAAGGAACTGATTCATCAAAAAATCCTGTACTTTTTATGAGCCATCATGACGTTGTTGAAGCTCCGGGTGAATGGAAATATCCACCTTTTTCAGGTGAAATTGCCGAAGGCAAAATCTGGGGTAGAGGAACACTCGACACAAAGGGTAATCTTTGGGCTATTTTGCAAGCTGCTGAAGAACTTTTAAATGACGGATTTGTTCCGTCACGTGATATTTATTTCTTAACAACACGAAATGAAGAAACAAGCGGTGATGGTGCTAATGAAATCAGCAGCACATTAAAAGAACGTGGAATTCATTTTGATTTTGTGCTTGACGAAGGTGGAATGATTGTCATTGACCCAATCGCAGGTGTAAAAGGCAAATTTGCTATGATTGGTTTAGGTGAAAAAGGTCAGGCAGATTTAAAATTCACAGCTCGTTCAAAGGGTGGCCACGCATCAACTCCTGGCAAAAATACTCCGCTTGTTCGCCTTGGCAAATTTATGGCAGAAGTTGAAAAATCAGATATATTCGTTACAGAAATGCCTGATGCGATTTATGAAATGTTCAGACGAATGGCACCTCATATGACAGGTTATATGAAAACTGTATTCAGTAATATAAGTGTCCTTAAAAAACCTGTAACAAAACTTTTGCCTGCTATTAATAACACAGCAGGTGCTATGGTTAAAACAACACTTGCTTTCACAATGGCACAGGGTTCAAATGGACGAAATGTTCTTCCACAAGAAGCATGGGTTGTTGGCAATATGCGTTTTTCTCATCATCAGGGTAGAGAAGCAAGCATTGAGGCAGTTAAACAGCTTGCTGCTAAATTTGACATTGAAACTGAAGTTTTAGAGCCAGGTTTCCCATCACCAATTACTGATTTTAAGGGTGATGCATTTAAGTTGGTTGAAAAAGCAGTTGAAAATGTGTTCCCCGATGTTGTGCCTTCACCATATCTTATGACTGCTGCAAGTGATAGCAGATTTTTAAGCAGAGTTTGTGATAATTGTATCCGTTTTGCTCCATTTACAATTACTAATGAACAAATGAGCAGTGTTCACGGACTTAACGAAAATCTTGATGTTGATACACTTGCACAAGCAGTTGATTTCTTTAAATTTATGATGCAGGAGGCTTAATTTGTGGAAAATGAAAAAAGCACAGGATTAAATATCGGTGTCAAATCATTCATTACTGCAATCGTAGTTGTCTTGGTGCTTATGATATTGACCTATGGTTTAACATTTGTTATTCCTGGTGGCGAATATGTAAGAGTGCCTGATGCAAACGGCAATATGATAATCGACTCATCATCTGAATTTACATATATTGAAGGTGGAATGCCATTCTGGAAGTGGATTTTGTCACCAGTATTGGTGCTTGGTGCAGATGGTGGGGGAATGATGATTGCTATAATCGTCTTCCTTTTGGTAATCGGTGGTATTTTCAACAGTCTTGAAAAATGTGGACTGATGAAATATATGTTGCAGAAAATTGTAAAACGCTTTGCAAATGCAAGATATAAATTGATGGCAATTCTCAGTTTCTTCTTTATGTCTATGGGTGCACTTATCGGCTCGTTTGAAGAATGCGTGCCAATGGTGCCAATCGTGGTAGCACTTGCCATAAATCTTGGTTGGGACGCAGTTACCGGTATGGGTATGAGCTTGCTTGCAGTTGGTTGCGGATTTGCAGCGGGTGTTTGCAATCCATTCACAGTTGGCGTTGCACAAAGCCTTGCAAACTTGCCAATGTTCTCAGGAATATGGCTTCGTTTGTTAAGTTTTGCGTTGATTTATGCTTTGCTTCTTGCATTTTTAACGCGCCATGCAAAGAAGATTGACAAGTTCAATGGTTCATCTGCATTGCAGGAAAGCTTCATTGAAGATGCAAAAATGGATTCAGCTCTTAAATGGTTCGGCGGAATTGTTGGAGCAGGAATTCTCATTGTTATGAGTTCTGGTTTTATCACAGTATTACAGGATTACACAATGATAATTGTTGCTGTGATGTTCCTTGTGGCTGGAATAACTGCTACATTGCTTTCAGGTATGAAAGGCAAAGAATTGGGTAACGGTTTCTTAAAAGGTGTTATTGCCATTTTACCAGCAGTATTTCTTATAATGATGGCTGGGTCAATCAAATATACTCTAACAGAAGCACATATTCTTGATACGATTTTACATTTAGCCGTTTCAATGGTAAACGACTTGCCAAAATGGGTTGTAATCTTGTTTATCTATTTGCTTGTGTTGGTGATGAATTTCTTTATTAGTTCTGGCTCGGCAAAAGCATTTTTATTAATGCCGCTTATTGTGCCACTCGCTCAGATGTTTGGCATAAGTTCTCAACTTTGTGTTGTTGCTTTTGCATTTGGCGATGGTTTCTCAAATGTGTTCTATCCAACTAACGCAGCATTGCTCATTTCATTGGGACTTGTAGATATGAGTTATGGCAAATGGGTGAAATATTCATGGAAATTTCAAGCCCTTAACTTATTGCTCACAAGTGGGTTGTTATTATTAGGTTTAGCAGTTGGATATTGTTAAAATTAGATATTTTATATAGAAAACAGCAGTATTTAATATACTGCTGTTTCTTTATGTGTTAGATAATCAACACATTATTACTTGTATGCGCATTTTGGACAATAAATGTTGAAAAAATTGTTGAATTTTGCTATAATAATCAAATAAACGAGAATGTTTCGAAACTCTTTTAAATATATCTATTTGGAGGTGTAAAGAATGAAGAAATTATTATCAATATTTATGTCATGTGTTTTGTTAATTTTGTCAGTTGCAGATGGCTTTTCTGCATTGTCTTTAGCATTTATTGATTCTTCAAATCTTGACACCTTTGCATCTAATCTTGCAGAAATGATTAGAACTTATGATATAGAAGATGACTATGAAGAAGATAACAATCAAACTGAATTAGAAGAGCCTGACCTTGATTTGCCAATTATTTATGATGGCATAGAAAACGAAATTAATAATTTTTATAGTTCAGGAAATTTTGATAAACCAAAAGACGAAGCAGAAAGCACAGGTTTAATTGACTTCACAACTTGTCGCTTGATAGTTAAATCAAAACAGAAAATTGATTATCAGGGTGCTGTTGATTGTATCAGTGGATATAAAGATTTGTATATTCTTCAGTATGAAACTGATTTTGAAGCACAAATTGCTTATAACTATTATCTCACGTTAGATTACATTGATTATGTTGAACCTGATACAATTTGCTCAGTTAACTCTGATTATGAGGGCGGAATTCCAAACATTAATCCTGAAATCGTTGTTGGTGGTAATGTTACTGGTGAAGCTTTATCTTGGATTTCAGAAGAAATTGGTTTCGAAAGTATCCGAGAAGAATTAAAAGAAAGAGTTTTGCAAGATGTTACTATTGCTGTGCTTGATAGTGGTGTTGACACTGACCACGAGTTTTTAGTTGACCGACTTCTTCCTAATGATGTAAATGTCAGTTCAACAGGTGAGCCAAACAGTTGTGAAGACGATTATGGTCATGGTACTCACGTAGCAGGAATTATTGTCGATAATACGCCTGACAGCGTTAAAATAAAACCTTACAAGGTTCTCAATTATGATGGTAAAGGCACAACAAGTCTTATTGCTATTGCAGTTGATATGGCTGTTGAAGATGGTGCTGACATTATCAATTTAAGTCTTACTGCAGAAGGTGTGCATCAGACATTAGAAGATTCAATTAATGAAGCAGTTGAACAAAACATAAATGTTATTGTTGCTGCTGGTAACAATTCAGCAGATTTATCAAAGAAAATATATTCTCCCGCTTGTGTTGAATCTGCGGTTACTGTTAGTGCCGTTAATAAAAATCAAAAACTTTCTACATATTCAAACTACAATGGAACTATTGATATCGCAGCACCTGGTGATAGCATTAAGAGTTGCTATCTTAATAATACATATTCTTTGATGAGTGGTACTTCCATGGCAGCACCACAGGTTTCGGCAGGATTTGCTATAGTGCGTTCAGTTTTTCCTGATAAAACTGCCGAAGAAGTAGAAGAAATGATTAAAGAATATGCCATAAAAGTGGAAGAAAATTCAGGCGAAAACAAATATGGCGATGGAATTCTCTATTTAAAATACATTCTTCAGGCTATACCAAGAACGGCAAGTGTTCAGTTCAGTGTGACTTCAGGCAACTTTAACCAGGCATTTAAACTCACTCTCACTTGTCCTGAAGAAAATTCTGTTATTCTTTATGTAATTAATGGTGAAGATGGTGCCGAGATTAATTACCTTACAGGTACAAAATATACAGGACCAATAACTATTGGTGATTCTGCAAGAATTACTGCTGTTGCCATTTCAAAAGGTAAAGCGTTTAGCATGCCTGTAACCTATGAATATAATCGTTTGATTGAATCTGAAGATGATAAATATGATATCAATTCGTCAGGAATGATAACTAATTATGCGGGAATTGATATGGATATTGTTATTCCTGATAAAGTCAGGGGTATTACAGTCAAGGGTATCGCGGCAGATGCTTTTGCAAATGACCACGCAATCCGTTCAGTTCAGTTGCCTGACAAAGCAACTAAAATTGGTAAAAATGCATTTTATGGTTGTTCAAACCTTGAAACTGTAACAGGTAACGGTTTAACTGATATTGGCGAAGGTGCTTTCCAAATCAGCACAATTCAAAATATTCCGTTTAGCCAGATAACAACTATTGGAAAATATGCTTTTTCAGGTTGTAACAATTTGCAAAATGTTGATTTGTCAAACGTAACAACAATTTCAGCAAACGCATTTGAAAATGCTCAGGGCTTGGACGAAGTTGAATTGACAAAAGCAACGACAGTTAGTAGTTTTGCATTCAGAAATAGTGATGTTACAAAAGTTAATGCGCCAATTTTAACTGTTTTAAATGAAGGTGTTTTTTCTGGTTGTCGTTCTCTTGAGTTTTTAAGAGCAGAAGAGGTCTTTAATGTTTCGAAGAGTGCTTTTAAAGAGTGCTCATCGTTGGTAACAGTTTATCTTCCAAAAGCAACTAATGTTTCTAATGAAGTTTTTTCTTATAGTTCAATTAATTATATAGAACTACCAATGGCAACAAAACTTGGTAATAATGCTTTTGCAGGCTGTGAGAAACTTAAAGCGGTTTCGCTTCCTAAAGCAGAAAAAATTGGAACAAACACATTCTTAAATTGTATAAATTTGAAATTTCTTTATTTGCCAGAACTCACATCAATAGAATATAGTGTGTTTTCTAATTGCGAACAACTGAAATCACTTTGGTTACCAAAGGTTAAGTCTATTGGTTCAAATGCATTTTATAATACTTATATCGAATACCTACAATTCGATAGTATTGAAAAACTTGCCAATTTGCCAACAACTCTGAAAGGTTTGGTTTTACCAACAACAGTAAAGTCAATTACTGCAGCAACACCATCAACTAATTTTATAGTTTATGGTTATGAAAATAGCTATGCCCAGCAATATGCTGAGCAAATAAATAAAGAGTTTAAACCAGTTCCTTGCGTAATCTTTGAAACACCACAACAGGTGAGCGTTGAATATAAATTTATTTCTGCTTATGCGATTGGTTATAATTGTACATATCAATGGTATAAGAACGACACAGTTTCCAACGTGGGTGGCACAGCTATTGAGGGCGCTAATAAGTTCTTTTATGAACCTAAAAGAGAAGATGGTGCCGTTGCATATTATTGTATAATTATAAGTAATGATAGTATAAGTGAAAATACTGTTGTAACTGAGCCGATAGAGAATGCTTTTGAATATAGAGAAGCAGATTATACTGAATATGATAATATTGTTGCAATGGTCAATAATATTGACAGAAAACTTTATACTGAAGAATCTCTTAAAGTACTTGATGAAATTGTAGCAGTTGATATTTTGGGGTATTCAATGGCAGAGCAAGATTTAATCAATGAACAGATTTTTGCAATAGAAAAAGCACTTGAATTGCTCGAATATGCCTTTACAACGGGTGATATTAATGATGATGGTAATATCTCTCTTGTTGATGCTCGAATGGTTTTGCAGGCTGTTGCACAAACAATAACACTTGATGAAATTCAAAGTCTTGCGGCAGATATGAATGGTGACGGAGCAATAACTCTTGTTGATGCTCGAATGGCGCTACAAGCTGTAACAAATTCAACACAATAAAACAAAAACCTTGAATCATTGTGATTCAAGGTTTTTCTTATGTGGTTAATGTGTCAAGATTTTCACTAGAATATTCAATTTCACTTGAATACATTCTCGCATATTCACAAATATCCAAAATATCGAGCTTTTTATGTTTGTTAATGTGAAACTGGCATAGTGCATAAATAACATTTGCACTTAACTCAATAAATCTTAATATATTTTCTTCATCTATACCATCGAGTAAAAGTGTAAAATGACGATATGTAAAATAAACAAGTAATTGCTCAAAACAAATATCAAATTCACCTGATATTTGAATATCTTTTATATCATCATAACAATCTGATAACTCTGTAATAAGCTCTTTCCAATTATTATCAAGAATTTCTAATGAAAGATATTTTTGCAAGATTTTCTTTGAATAGTTAATATTATTAAGTGCCATTCTTTCTTTAATTGGTAATTCTCTATTCTGAAAATATTCAAAGTATTTATTTCGTTTGTCAAAGAAAGTCTTTTCAAAATCACTTAATTCTTCAACGAATTCATCGTCATCAATTTCTACTATTTTTGTTTTGTCTTGCTTGGTTATAATAAGCCTTGCAGCTTCTTCACAACAAAGACCAAGGCCGACTTCAATTCTATCCGAATAGAAATTTCTAAAGCGGGGATGGTCACTGCAAATTTGGCAAAGAGCATCTTCACCTAAATTCAAGATAATATCACATAGATTATCTTTATTTAAAAACGGACATCTCTCGTTTTCAGTCAGTTTAAAACAGTTGCAACCGTCTTGTTCAGTAATATTTTCTTTTAATCTTTCTCCAAAATTAGAGTTGATATTTTTATAATACTCAAATGTATCATCATCAATATCGATTTCCCAACCGATGCAACAGCTGTGTTGACATCGGTCGGCAATACATTTGAATTTTTCATAATAATCAGGTGCAAAAACTTTCATAATATCACTCGTCTTTATATTTTTCTGCTTGAAGATTGAACATGTAGGCATAAGTGCCATTTAAATTCATAAGTTCTTGATGGTTACCACTTTCAATAATTCTGCCATTTTCCATAACATAAATTCTATCGGCATTAACTGTTGTTGAAAGTCTGTGAGAAATGAAAATAACTGTTTTATTGTCGGCAGCCTCAATCATTGCTTGATTAAGATTATATTCGGCAACAGGGTCAAGGTTAGCACTTGGCTCGTCAAGAATAACATAAGGACAATCTTTGTAGAATGCTCTTGCAATAGCAGTTTTCTGCGCTTCACCACCCGAGAGCATGACGCCTTCGTCATCGAATTCTCGCAAAAGTTCAGATTTAATTCCGTTTTTAAGTTTCTTGTTAAAACCGCTGTGCTTGAGTGCATCCCAGACTTTTTCTTCCTGTGGGTTAATATCAAGAGCAATATTTTCACCTAAACTACAAGAGAAAATTTGAAAATCTTGAAATACTGCTGCAAATCGGTCTCTGTGAGAGTCTGCTGTGGCGTTTTTGATGTTTTCACCGTCGATAAGTATTTCACCTTCAGTAGCATCATAAAGCCTTAACAACAGATTTGTAAGTGTTGTTTTACCAGCACCGTTGTATCCTACGAGTGCAATTTTTTCATAAGGCTTGATTGTAAGATTGATATCTTCAAGTGTAGGCTTGTCGTTGTTAGGGTAGGTGAATGAAAGATTTTTTATTGTAATCTCTTTTGGCTCAGTTTTCTTTGCCTTTACTCCACCATTTTTAATTTTGAAATCAGCATTTAAGAATTCACGATACTTGTCAATCATTTTACCTTGTTCAGAAAAACGAGCCAATGCCCAAATTGTCAGGAATTGAAAAGACATTGCAACAGCGTGAGCACCATTAAAGGTTGCAACAAAATCACCTGCAGAAAGGTCACCCTTAATAAGCACACAGTAACCAAGATAAAGTGGAAGAATAAACATAAATCCAAGTCCCTGAACGCCAACCTTTTGTGTGCAGTTGAGCGCTGAAATCTTGTTCCAATACTTTTTCTGATTGTTGATAACATCATCAGCAGCGTCGTTGTATCTGTCAATAAGCAGAGGCGCAATGCTGTTCATTCGTACTTCTTTTGCATAATCCTGCAAATAAAAAATGCGTTGAAAATAGTCAGCACGTCTGTGATATTTTGCATTGTCAATTCGTCTTTCCATCATAAGAGTGCCAACACGCTTACTGATAGGAAGAAAAATGCAAATCACAACAAGAATAATCACAAGACACCAAGGGTCGATGGTGAAAAGTACCGAAGAAACTGTCACAAGTGAAATAATGTGACCGATATACATTCTTACAAGTCCTAAAAGATTTTGTATGTTACCTGATGATGACTCGATTGTAAGAATGAAATTGTTGTAAAATTCAGGATTGTCGTATGACTCGAGGTCAAGGCTTCTTGCCTTGTCATAAAGCTTCTGATTAAGTCCGTAATAAAGCTTTTCTCGTTCGGTATTCCAATAAAATTCACGGAAAAGCCACGAAATAACTGTTGAACAAATTAAAATGAGAGCAATTACAACAACTGCATAGAAAATTCGTTCAAGGTCCTTACCCTCAGTTACAACATCAATGATATACTTAACACCGATAACACGAATCAGGTTGTTAGGTAATATCATTAAAAGTCCCCACATAAACTCACCGATAACAAGAAGGGGAGATACGCTGAAAAGCATTTTCACAAAGAAGAAAATGTTAGAAGGCATTGAGTGAATTGTCTTGTCCTTTTTCTTTTTATTAAACATTTTCACTCACCTCACTTTCTCCCTTATAGCTTGAAGCCTGAAGAGTGAACATCTTGCTGTATTCACCATTC
>JAZLBL010000017.1:0-72586 GCA_045613685.1 Candidatus Fimenecus sp. | reverse complement strand
GACCTCAAAATCATTACATCATTCCGTCAAAGAATTCGATTGTCTTTGATTCAGCTGTCAAAGTTACGATAGCCTTTTTCCAAGAAGCCTTGTAGCCTTCGAAACGACCGTAGCGTCTCATCTGACCACGTACGTTCATTGTGTTAACCTTTTCAACCTTTACGCCGAAAAGTGTTTCAACAGCTTTAGCGATGTCAACCTTAGTTGCATCCTTAGCAACTTTGAATGTGTACTTTTTGTCTGCAGTGCCCATCATTGACTCTTCAGTAATAACGGGAGCGAGGATAATTTCCTGTGCAAGTTTCATTATGCGTAAACCTCCTCAATTTTTGCAACTGCATCCTTGAGAACTACGATTGTGCCGCAGTTAAGGATGTCATAAACGTTAAGTGTGTTTACGAGAGTAACATTAACACCTTCGATGTTTCTAGCACTCTTATAAACTACGTCGTTTTTCTCTGGAAGAACGATAAGTGTTTTCTTAGCTGCTTTGATAGCACCAAGAACTGTTGCCATTTCTTTTGTTTTGATAGCATCCATATCGAATGAATCAAGAACAATCATTTCATCAGCTGCAACCTTTGCAGAAAGAGCTGACTTCATAGCAAGTCTTCTTACCTTCTTGTTGATTGAGAATCCGTAAGCACGTGGCTTAGGACCAAATGTGATACCACCATGTGTCCATTGTGGAGCTCTTGTTGAACCCTGACGAGCTCTACCTGTTCCCTTTTGTCTCCATGGTTTTTTACCGCCACCAGACACCTCTGCACGAGTGAGAGTTGACTGTGTACCCTGACGCTGATGTGCAAGGTAATTAACTACTACAAGGTGCATAGCTGACTTGTTTGGCTCGATAGCGAAAATGCCGTCGTTGAGCTCGATGTCAGAAACTTTCTTGCCCTTTGTATTTACTACTGCTAATTTAGCCATTACTTAACTCTCCTCTCTTACTTTGATTTAACTGAGTCTGCGATAACTACGATACCGTTCTTAGGACCTGGAATAGCGCCCTTAATAGCGATAAGGTTGTTTTCAACATCTACCTTAACAATGTCAAGGTTCTGAACTGTAACTTTTTCTGAACCAAGGTGACCAGCCATTTTCTTGCCTTTGAAGATACGAGCTGGGTCGATAACGCCAAGTGAACCACCGTGACGGTGAACAGGGCCTGTACCGTGTGTTTCTTTAAGACGTGAGAAGTTCCAACGCTTAATTACACCTGCTGTACCTTTACCTTTGCTTGTTCCTACAACATCAACTCTGTCGCCTGCTGCGAAGATGTCTGCTTTAAGAACGTCACCTACGTTAACATCTGCAATGTTCTCGAGTCTGAACTCTTTGAGAACTTTCTTTGGAGCAACGTCAGCCTTCTTGAAGTGACCTGCCATTGGCTTGTTCACTCTCTGAACTTTAACGTCGCCGAAGCCAACCTGAATTGCTTCGTAACCATCGTTTTCGATAGTTTTCTTCTGCACTACTGTGCATGGACCAGCTTCAACAACTGTAACAGGAATTACTTTACCGTTTTCGTCGAAAAGCTGTGTCATACCGATTTTTTTACCGATAAGACCTTTTTTCATTGTATTTTCCTCCTTTGGTTATTGGTCGGTATTCACCGACTTGACCTTGCTTGGTGTGAATCTTATTGATTAAAGTTTAATCTCGATGTCAACGCCAGCAGGAAGCTCAAGACTTGTAAGAGCTTCAACAGTTTTGTTTGAAGGTCTTAAAATGTCGATAAGCCTTTTGTGTGTTCTTTGTTCAAACTGTTCACGGCTGTCCTTATACTTATGAACAGCGCGAAGGATTGTAACAACTTCCTTCTCTGTTGGGAGTGGAACTGGACCTGAAACCTGAGCACCTGTACGTTTTGCTGTTTCAACAATCTTTTCAGCTGCCTTGTCTACGAGGTCATGGTCATAACCCTTAAGTCTGATTCTGATTTTCTTACCTTTTGTTGCTGCCATTTTGTTTCCTCCTAATTTTCTGGGCACGTTATTTTACTTGCAACCTAGCCGGGTGTTTCAACCCTGCCATTTTTAAAACCGAAAAATCGGTTCTGATTTTTCGGACGGCGTAAAACAACGCAGAATGCTCCCTGCAAGTACCACAAAGCGCAGTTGGGTTTACGCTTTAAGGTTTTGAAAGCATTATTGGTCGCCCGATTTAAAATCAGACATACTCCATGGTAATTCCCTGCATCAGCGTGCAGCCACCTACCACTTCATCGCATATCGCACTGTGTAAAATTGGGCATAATTCGCCCTTCTCCACGCGTGCCCTAGAATTGTAACATATAATTTGTGAAAATGCAATAACTTTTTGAAAAAAACTTTGTTAATTTCGCAGAAAATTTTTAAGCATAATTTTTGCCACAATATATTGTGTTTTTAATAAAAATGCACCACAAAAACAAATATAAATCAAGCAGCAAAATCCCCTATATATAATAGGTATAGCAAAAACGCCCTAAAAAGCATAAAAAATACGGCAGATTTTCACCTGCCGTATCATTGTTTTGATTATCTTATTGATTATCGTTTGTTCTGTTTTCTTCAAATTCGTTATACTGATAATCTGGGAATGGGCGTTGTGGAATAATGAGCAAGAGAACAATATAAACAATTGTTCCAGCAAATCCAGCTGTGAAGAGTGAGATAAGTGCATAAGCAACTCTCACAATTGTTGGGTCAATGTCGAAGAACTCTGCGATACCAGCGCAAACGCCACCAATCATTTTATTTGTGCTTCTATAAAGTTTCTTTTCTTTAAACATTTTAATTTCTCCTTTTTCATTTGATTTTTATATTTTATCACTTTTCTACATATTCTTCAATGCGTCCGTTAAAACAATCTTGAATATGTTTATTGTTTGTTGCTTTTTTATATCTTTTTAAAACCCTTATTTTCCCTAAAGCAGACCAGATAAACAATGCTATTCCTATAAGAAAGTTACTATCTAAATCAGAGAGATTTATTGTACCTGTTTTTAAGTTTTCCCACTTTGGTATAACTGCAGAAGCAACGAAAGCTAATGCTAATATAGCAATAACAGTATAAGCATTAAATAATTTTACTCTCTTTTTTATCTTTTTCTTTCTTGTGATTTCATAGGTGCAATTGTTTTTTATAATTGGGTCGTCAAGAATCAATCTTTCGTATTGATAATACTTGTCGCAATTAAACACATCATCTTTAATTGTAAAATATTGTGCATCACTTCCAGTGAAATTCAATGTATAAGTTGAAGTTAAGATTAGTGTTACCAAACTTTCAAAGCCCATTGACAATGCATGTTCCATACTAAATGGATTCAACAACGCAAAGCTCTTCATCTTGCGAGATAGCTTTATCACAGTTGGAGCTTCCGATGCACAATACACCGTCATAGTACTGTTGGGCTTAATCACATACTCCACACCATTAACTTCAATAAAAACCTTGAATAATCTATCATTATGAAAAGTTAATTCCATACCCCGACTCCTAAGTTATGGCATTTCAATCATTGCCAAAATATCATTTTGTGTTTCTTTTTCTGCTTTATATTCTTTGTAAGCTTCAACGCCATACTCAATTCCTGTTTTAATAAGCTCGCCACCGCAAACTGCAAAGCTTACAAGTGCTGTAAAGAGTGAAATTACAAAAAGAACTACAAATGCTATCAATGCTTTTTTCATAATCATCTCTCCTTACTTGTTTATTTTTTCAATACAAAACTTGATTTCGATTATTGCCCAAAGCAATGTGATAACCGCAAGGCAAATAACTGCTGATGTTGATGCGATTGCAAAAACAAGGAACGCTGTCGATGCAACTGCAGGAACTATAAAGCAATATGCAACAATCATAATTGCCGATGCAACAAAGAGACCAAATGTAATTGGAATTGACAAGAATGCTTGAATCACATTCCACACAAGAGCAACCGTCCAAAAAGTTTTACTGTGTTTCTTCTTGCCGTCAGGTGTTACTGTCTTTTGTTCGATTGCGTCCCCTACATATTGCTTTGCGCATTCAAATGGTGTGCCTAATCCATTACAGATTTGTTCGTCAGTTTTACCTGCTAATGCACCTTCACGGAAATGCTCGCGAAAATCTGCAATGATTTCTTCTTTTTCTTTTTTCGGTAATGGTCCGAGATAATAATAAAGTTCATTCAAAAAATCTATTTTATTCATATTGATACCCCCTCAAAAAATGAGTTAACTTGGTTTGTAAACTCTGTCCATTGTTTTAAAAGCATTGCCTGACGCTGTTTGCCACTGATTGTTATGCGATAATATTTTCTTGCAGGTCCATTGGGCGACTCTTTCAGATAAGTTTCAAAGTAACCCTCTGTCTGCAAACGTTTAAGCATTGGATAAACGCTACCTTCTGATACGGTCATTTTTTTGCCCAGCATATCTGCAAGCTCATAGCCATATTTATCTTCTTCTAACAGCAATGTGAGTGCACAAAGTTCAAGCACACCTTTTTTGAACTGTGTATTCATAAGCGCCCTCCTTTATATAATATGTATATAGTCTTTCACCAGTTTACAATAATATATTAGCACATACTATTATGCATTGCAAGATAGTTTTTAAAATTTAATAGTTTGTTTACAATTATAGTTTTTCCAACCTAAAATAACTATTAAAAAATTTTTTATAAAAATTTGCACAAAGATTTTTATAGTTTTAAATTGTCTAACAAATGAAAAATTCTTGAAAAACTCAAAATCTTTTCTGTTTTTGTTAATTCTGCATAAAAATTTAAAATCCAGATAAATAGTTTAGAGTTTATTGTAAACAAATCCGCACTTCATCAAATTGTGCATATTGCACAAACATTAGTTAAATTCATTGTGCAAAAACACTTGACTTTTTGTTTTTTTAGTGTTATCATATAGCCACAACAGAATAAAGGAGGCGAAGACAAGTGTTTATTGCCGAACAAGAGCAGATGAAACTCGCTGTTGAGTTGCTTGAAGAAAAGTTCTCATTCAAGTCCTTGCTCAAAACTGTTCAGTTACTTGGCCTTGCAGCATAAGTGCTGAACGAAAATTCCTTTAGTTTGTTTACAATTCTTGTGAGGTGGGTTTTTCCAATCCCCAACAAATTTTCCCTTTCCTTTTTCATAAAGTATAACACCAATCCCTATTTCCCACCCACAAGAATTTTAATATATAGACTTGATTTTCAAGTCACTTAAATAGGTCATAATAATTTTTCTCATAAATAAAGCTCCCTGTTGACTAGTTCGGCAGGGAGTTTTGCTTTGCTTTTCTTTTGAACTTGTGATAGAATAAGAATGAAAGGAATGATACCTATGAATTGTGCTTTTGATTTTTATATGCCTGTTAATGTTTTAAGTGGCGAAGATGCTTTAAATCATAACAAAGCGATATTTTCTGGATTGGGTAAAAAGTGCCTAGTTGTTACAGGAAAAACATCCGCTAAAAAATCTGGTGCACTTGATGATATAATTAGCATTTTTAATGAATTGAATATTGAATATGAAATCTATGATAAAATCACAGAAAATCCATTAACCATTGACTGCTATAATGGTGGTAAGGTTGCAAGAGATTTTGACGCAGATTTTGTTGTCGGCATTGGTGGTGGCTCACCGCTCGACGCAGCTAAAGCTGTTTGTGTTTATGCAACAAATGAGCACATTGTTGATGACGACATTTATTCTTCAGGTGTTGAGAATTCTCCATTACCACTTGTACTTATTGGTACAACATCAGGCACAGGAAGTGAAGTTTCAGGTGTTTCTGTGCTCACAAGAAAGGACGGAAGAAAGCAAAGTATTGGTGGCAAAAACTATTATGCTAAATATGTAATTGCCGATGCTAAATACACATATTCAATGCCATTCTCTGTAACCGTTTCAACTGCACTTGATGCACTTTGCCACGCAATCGAATCAATGTTTTCACCAAGAGCAGATTTTTTATCAAAAGAATTCTCACTTTTGTCTGCAAAGATGATTTATCCTTTACTTGATAAAATGTCTAAGACAAAAGAGTTGCCAAACAAAGAAGAAAGAAATATTCTTTATTTCGCATCTCTTTATGCAGGCTTTGCTCTCAACAAGGGCGGCACCGGATTCCCACACGGTATGGGATATGCTCTCACAGAAGATTTTGGTATTCCACACGGATTAGCTTGTGCTGTGTTTCTCCCTCAATATCTTAAAGAAGCAGAAAAAGCAGATTCTGAACTCTATAACAAATTGATGGATGCAATGAGCACTGACTTTGAATCATTGAACACTCTTTTCTGTAATTTCTGCTCATTTGACTTTACAGTTTCTAATGAACAGATTGCAAACTATGTTGAAAGATGGGCAACTCTTAAAAACTTTAAGAACTCCCCTACCGATTTTAATAATGAAGATGCAGGAAAATTAGTTCAAAATTTGTTCCAAAAGTAGCGTTTAGATGTTTTTTGTCTAAATTTTGTTCAAAAATCAATTTTTCTATATTACTTATACAAAACCATTCTTTAAATTGTATGTTTTTTACAAAAAGAATGGTTTTTTATTGTTGTAAAAACCTTTATTTTTGGTTATTTAGATATTTTTTATCTAAATCAACCTTGATTTTGCGCAATTTTGCTTGTTGTAGTTAATTTTCATCTATTCAATAGCATAATTTTACAAAAAAGGTTTGACATAGCAAAAATTAGTGCTATAATTAGTATGAACGATTATCCACCTTAATAGGTGAGTTCTAAAAATTCCAAATTAAATGGAGGGTAAAATTATGGCAGATACAAGATTCGCAATCACTCATTATCATGATGCTGCGGCTATCAACAGACAGCTTGATGAACTTATCAGCAAGCCAATCTACACAATCAAGCCAGAAGTTCTTAAACAGTATGAAGAAGAATACTATGGCAAAAAGTGCGTTAAGTCAAAGGAATTAGTTGACGAAGCAAAAGCTATCATCCCTGGCGGTGTTCAGCACAACCTTGCTTTCAACTATCCATTCCCTCTTGCTTTCACAAAAGCAGAAGGCGCTTATCTCTATGACGCTGACGGCAACAAATACTTCGACTTCCTTCAGGCTGGTGGTCCAACAGTTCTTGGTTCAAACCCTAAGGTAGTTCGCGACCAGGTTATCGACCTTCTTAACACATGTGGTCCTTCAACAGGTCTTTTCCACGAATTCGAATACAAACTTGCTAAGAAGATTTCTGACAGCGTTGAAACAGTTCAGATGTTCCGTATGCAGGGTTCAGGTACTGAAGCTTGTATGACAGCAGTTCGTGTCGCTCGTCTTGCTACAGGTAAGAAGAACATTCTTAAAATGGGTGGCGCATACCACGGTTGGTCAGACCAGCTCGGTTATGGCATCCGTGTTCCTGGTTCAAAATTCACACAGGCAAGTGGTGTTCCACTCTATCTCTTCAAGCACACTCAGGAATTCTTCCCAGGTGACCTTGATGACCTTGAAAGAAAACTTCGTGCTAACCTTCTTCGTGGTGGCACAGCAGCTGTATTTATCGAACCAATCGGTCCTGAAAGTGGTACAACTCCAATCGACTATGATTTCAACAAGGGTGTTGAAAGACTTTGCCGTAAATATGGCGCTCTTCTCGTATTCGATGAAGTTGTTACAGGTTTCCGTATCGGTATGGCAGGTGCTCAGGGTTACTTCGGCGTTTCTCCTGACCTTACAATCTTCGGTAAAGTTATCGCTGGTGGATATCCAGGTGCTGGTGGTGTCGGCGGTAAGAAAGAATATATGAAATATCTTGGTGCTGGTCTTGATGATTCAGGCATGAAGATTAAGAAAGCATTCACAGGCGGTACAATGACTGCTAACCCACTTTCATGCTGCGCAGGTTACTTCACTCTTGAAGAAATCGACAAGCAGAACGCATGTCAGAAAGCTGGCGAAATGGGTGACAGACTTACAACAGGTCTTCAGGAAATCGTTGCAAAATATGGTCTTCCATTCGTTGCATGGAACGAAGGTTCTGTTTGTCACCTTGAAACAGTTGGTACAATGCACTACTCAATCGACTGGTGCAAACCTTGGACAATTCCTGGTGTTCTTTCAGCAACAAGCGAAAGAAAGAAAGAAATGCAATATATGGGTGCTGCTTACATGGCAGAAGGACTTGTTACTCTTGCTGGTAGCCGTCTCTACACATCAGCTGCATACACACCTAAGATGATTGACCAGGCACTTCAGTGCTTCGACAAAGTTTTGGCAAACGTTGCAGTTAAACCTGCTAAATAATTCAGGTTATACTTTATTGGCGGGCGAAAGACCTTCGCTCGCCTTTATTCACACTAATGAGAGGTGAAAATTATGGAAATTATGCAAGCAAAAGAACTTGTTATCAAAGCTGGTAAAGAGCTTATCGAATCAGGTCTTATCGCTCGTACATGGGGTAACATTTCTTGCAGAATCAGCGATACACAGTTCGTAATCACACCATCAGGCCGTGCTTATGAAACACTCACACCTGAAGAAATCGTGCTTGTTAATATTGAAGACCTTGAATATGAAGGCGAAATCAAGCCATCAAGCGAAAAAGGTATTCACGCTGCTTGTTATAAGCTTCGTCCTGAAATCGGATTTGTTATTCATACTCATCAGGTTAACGCTTCAATCGTTTCAGCTATTGGTATGGATATCAACGGAATTGATGGTGAAAATGCAAAGGTAGTTGGCGACAATCTTCCTATCGCATCTTATGGTCTTCCTGGCACAAAGAAACTCCGTAAAGGTGTTATTGATGCAATCACTCGTTCAGATTCAAAAGCTGCTGTTATGGCTCACCATGGTGCTGTTTGCATGGGTGTTGACTATGACGATGCATTCAACGTTGCAAAATGCGTTGAAAATATTTGTGAACAGTTCGTAATCACAAAATATGAATCACTCACAGGCACAGTTGCAAATGGTCTTGAAACTATTAATGACTATGTTGTGGATACTTTTGTTAAAAAGCCACTTTCTGCACCTGAATTCCCTGCTTGTAAGAGTGAACGCGATGGCTCTGTATTCAATATTTCACTTGTTGATGGCGACGGTGCTATCACAAGAATCGATATCGAAACAGGCAACGTTATTGCAGGTGATGGTTGTGAAGAATCAATCGAGCTTCACCGTGCAGTTTACAAAAAGCGTGAAGATGTTAACTTCATCTATCACACAAAGGACCCATTCACAGTTGCTTGCTCAAAGATGGGCAAAACAATGCGTCCATTAATTGATGACTTTGCTCAGATTGTTGGTGTTACTGTTAAACACGCAGGTTACAACCCTAACAATTCTCTTGCAACATCAAAGAAAGTTGTTAAAACTCTCAAGGGTAGAAACGCTGTTCTTCTTGATAACAACGGTGCTCTTTGTGTTGCTGGTAGCGAATATGACGCTGGTGCTATTGAATTTATCACTAATAAGGGTGCTAAGATTCAGGTTTGCACAAAGCTCTATGGCAAAGCAAAACCAATCAACCCAGTTGAAACAAGAATTATGAATCTCGTTTATAGACTCAAATATTCAAAACAAGCTGGTAAATAAGCATAAACAAAAATTAGGAACTCTCAATTGAGAGTTCCTTTTTTATTCGGCAAATTGGGGTTTGTCGAATTGTTTTAATGAAAAGATATTCTCGGCTCCACTTGTCAGGGGAGCTGTCGCGTAGCGACTGAGGGGTAGTCAAAATCCTTTCTCTCCTTCCGTCACTCGCTTTGCTCGTGCCACCTCCCTCGTCAGAGGGAAGCGAAACAACGCTATTAAATCAATTAAACAAATTCAAATTTGTTATAACAAAAAAACGGTGAGAGAAATCCTCTCACCGTTAATTTTATGTATTTTAATGAATATGATTATGATGAGAAACGATTCCGCAAAGCGCTAAATACCACTCAATAATATTTGAGCCAACAAACATACAAATTACCGTTGCAAGGGATAAGTGTGGTGCAAAAGGAACTTTTCTTGGCACTTTACCTTTATTCTTAATAGCCATAAAGATAAGATAGAGTGTTCCGATAAATCCACCCATAACAAGTGCGAGAAGCACAACTTTCCACCCCAGCATAAAGCCGACAGCAGCCATAAGTTTGATGTCGCCGCCACCCATTCCACCTTTGGTGATAACTGCGAGCAAGAAGAGTACGCCACTTGCTGCAAAAAAGCCTATAACGCGTTCTAATAAGCAATCAAGGTCAAATCCTTCTGCAACTAATTCGTCAATATAAGTGATTACACCACCGATTAAAACAGCAATCCACATTGAGTCTGGAATCTCCATTGTGCGCCAGTCGATAACTGTAGCAACAAGCAATGCAGAAAATGCTGCACAGTAACCAAAAAGAGCGATTCTTGGTTCACCACAGATAAACCAGAATATGAGTGCGTACATAATTCCGTTGATTGCTTCAACGATTGGATATTGTGCAGAAATTTTAGCCTTGCAATAACGACATTTACCACCAAGAAAGAGCCAACTGAAAAGTGGCACTAAATCCTTTGCATAGAGTCGATGATTGCAACTCATACAATGACTGTTCTCTGTAACAAAATTCTCACCTTTTGGAATTCTGTAAATAAGCACATTAAGAAAACTACCAATTAAAAGACCAAAAAGGAACACAATCACTGTATAAAATATTTTTGTAACTAAAAGAAAATTCATAATTATTCCTCATTCACATCGTTTGATGATATTGTAGCATATTCTTCTTCCTTTTTGCAACGCTTTGTGGCAATTATTGCCCAAGCTATGAGAATTACTACACTGACGCCTGTGATTATCGCACCCGGCATAAAACCAACAGGACAATATTTCATCTCAACAATGTGCTCACCTTCAGAAATTGCAGTCATTAAAATATGACTTTCATGCTCATAAAGTGGAGTTTCAACACCATCGATAAGAATTGTCCAACCCTCGTCATAGGATGTTGGGATGTAGAGAGCACCATCAGTATAGCTTGTAACCTTCGCCTTAACATAAGTGTCAGAGAATTCAAGCATCTCGGTGTCACTCATAGCATCAAGCTTGTTATAAGCATTCTCAAACTTTTCCATATCAACTGTGAAAGAAGTTGTTGTAAAGCTGTTGTTCTGGTGTGCATAAACATTGTCATTGCCGAAATTCATTTCACGATAACCACCAATTGTGATTGTTGCCACATCGCCTTTTTTCACTTCGCCAAGTTCATAGATGCAGTTGTCACCTGCACCGAAAAGATAATATTCATTTGTCTTGCCATTGAGAGTAACGGTCATATCAACCAGCTCATAAGTATCAACATACAAATACATCATACCATCAGTTTCTGCAACTGAATCAAATGTGATATATGCTGGCTTTGTCATATCAGTCACCTTATATGAGTAACCTGACATACGTTTCTCTCTAAACTCATAATATTCTTTTGGCAGACCAGAACTTTCAACATCAACACGGTCAAAAACAGAAATGTGCGTGCAGTTTTCAAATTTAAAGTTTGTTGGAGTATTATAGGCAACAACATTCTCTTGTGAATCTGTTACAAACTGACTCACGCCATTCATATTATCCATAGCAAAGAAATATGCAAATGGGTCCCACTCAACAACATTAGCGCTTATTGTGTACATAAATGGCATAGTATAGTTGTTTTTATAAAGAACATACCCATCTTTATCAGTAATCTTTGTTCTGTATGCTGACTCACTCAAACGACCTGTACCGTCAATATAATAGTCTGTTGGGAACAACATATTAAAAATCGGTGTCTGTTCACTTGGTCCTTTTTGCATATTAACTCTGTTGCTAAAAGAACCTAAATCTGCAAACACAGTTGTAAATTCACCATCTGTTAATGAACAATAACTTTCATATCCCTTATAACCATAAATAACGTTATAGGGCACCATATCACTATTTTTTTGAACCTTACTTGCAAAATAAACAGAATCGTCTGCTTCAATATTTTTAGTTAATTCCGAAACAATTAAATCTTCTGAAAGTTCATTATCTATCTCAATAGTATTAATATTATCCCAGTTAAAAATTAATGATTCAGCAATAACACAAATAAGTAAAATCACAGTAATGATTGGCCTGATTTTTTCTTTTTTGCTTAATAGAATCAAAAGCACTGCAAAAATAGTTGTAAATGCAATTATGATTGTTGCAAGTTTTGCTGACCAATAAGCAAAGTTGAACATATCGTTCACATATACACCAACAAAACAGAGACCTGCAAAAGCCACTCCCGCAACAAAACCATACCATTTAATGTTTTTGATTTCGCAGAATGCTTCATATGCAATTTTAATAAGTACAAAACTATAAACAAACGCAAAACGATACATAATGCCGTTCGGGTCTTCAAAATTATGCCAGATATGAGTAATTGCACTTATCAAAATTGACAACCACAAAACTGCAATAAGTAATGCATTTCCAACTTTTTTACGAATAGAAATTCCTTTTGCAAAGAAATAAGCAACTGCTAAAATCAATGTCAATATACCTGCAAAAGCAAATACACATTCCGTTGCTGTATTTGTGTAATAGCCATTGCTAAATGGGAAAATGTGAGATGCCAATAATCCCCAAACACCATTTGCGGTTACGTTGAAAGCAGAGTGAGAATGTTCGTGCATTGCAACACCTGCATTTTGGAGAGCATTGAATATTGGCAAAACAAATATAGACGCTGTGCCAAATGCAAGAAGTGTTGATAAGCCAAATTTAAAAATAGATTTTAATAAATATGAATTTTGAAAAACTGCAAAAAGATTGACTGACTGGTCGTCATCCACATCACTTTCTTGTTGTTGTGCAACAACGCCCTCATAAGCTACATCATCATCAGAAACAAACGAATAGATGAAATAAACTACAGAGAAAATACAAATTATTAATCCCATGTGATAATCAGATATAATAGAAAGACCTAAGAAAAGTGTATATCTCCAAGCACTTTCACCATCCATCATTTGTTTGAGTGACATTATAACAAGTGGAAAATAAATTAATGTATCATACCATGAAAGGTTATATATTCCAGCAGTCATAAAGTTTGACATTGCCCAAAGAATTGAAAATATTACAACTGATAAATCATTCTTTTTATATATATTCTTTAAGAAAATAGAGAAAGTGAGAGCAAGAAAAAATGGTTTTATTAAAGTTATAAGAGCAAATGCATTGTTTATTTTTTCAATAGGGAAAAACAGTGCAATTAAATTGAAAGGACTTGCAAGATAATAACCAATAGCTGACCAGAAGTTTAAACCACCAGCAGAATGCCATGAAAAAAGAAGTGAGCCGCCCTCTGCTATTTTTGTTTTAAACTCTGCAAGCATTGGAATATATTGCGCAAAGCCATCATAATAAGCAGTTGAATTAGCACCAAAAGGATAAATTCCACCCACAGCATAAAGCACAAGCATTATGCCAAGAGTAATTATTGGCCCTATCCAGATATAAGGTATTTGTTTTTTTGCTTTCATAAACATTCCTGCTTTCTTTACTATAATAACCTCCCTTGTTAAAGGGAGGTGTCTGCGTAGCAGACGGAGGGATTCTAGCCTCCCTTGTTAAAGGGAGGGGGACCATCGAAGATGGTGGTGGGATTCCTTACCCCAAATACATTTTTATATAATTATCAATATATTCACAAACCCCATCAAAATTATGCCATATTTCATTGTTGGGAATACGAATAACTGTCAATTGCCTATTTTCTAATTTTTCCGTTCTTATTTTATCATATTTTAGCCCTTTATCTTCGTAATGTTGAGAGCCATCTAATTCAATCACTAGATTTAACTTTGAACAATAAAAATCTACTATATAATTATCAATTACTTTTTGTCGCAAAAATCTGACTTTACACTTTCGCAAATAATTATACCACAACTGTTTTTCTTCTTTAGTCATATTCTTACGAAGTTCTCTCGCGTTAGGTGTTAGTTTGGGATTGTGTTTATAATTTATTTCACTCATATATCGAATCCCTCCACCGCAAGCGGTCCCCCTCCCTTTAACAAGGGAGGTTTATATAACTATATTTTACTACAAAAATATATTAAGGTCAACAAACTACTTTCTATTTTACAACAAAAAGCGAGGGGTAACCCCCTCGCTTTTTATGTAATTAAATATTAACCCTATTAAGCATTAGCTTCTTGAATAAGTTTCATGCCTTCAACACCTGTTGCTTTTGCAACATCTGCAATATCTGCTGAAGCTGCTGTAGTAACAGAACCAATAGTTGTTGCCTTGTCACCATGACCATCATAGTTGTTACAATAAACAGTTGCTACACCTGTTGTAAGGTTAACACCAATTTTGTAACCATCTTTGTCGCCAGTACCTGTATCGTTATCAAGTGGGCAAGAAGGAATAACCTTAGCCTCCATCATGCTTGCAAGTTTTGCAGCATCAGGCATTGGAGTCTGGTCGTTTGATGAGAAGTAGTTAGCACATGTGTTCTTGATAACTTTAATGTTGTTTGCACATGTCTTTGCGTTTGCGTTGTCTGTGATTGCGCCGTAAAGAGGAATAGCCACTGCAATAAGGATACCCATGATAACAACAACAATCATAAGCTCAACGAGTGAGAAGCCTTTTTTGTTCATCATTTTTCTCATAATATTTTTCTCCTTTAATTAAAAGAATTTTTATTTATATTTAGGTCCATCCGAACCTGAATACCAAGATTTTATTAACGGGAACTTTCCGTACCTTTATACTACTACAAATCAATTCATTTGTAAAGTCTTTTTTTGAAATTTGTCGAAATCAACAATTTGTTATATCTTCTTTTGGTGGATTTGCCTTATTTTTTGTGTGTTGCTTCAAGATTACCCTCAGCATCATAGCATTCAATAACAATTGTATGTTGTTCACCTGCAACACTCTTAATTACATAATAATGACCTTCCTTTGAACAACCTGGAAGTTCGCCATCTTCAAAAAACTGGAAGAATGCTTCGTCAATTGTGTCTAGAGCCTTGTCTTTAGTATTGTATTCACCTGTTGGAAGAAGACTGAAAGCATTTTTGCCATCTTCCATAAGGCAATATTTCGCAAACATTTCGTGAATAACCGTCTGGTTAGCAAGACAAGTTTTCTTTTCAGCATTTTCTGTAACAGCGCTATAAAGTGGAATTGCAACAGCAATCAAAATGCCCATAATAACAACAACTATCATTAATTCAACAAGTGAAAAACCTTTTTTATTATGTAACTTTCTCATTTTAATTACCCTCTTTGTTGGGATTAACGGGAATATACCGTACCCCGTCAAGTAAATTATATACCATTTGTCAAAAATAGTCAATAGAAAATAATAAACAAAAAATTCACTCTAATTTTTACATATTAATCCAACAAATTTGAATTTGTCGAACAGATAATTCGTAGGGGTCGGCGTCTCGACGACCTGAAAAAATAACATTATACCAAAATCGACCATCAAATAATGTAGGGGTCATTCACGGTGCGGGTGTCTGGTAGACACCTCTGCGAAGCAGAAGCACCGACCGAACCGGCAGGTGAGACTATGACCCGTTCCAAATGTGAGATGTAACCTTTACGGGCGATTCGTGAATCGCCCCTACAATAATTGCAACGCAGTTCCAAAATTATTCATTATTCATAAAAAACAATTCGACAAACCCCAATTTGTATAACTAAAAAGGTCAACTCTTATCAATGAGTTGACCTTTTTTCAATTTATAATTTTGCTATAAATTTACAAACATAAGAAACCGGAATCAGAATTGCTTGATAAACAGGTTTCAGGAATGCTGTATGCTCAATTAAGAATGGTGACCATACATAATAATACTGATGAATGAACCAATCACCAAACTCTGTACCACGAAGAACATTATCACGGAACATTCTGATGTTACCTAAAACCTGGTCTCGCATATTGGAACCTACCATTGAAAAACCAACAAGACATGTTGCAATATGGGCGCCAGTTGTTTGTTTAACAACTTCACCCTTTTCTCTTTCAGCTAAAGGTGATTTATATCTTAATATATTAGCTTCACGAGCAATGACAGGAGTATCATTAACAGTTTTAGTAGAACCATCTTTGTTTACATATTCCATTGTCATTGTTTCATTGATTGTTACATTGCCTTCTCCGTTTTCACCTATTCTATACTTTGCAGTATAATACGGCTTGCCTTCATCACCTTCACCTGTTGATTTAGGGAATCCGTTATCGTTGACAAGAGCCTGGTTTTTATAATTAAGATTATAATTATCCCATCCAGCAGTATAAGCCAAGGCAACTTTGTCATCATCATTGACGCCTTGTAACCATTCTTCTTCTGAAATGAGTGCACTACCATCTTTTGTGTAATTTATATTTCTATAAAGATTTGTAATTACAAATGATGTGTCATAGCCAAATTTTACATCTTCTTTACCTGAACGAAAATGCAGTGTAACCGTGTTTTTTGTGTAGAATGGGTCAGAGTCGTCCGACATGTGCATATTCTCTGTTGTTCCTACCGAAAAGGTCACGCTAACAGGGATATTACCCATACCATAATCACTCAACAAGAGATGACTTCTAGTGTCCCCATAGCTTCGCATATAAAGAAGTTCACCAAGAAAGGCGCCTTCGGTATCCCAAGTTTTGGCAGAAAAAATATAAGTGAAAACATCGTCTTTGTGTGCATCTTCAGTAACCGCTATACCTTCATCATTAATTACAATAGGCTCTGCGTTGTTTTTCCAAGAGATATACCCAGTTTCTCTATCGAGAATAACGCCTTCTTCAATTACAGGGTCATAGATAAGGTCAAGTTGATAAGCGCTTGTCATGCCATCTTTATTGTTCTCAAAATCTCCACAAGCTAACTTAACCGCTGCCTGAACATCCCAACGGTCAATAATAACATTATTGAAGTTTATAAAATTATAAAGAACATTGCCGGCTAATGGCAAAACCAAACCAAGAACTGCCAAGCAAACCAGCAATTCTACCAATGATACACCTTTTCTATTTTTATGTATGAGTTTAAACATTTACTCACCCCATTTTTATAGAAATCAGGGCAAAAGCAGTTTTCTGCCCTGATATTTTATAATTAGTCTCTTGTTGCACAAGAGTTGATACCGCCCATTTCGCTAAGTGGTCTTGAGTCGTCACCGTCATACATTATAACCTTGTCTGACCAGCCACCTTCTTCACCATATGGAATAAGTGGGTTATATGTCCAGCAAATAACAGTTTGTTCGCCATCATCATATTCGTCGTTATCCCAAGCAGCATAAGGTTGACCATCTTTATAACCATCCTGATAACCTGTTGCAATCCACATACCATTAACGTAGTTAATCTGAACGATATTGCACGATAACTTATCAGAAATCTTAACTGCTTTCCACAAGTAATAATTGTTGTCTGTGGTGTGCTTATCGGTATCCATATAATCGGTCCAATAGCGAACGTTAACCCAAGAACCGCTACCGCTATTTGAAAATGCTTTGAGCTTTTGAGTTCCTTTAACAGTATCGAGCCCTGCTGTTGCACAATATTGTTCTGGATTTTTGTTACTTTGGTCACCAACTGCAACCCAAGTATCATTAGCAAAACAAACGTCATTGATTGACACAAGTGTAGAAACAAATCCTAAAGCATCAACAACACCATATTGACGAGATTTTGCATCATAGAAACCTGCAAATTTACTTCTGTTATTTGCATTGAATTCATATTTGCCATTTACGCCAACAGTATCATAATATTTGCTTGTCTGAGGCGCAACATAAAATGCATTGTTGTTTACAGTATCAATCCAAGTGTATGCCTGGAATTCTGCAACAACTGAACGGTCATTATATGTTGATGCATCTGAAGTGTTTTTAGCGGCAATTGTATCAACTGCCCATGAAAGCACTGTACCATTTTCTGTGCCCCACATTGCTTCAGGTTTGCCATCCCAAGTTGTTCCCCAAGCAACACAAGTTACTTTTGTATCTGACAGTGGGTGAGCACGAAGATATTCTGTGTTACTACTGTCATTACCTGTTGTAGGTGCAGGGCCAGTGATTGACCTTGGAATGATATGTTGGTTATTTTGCCAATAGTTAGCACCATAAAGGTTACCAATATGGCTGCCCTTTGAAGGGTCCGCACTACTTGTTGTTCTTGAATTAAGATAATAGAATTGATGGAATACATTTGATTCCTGGTCAAGTTTATATCCTGTATTGTCTGTTGCTTTTAATTCGTTTGTTTCAGAATTAAGTGCACTATGCTTACCAATATTATACGAACCTGCACGCAAGAATACAATGCCATTATTCATAACTGATGTGACATCAACTGAAGCCGCACTATCTTTTGTACCATAGAAAACAGTACCGCCAAGAACATAACCAACCATAAGTGAAACCGGAATATCATTTTCACCTGCTGGAACCATTGTGCTTGCACTGTCAAGGAATGTTATTGATTCGCGACGGTTATGCCAATAGTACACCTGACCGCCGTCTTTATTATTACTATAGTCATAAACAACGTCATCAGTTGGGTTTGCGGCAATAGAAATTGCCAATGGGTGTGAAAGATATGAAATAGTAATGTCAATAACTTTACCCGCTGTTGTATAATTTTGTCTATCGTTTGCGAAACTTGTTAAAAGGTTAGGCGTTGACACACTCAATCCTTTTGAAGTGCCTGGGAAAAGTGCATTGATTTCATCTTTGTTCTGAGTGTATGTCAAATTATCATAGTACTTACCTGTAATAGCGTAGGAAAGGTTTGTGTATGGATAATATACAACAGTAGTTGTTTTGCTATCCTTTGTGTGTTGATAACCTATATACCCTTTATTTTCCCCTTCATCAACCGCCGGATTTGAACCAGAAACAAATGGTGTAATACCCATTGTCATACGCCAAATTGGGTTGTATTCGGCATTGTCACCCAAATTCAATCTGTTAGAAGCACGACCAATTTTTGAGTTTTGACCAACATTTGTTTGGTTTGCGTCATAGTTCCATACTTTAGCATACTGACCATTGTCGCCTGCAAATTCATATTTATAAGGGTATGTTGCACCACCAGTTACACTAGCCCACGCATCCATATAAGCTGGAATATAGCCACAATATAAAACATAGTTTGACATTGGATATTCTAAGTTAGTTGAAGTTGTGCCTGACGCACCTGAGTTGGAACCCCTTGTTGCATCACCGGATGTGTCAGTATCATTAATAATACCACTTGTGAAATAATGGCTTTTGCTTGTGTCTGTAACATTTGTTTCATAAACGCCGCCTTGACCAGTGATGCAAATAGCGTCAACAGAAGTAAGCGTAATAGGATATGACTTAGTGTTGACTGTTGTTTTACCAGAATCATCAGTAAGACCATAAATTCTATAATATGAACTTGTGCCATCACCAGGGTCTAACCAGCCCCATGCTTCATTATTATTATAACTAAGCAAACCTAAACTACTGGTCGCCTCAACTGTACGATCTTTATATGAGCCACTAGAAGTTTGCCAATTTTCAATATCTTTGTAAGCTGGTGTTGTGTCTGTAACCGCACCAATATCAATAGTTTTGTCACAGTCGCTTGTGGAGTTAGGATTTGTCACTACATTATTAGTAACATAAGGGAAAAGTTTTCCATCAGAACCATAAAATTCAACGTTATCACCATAAGTTGCAGAAACTGTGCAAAGATTTCTTAAGTGTGCTGTGCCCGTATGAATCTCAACAAGACTACCAAGTTGCACCGCCAAATATTTTTTTGAACTCATATTAAAACCGGTTCTGAATCTGTTCTTATCCGCAGTTTCACCCTCAGACCAATACATTGGTCTCATTGCGATATATTGGAATGATGTGTCTGTGCCATAAACCTTTTCTGTAGAAGGATTTCCATTTTTATCTTCTGTTCTGATATATGTTCCACCACTATCAAAACGATTCAAGTTATAGTCAGTATAATATGTATAGTCGCCACCCCAATAATAGTTACCATCGACTTCGATTTCTTTTCCGTCAACAACCATTGTTCTGCTTGAACGTTTCCAGAAGCGACGAATCTGACCATTATCGCCACACATTACATAATAACCATATTTTTCATCTTCAGTGACTTTTCCGTCATTGTTTTTATCAACCCATGTTTTTTCATCTGCACTGCTTGCTGGAACCCACTCAACATCATTCATTGCCGAAGTTAATGTTGTTGGAGAATTCGAACTAACACTTGAATCTCTTGGGTCGTTTGTTGTTTTCATCGCGCGACGATGAATAAGAAGGTGGTTTTCACCATCAAGTTCTTCAAGTTCACCACGTAATACATAGTAATGATATTCATTACCATCGTCGTCAGTTACAGCTGATTTTTCACCAACCATAATCATCTGTGGTGCATCAATCTGAATTTCATAGCGATGTCCCATATGCTTAAACACTAATGGTGATGTTTCAAATGAAATTTTATCTCCACCACCATATACTGTTAACAAAAGTGTGCATTTTTCATATTCGGTGCCTTGAGCGTCCGGATGATATTCAAGGTCATAGTCAACGCCTTTTGTGAGTTGAATTTCACTTGACAAACCCATTGTGACAAACTCGCATTGACTTAATACAAAATCAATACCAGACCCGAAAATAGTAATATATGCAACTTTAAAGTCATCTGTAAGTGATGATGGGAATAGTGTTATCCCCGATGAACTACCAGTTTTGTCTGTATAAAAAGTTGATTGCCCTGTACTGATATTAATCTTGCCATCTTCACTTGGATTGCCATATTGGTCTTTTGCAAAAGTTCCGCCTGATGTAAGACCATAAGCCTTAACAAAAGATTCTATTGTTGCCGTTTGAACTGTCTGAGAATCTATAGTAGCCGTTGGTGAAGTCAACTTTATAGGAACCGTATCGATTGAAACGGTGTAATTTCGGTCACGACTATTTTTGCCTATAAGACTCTCCAAATTACCCGCGTCTCTATACACACGCTCCATCTTGTCTCCAGATATATTTATTGTCTCTAAATATGAGAGCATTAAAGGAGCAAAGCAAAATATTACAAGTGTAAGAATTGACATAGCTGTCAAAACTTCAACAAGTGACATACCTTTTTTATCTTTAATATAAGATTTGATATGTTTGTTCATAAAATCGCTCCTTTCTTATGGATGGAATACGTCTCCACCGCGTGGGGTACCCCAGTTGATTGTTGATGTAGAGTTCGGTGTTGGTGGAATAATCTCATCAATTCTTCCTTTTTCATCATCTACGTAAACGTGGCCTTCATTATCTGTTCTAACTATTAATCTATTAAAAAGAACATTTTTACCTTGGAAATATGACATAGAGTCATCCCCGTAATAGATTGACCTAACTTTTTTCATTTTTTCTATTACAGCATCACCATAAATGTCGTATCCATCACGACCAGCAATGACTGCATCAACAAAATATTTCAAAAGGTCGATACCCACTGCGTCTGAGGTTTTTTCTCCATCACTAGTATTCATTGTGTTTGTTTCTTTATATGAACCATAAAAATAAGCCATATCTCCGCCATTGAAAATACGATATGTTTCAACGCCTGTACCCTGAACATAAAGTTTTAAAACAACGTTACCATTAAAGTAAACTTTATTAGCCGCAACATCATTACCCTCTGCATCAGTAATTCCTTTTCCAGTAAACAATTTATCGTCGTCTTTGTCATAAGCTCTACCATGGCCTAACATAACAGTTCCTAAACAGAAACGATTACCAAGAAGTGCTGCAGTTCCAGCTAATGCATCACCTGTTAATGAGTCTGGGTTTGTAATATATGCGTAAAGTGTAATATTTCCGTCAATTACGATTTGGTCACCATAAAGACCTATTGAATTATATTGACCTTTTTCAGGCGTTGCATCAATTCCTACATTCTGCAAAAACAAGTTTTCACCCGATGCGATTACATAAAAATTATCGCCATAGTTCTGCACGCCTCCCTTACCAGCAGTTTCAGGGTTTTTCTCGCCACCCTTAATAACATCAGATTTTTCTGGTTTTGTGAGTACAAGAGTAGAACCACTTAATTTTGAATACAAGTCAATTTGACGATTTCGTGGGAAATTAGGGAAAACATAGTTTCCGTTTATTTGTAAGTTTGCAAATTGTTTGTAAACCTGGTTTAAAAAGCCGTTAAAAAGACTTTTCACAATTTTGCCTAATCTGCTAAGAGTACCCTCATTTTCATTAAATTCCAACGTAGTTTCAAGTGTTTCATAGTTAACTTGAATTGTATCTTGTTGAGTAAAAGCCCCTTCACCTGTTGTTCTTTTCAAAACACCATATTCATCATACAAGGTTTCGCCTTGAATCGTTTCAGTTGGAGTTATATAACCATAAACCGTTCTGGAAACTGGGTCACCCTCAATATTTAAAACACTACCAACACTTTTAAATACTTTAACCTCTTGGGGATTTTCCTTATATCCTTTTTCTGCAGTGTCGTCTTTAGTACGAACTAAATCTGTTCCGTTACCAATTTGAACCTCAAAATATCCAAAATAGCCTGGATTTTCTGTTGTTGAAGCCTCTAATGAGAAATCAAAACCATCCCAGATAGTATTATCGTTTGCGCTGCTACTCTTTGTATAGTATGCATATACTTTACTCGAAGTAATAATATCTTCATTTCCACCGTTTTCACCGACAGTTACAAATCTACCAATATCAGTACTTGTATCGCCACTATTTTTACTAACTGCTTCTCTATAAGCATAAGAAGCTGCTTCAACACCAGCACGTGCTAAATAGTAAGCTTTCTTATCATCGTTCATCCATCTAACAGACACATATGAATTGTATGCCATAACAGCTATGCCAGTTGCAAATGTCATTACAATGGTCATTATTACAAGCACCATAGCTAAAGCCATACCATCATTGTTTTTAAGGTATTTTTTCATCTTGTCTGCTCCTTTCTAGAGTGGCATCGCAAAAATAACAAATAATTATACGATAACACGTAAAACTTCTTCGAGAGAGGTTGTACCCTCCATCATTTTATAAAGACCTTCGTCTTTAAGTGTCTTCATCTCTTGTTGAACCGCAAGGTCACGAACTTCTGTGATTGTTGCTCTATCAAGAATAAGACGTTTCATTTCTTCTGTAACTGTAAGGAACTCAAATACAGCTTCACGTCCCTTATAACCTGTATTATTACAAGTCAAGCAACCTTTTGCTTTATACAGCTTATATGAAGGTTGATTGTAACCATAAGTTTCAAGGTCTGGAACAATCTTTTTGAGTTCTGCGTGAGAAATTTCATATTCTTCTCTACATTTTGGGCACAACTTTCTAACAAGACGTTGTGCAAGAACGCCAACTAATGATGACGCTGTAAGGAATGGTTCAACACCCATTTCGTCAAGACGAGTAACAGCACCAGGTGCGTCGTTTGTATGGAGTGTTGAAAGAACCAAGTGTCCTGTAAGAGCAGCTTCAACGGCAATTTTTGCTGTTTCACTATCACGAATTTCACCGACCATGACAATATCAGGGTCAGAACGAAGAACTGAACGAAGAGCTGCTGCGAATGTCATACCTGCACGATTATTCATCTGAACCTGATTGATACCAGCCATACGACGTTCAACAGGGTCTTCAAGTGTAATAACATTCTTTTCGATTGTACTGATTTCAGCCAATGTAGCATAAAGAGTTGTAGATTTACCACTACCAGTAGGTCCTGTAACGAGAACGAAACCATATGGCATACGAATCGCATGGTCAAATCTATCAAACTGACGTGGACTGAACTTAATATCTTTAATTGTAACAGTTTTTGTGCTATTTCTCTCAAGAAGACGCATTACGACTTTTTCGCCATAAACTGTTGGCATAGAAGCGATACGAACGTCCATTGTTTTATCTTCAAACTTAACTGTAGCACGACCGTCTTGTGGAATACGGCGTTCAGCGATATCCATACCACCGATAACCTTAATTCTCGAAATAACACCAGCGTACATTTTAATTGGGTTCTGCATAATTTCTTGCAAAACACCATCAATTCTGAAGCGGACTCTCATGTATTTTTCAAGTGCTTCAATATGAATATCAGATGCGCCTGCTTTAATAGCGTTGTTGATAATCTGGTTAACAAGCTGAACGGTTGGCTTATCGTCAATGTCAAGTTGTTCAGACTCGGCTACTTCTTCAACTTCATCACCGTAATCTTCAACGCCAGTATTCATGTTTGCAAAGTTTTCAATTGCAACTGCAAGTTCCATATCCGCTGCAACTACAGGGCGAATTTCATGACCTGTAATCATTCTAAGGTTATCAACTGCAAGAATGTCATTTGGATTCTGCATTGCAACAAAAACCACGCCATCTTCTTCGTAAAGAGGAAGAACATTGTTTCTGAGTGCAAACTCAGGGCTAATAAGGTTTGCTACTGCAATATTCACGCCAACTTCATCAATTGAAACAAACTTATAGCCTGTTTTCTTTGCAAGTGTTTTTGCAATATCTTCTTCTGTACAATAACCTAACTGAGTAAGAATTGTACCTATAAGTTGCTTGCTGGTTTTTTGAATTTCCAGCGCCTCTTTAAGTTGGTCTTCAGTTATTATACCGGCATCTATAAGTCTTGCGCAAATACTGCCGGGGATTATGATATCGCCCATCTAAAAAACCTATCTTTCTTTTTGGATTCTGTGCAATTTATTTTGTAAAATTAACAATTTGCAATGCAGCAGCAACTGTTCCATCAGCCTGTTCAGTCATAGCAATTGAATCAATTCTTGCAATTTCTTGTTGTGAAACAATGTATTCTGCCATTTGTTTAATATCTATTTCGCTACCTGTAACAGCAAGTGTTGTTGTTGCAGATTTAACACTACCGTTTTGAACTAACTCTCCTACAGTAATTTCTTGAATTGTTAATCCATATCTTTCACATAGTTCTGTAAGTTCAACATAATAATCTACTGAATTATACGAATCTGCTTCTGCAATAACTTCATCATATTTTTCTTTTTGAGCGAGATAATAATCAGAGTTTGCCTGAAGATTTTTAAGATTCTTCAATAAAGTTCTATTATCATTATATGCTGTAATTTGAGATGAAACTTTTGCTTCTAAATCAACGCCCTGTTCAAAAGTTATCCAACATGTGTACCCTAAAACAATTGACAAAGCAACCAAAATAATGGTTATAATTACGTTGCCATTAATTTTATCTTTGATTTGAGAAAGATTTATGTTTGTATTCATTTTTTAATCCTCCTCTTATTCTGCTGCCTGAGTTTCAGCAGGTGCTGTAGTAGTTGTAGTTGTAGTTGTGGTTGTAGTTGTAGTAATCAAATTGCCTGCACCATCTGTCGCAATCACGCCACCAAGTGAAATAAACATGCGGAATGAATATGTTGTTTCCCCGTTGTTTTCTGTAATAGTTGGCAATTCATTCAACACTCTTGTTTCTGTTACAATATCCTTAAATGCTTCATTTGTTTTAATAAATTCTTGGTATGCACGAAGATGATCAACCGCATCACCAATTTTTTGAGCAGCTGAAAGATCACCTTCAATTACACAAACTGCACCATTTTGCCAATCAGTCAATGAAATCGCCTTAATTTTTATATATTCTGGACGATTAGCCTGAATCAATGTTAAAAACTTCAATGCACTAGGATTTTTTGATTTAACCGTTTCTAGCCTATTTTGTGCAACTAAAAGGTCGTCATAAATTCCTTTGTACTTCTGTAATTCATTGATTTCTGCTGTAATTACAGAGTTTTGTCTGTTTATATCCTTTATCTGTCCCTTTAAAATCAAAGTTCTAACAAAAAGGCCAAAATAAAGGACCAACATACAGAATAACACAACTAATGCAATTTTAAGAATAATATCTTTTTTCTTTTTGCCATCAAGTAATTTTCGGTAACTCGCTGGCAACAAACTAACCTTAAACAAAACTTATCCCTCCAAACCTGAAATCGCTACTCCGATACAACTAGCATATTCACCTAATGGTGTAGCGCTCATTGCTTGGAGTGATGGATAAAACTGTGGAATTTCCATTGGAACATAAATATTTTCCTGCAATGCTGATAAAATTTTAGAAGTTGCAGAAGAATTCATAATAAAATAAATCTTATCCATTGGAATATTATTCTGCATAGAATAATAACTGATTGTTGAAGATGTTTCTTGCATAAGGAAAGAGGTTACTGTTTCTAAATCTTCTTCACTGTAAGATTCATCGCGTGATTTTTTGAAAATTTCAGCAACACTTCTCTGTGTTTTTTCAGGAATGGTAATTGAACGCACCATTGAAATTTCGTTTCCATGAACAACTATATAATTCAAAACATCATCTGTAAGATTAACAATACCGTATTTCGCACCATCACAAATTTCATTAATACCACGACAATAAGCAAGAAGTGATGAATCGATATCCTGAATCTGAAGTTTTGATGCTGTAAAAATATTAATATAGCCTTCAAGCATCTGTCTTCTTGCTGCTATAAGCATGACATTTGTTTGCGCAATACCATCATCATCCTTAGTTTCGCCAGCTACAACATAGTCAACTTCCATTTCCTGAATTGGAATTGGAATAAATTCTTGTGCCTGTAAAAGAACCATGTTGCGAAGTTTATCGCTATCGACCTTAGGAAAAGAAGCGTATCTCATAAGGATATTTTCATTGTTTACTGCAACAGCAAAATCTGTTGTCTGGAAGTTACCTGATGCAATAAGTTGAGTAATTGCTGTATTGAAACGGTCAGCATCTCTGATGAATCCTTCTTCAATTACTCCTTCTTCCAAAGGCATATATCCCATTGCAAGAATTTTATAAACGCCATTGTCTTTTGCAAGTTCAACAGCTCTAATTTCATTGGCTGTGATTTCGCAACCAATTATGCTTTTAATTTTAGCCATAGTATCATTCTCCTATATATACGGATAACTCTTTTATGCACCCATCGATGTAGATGCTGTAAGCATTGGAACATAAAGAGCAATAAGCATGCCACCAACAACAACACCGACAAACACAAGAGCAATAGGTTCAATCATTGCTCTAAGGTTACGAGAGGTATTTTCTACGTCTTCTTCAAAGAATTCTGCAACCTTGTCAAGAAGTTCTGGCAAAGCACCTGATTCTTCACCGATAGCCACCATACCTGTAACCATTGGTGGGAATAATCCACTTTTTTCAAGTGCAGCAGAAATTGGTGAACCTTCTTCGATGTCTGAAATTGCATCTGCAACTGCTTTTGCCAATTTATCACTACCTGCTGTAGGTCCTGCACTCTTCATTGCTTCAACTGCAGTAACACCACCTGCAAGAAGTGTAGCAAAAGTTCGGCAGAAACGAGCAACAACCATCTTGGTCATAAACGAACCAAACATCGGCATTGTAAGCTTTGTGTTTTCCCAAAAAATATGCGCTGGAGGGCTCTTCATTATTAAGATAATTCCACCAACAATTGCCACACCCACTAAAAACCATGTTCCGGTGTTTGCTATCAAACTATCTGATGCATCAAAAATAAATTGTGAAAGTGCATTAAGTTCCATTCCGTCCGTCATCATATTTTTGAAAGTAGGAACCATGAAATAAAGCATGGCAATCAAAATTACAACCGCCATAATACCAACTGTTCGTGGATATGAGAATGCTGATTTAATATTTTTCTGAAGGTTTTTTTCCTTCTGCATCTGGTCAGCAAGACTGACAAGTGATTGCTCCATAATACCACCAGTTTCGCCGGCTGCAATCATAGCAATGAACAATGGTGAGAAAATTTTGGGATATTCTTTAAACGCATCTGAAAGCGGCATACCACCTTCAACATTCTTTGCAATTGTATCAATAGCATTTGCAAATTTACCATTTTCTGTCTGCTTTGAAAGCGTTGCAAGTGCTCTGGTAATTGGAACACCGGCAGAAAGCATAACAGCTAACTGTCTACAGAAAACTGCAACGTCTTCAGTAGTAACTTTACCACCTGATTTTGCCGATGCTTTATTGGCATTATTTGCTTTTTCTTTCATCTCCGTAACAATAATTCCTGCTTCACGGAGTTTATTTATAGCTTGGGACGAGTTATCAGCAATAACTTCGCCGTGAACATTTTGACCTTGTCGGTTTAAACCGTCATAAGTAAATGCTGCCAAGAGATTTCCCCCTTTTTAATTAAGGTGATTAATAGCCCATAGTGGCCATAAGTCTTAAAACTTCTTTCTGGTCAACACAGAATTCAACTACTGAATCCTTTGAAATTTTCTGTTGTTTAAGAAGATTTAAAAGTGCCTGGTCCATAGTCTGCATACCTTGCATCTGACCAGTTTGCATTGTTGCATAAAGTTGATGCTCTTTTTCTTCACGAATAAGGTTTTTAATCGCTGGAGTATCAACCATATATTCAACGGCAGCCACACGGCCTTTACCGTTAATTGTCGGAATAAGTTGCTGAGAAATAACTGCTTTCAATGAGTTTGCAAGCTGTGAACGAATTTGTCCTTTTTGCTCTGCTGGGAAAGAGTCAATAATTCTCGAAATTGTAAGCGGAGCAGTCTGAGTATGAAGTGTTGAAAAAACCAAGTGTCCTGTTTCGGCTGCTGTAACCGCTATCTGAATACTTTCAGGGTCACGCATTTCACCAATCATAATGGTGTCAGGGTCGTGACGGAGCACTGTACGAAGAGCATTTGCGAAGCTTTTTGTATCTGTGCCGATTTCTCTCTGTCTGATTGTTGATTTCTTGTGTGTGTGCAAAAATTCGATAGGGTCTTCAACTGTTACGATATTTGTTTCATATCGTTCATTTATGTAGTTGAGCATTGATGCAAGCGTTGTTGACTTACCACTACCTGTTGGTCCTGTAACAAGAACAAGTCCACGAGGAAGATTGCAAAGTCTTTTTACGTCTGCAGGAAGACCCAATTTATCTAAGTCTGGAATACCGAAAGGAATTGCTCTGAAAACTGCTGCAACTGAGTTTCTTTGAACGATAACATTACCACGAAAACGAGCACAGTTTGGAATTGATACCGCAAGGTCAAGCTCCCATTCGAGTTCTAATTCTCGTTTTTGGTCATCTGAAATAACTTGAAGAAGAAGAGCTTCAACATCTTCCGGAGCCATTCTTGGTAATTCTTCTTGTCTTACAAGGTCACCATTTATACGGATACAAGGTGGAATTCCACTGACAATATGAAGGTCTGAGCCTTTTTTTTCAACGGTAAGTCTAAGAAGGTCTTCTAATGTAACCGGATAATTACTTGGGCTACCAGAAAATTGCATGAATTTTCATCTCTTTTCGTTAATTTATAAAAAGGTTTTATAGGCGGGTATAGGGGTGCGAGTTTCGCACCCCATTTTTTATTATCCCGCAAGTGTTTTAATAAGATTTGACATTCTTGTCGCTTTATCTGATGTTACATAAGCATATGTAACTATTTTTTCATCAACTCTTGAATAAATATATTTAACAGAAATGTTTTCAAATGTTTCAGGATAAAGTTCTGTCATAATGTCTATTCTTTCTTTTGCTGTATTGTAATCTTCACCGCTAACTTTATCTACTGGAATCCACGTTGCTGTATCAGGTGATGCAGAATCAAGTCTTGTAAGCAATGGTTCAATTTCATTGTTCCATGTTACTTCGTCGCAATAAACGATAATACTGTTAGTAATGCTTGAGTGGTCATACTGATAGAATGAAACTTTTTCATAAGTTACGCCCTGAAGACGTTTCATAAGTTCTTCAACTGTGCAATTCTTAGCTGTGTATGTATGAACTGTATCCGCCGCAGAAGCAATGTTTTGGTCAATTGATGTAATAACTGCTTTTACTGCATCAATCGCACTCTGTGTACCAAAGAGCCAAATTGACTTTGTCATTCTGTCGTGACCATAAGTTGAAATATTTTCGCCAGCTTCACCAATAATGGTTTCAGCCTCACTTCTTGTAATATTTATAAGGTCAATCTTTTCAAACACTGTTGGTTCAACTACTGGTTCTTCTGTTGTTGAATCATCAGGAGTTGTTGTGTCGTCAGGATTTGTAGTTGTTGAATTATCAGGTTTCTGGATGTTGCCTGTTGAATCGTCTGGAGCAGGTGTTTCGTTTCCTGTTGAACCATCAGGTGTTGTTGTGTTTCCACCACCAAGAACGTTCTTAAGTGCCTCTTCTGTATCAACAACCTTTTTGATTGTCATAATGTCTGAAAGTTGAACACCACTTACATATACGAACAATGTCATTGGATATGAAGACATTGTGATACCTGTGTGGAGGCCGAGACTTCCAAGAAGGCTTGAGAATTCAGAAGCTGAAATATAATCGAGTTTGATAGGGGTAAATGCAGAAGCAATGCTGTTGCTACCTACACTGATATTTTCACTAGCATCAAGGATTTCGATGAGTTCCTTAAGTTTAGCCATTTCTTTTGGATATGCACTAATCCAAATTTCTCTCTGGTTGTTTGACTGAGAAACTGTCTTCATGCTTGAAAGACCAAGAGCGCTAGCCTGACCCATAAGTTCACTATGAGTGATATATTTAAGTGTGAACTTTGTAAGAACAAGAGTGTCAACAAATGTTGAGTTAAGGTCTTCTGGAGTTGAAATCAAAAGGGTGTTACCATCTTTGAGATATGAAAGGCCTGCAAATCTTGTAACATAGTCAAGAGCTTTCATTGGAGACATATCTTCGAATTCAACACTGATTTTTGAATCGTTACCTTTAAAGATTACTGTATAGCCCGCGTTATAAGCGATTGCTGAAACAACGTCTTTAACGCTTGCGTCTTTAGCTTTGATTGTAATCTTTGATGAAACAATGCTTGATGGTGCATTAGCTGATGTGATTGGGAGCTTGAGCACCTGACCTCTGTAAAGAGTGTCATTACTATCAAGATTGTTGTAAGTCATAATATCACTGATTGTGATACCATTCTTTTGAGCGATTGACGCCATAGTATCGCCACTCTTAACTGAATAGTAGCGATATTGACCGAGACCAGTTCCGTTTGAACCGCCGCCATAATTTTCTGAACCCATAACAGTGAGTGGAGCCACAGCACTGAGGATGAGAATCAGTGACAAAGCAACTACAAGAATTGATTTGCCGAACTTCTTAGAACCTTTCATTTTTAGTTCCCCCTAAAAAACTTTTATGTTAATAAAATGATAACTGAATTTATTTAAACACGGTTTTATTTGCCGTATTTGATTTCAACTTTCTTTTCGCCGAGCGCGATTAACACGCCATCGTCTGTAATATCTTCAACCATCCATGATGAACCATTTATGTAGTCACCAACATTGAGAGTTGAATATGAGTTTGTTTTTGTCTCCATAACAGCTGTATAGTAGCCATCAGAGTTTCTGATGATTGCTGTGATTTTTGCATTTGCAACATCAACTTCGTCGAAGACATTTCCACCTTCGATTTCGATATCTTCAAAATCTCTGACATCTTGTGGAAGAACATCAACATTTTGTGCTTCGCCACCAACAACCGGAGTTGTATCAATAGTTGGTGATTTTGTTGAAATAATAATCACGAGTGCAACGAGCACTGAAATTGCAATTAAAACTGCAGGGATAATTATCTTCATTTTTGGGTTTTTATCGAAGAAAGCTGTGAAACTGCTTCCCCCTGCTTTAGTGGTGCTTTTGCCACTTCCTGATTTAAGTTTTGCGATTAAATCTTTGATATCCATATTCATATTCATACGGAAAACGCCTCCCGAATTAAGTTCAACACAACATATTGTGGATTAGCCTTAAAAATCAACAATTCTAAAAAAGAGTAGACTACTCCCTATTGTGTATATTTATACACATTTATTTTACTACCAAAAAGCGTTAAAATCAACCCTAAATTTGCCTTTTTTGCATACAAATTAATCATTAAATTTTGTATATTTTGACATATGTTTTCGACGCTGGTTCTAATTATTGTTTTTGACTCTAAAAACAACAAAAAAAATCCCGAAAAGAACCGCAATTCTTTTCGGGATTAAATCACTTAATTATTCAGTTTTGGTTAAATTAGAATGTATAAGTTGTCTTAACATCCATTGAACCTGAACCGTCAATTGTCATAGCAACCTTAAGTTTCATAACAGCATCTGCCTGGTAGTTCATTGTAAGGCTCTTAAGTGTGCCGTTTTCAATTGTTGCAACAAACTTAATGTTGTAGTAAGTAACATTTGCTGATTCAACTGTAATAGCAGTTGTCAAACCACCAATTGCAGTCTTAACCTGTGACTCTGTGATAAAGTCATTTGTTGCATGGTGCATTGCATTTTTGCCGTCTTTCTGAGGGTCAGCAATCTTAGCAAGTGTGATTGTGTATGTATTGCCATCTTTTGTAGCTGTTGCAATGTCAGCCTCTGTGAGAGTCATAGCCTTAAGAACATAGTCTTTTTCTTCATTGTTAAGGTCTGCATATGTGCCGTCGCCATTATGTCTCTTTCCAACGCCGTTTGTAACCTTGATTTCTCTTGTGCCAACACCAAGGAAGCCACCAACAACGCTATCAAGAGATGCGTTTTCGTCAACAGCTGTAATAACACCATTAAGAACGCTTGTTGCGTCGCCACCGAGCATTGTTACTTTAATGCCCTTGCCTGGCTGATAGCCACAAACTCTTTCCATTGTGTAATTGCCCTTAGCAGCTTTTGCTGTTGCATCGTTAAATGCTTTAGCTGCATCTGCTTTTGAAATGCTTGTGCCTGCATTGCTTGTGCCTGCATCTGTTGAACCACTGTTGCTTGTACCAGCATCTGTTGAACCACTGTTACCTGTACCAGCATCTGTTGAACCACTGTCAGTTGAACCTGAATCAGTTGAATCTGAATCAGATGATTCTGTATTTGTACCATTTACTGCAGCTGCAACTGCGTCTTTAGCTGCACTTTGACCTAAGAATACTACACCGATTGTGAGAACCAATGCGAGCAAAATTGCCCAGAATTTTGTCCAGTTTTCAGACTTCTTAGCCTTTTTGAGAGCTTTAATTTCAGCCTGTTCTGGTGTTAAAACTTTTTTAGCCATTTTCTATTTCTCCTTCCGTTATGGAAAAGCAATTAATATACGATATTTGAATATGTACCAACGATTTCAGCTTCACCTGTACCTGTTGCTTTGATAATTGCAAGTTTAATAGCAAGAGTTGCTGAGAATGTGTATGAATATTCAAGATTTGTAAGCTTGCCATCAACAACAGTTGCTGTGAAAACAATGTTATCATAGATAGCCTTTGAGCCACTTTCTTCAACTACAACTGCAGAACCAACTGCTTCGTTAATGCTCTTGTTAACTTCTGCAAATGTAATATAGTCGTTTGTTGCGTGTGCAAGAGCGCTGTTTGCATCAGGAGTAACTGTCTTCTTGATTTTTACTGTATATTTGTTGCCATCAATACTTGCAGAAACAACATCTGCATCTGTGAGAGCCATAGCTTTAAGCATATATTTTGCATCAAAGCCTTCGCCCTTACCATTCTTAACTTCTGCGTCAACTGGCTTGTTAAGTCCAAGGAAACCACCAACAACTGAGTTGATAGAAGCGTTTTCGTCAACGCCCTTAATGATTGAGTCGAGTGCACTTGTTGCGCTACCTACATCAATGTCCTTTGTGAACTTACCTTCTCTGTGGAGCTTATAAGAGCCTTTTGCTGCTTTAGCTGTTACATCATTAAATACTTTGATAACTTCTGCTTTCTGGTCAGCGTTACCTGCATTGCCTGCGTTGCCTGCATCTGTTGAGCCTGCATTACCTGCATTGCCTGCATCTGTTGAGCCTGAGTTTGATGAGCCATTATCATAATCATCAAATCCGTTTGATGTGTTACCTGACTGAACATTGTTGCCTGTTGAAGGCATTGTTGCAGGTGTGAAAGCAATTATAGCAAGTGAATAAACCATTGCGATTGCAAGGAAAAATGCTAATGCTTTTGTAAATGTTCCAAAGAAGAGCTTTCTTTTAGCGGCTTTCTTTTCTAATCTAGCCTGTACTTCTTCGGGTGTTCTAACCTTTTTTGCCATTTTGAGGTTCCCCTTTCAATGATATGTATTCATATACATACTAAATTTACAACAAATTTCGCAAAATGTCAATCAAAATTTTATTGATTTTTCAAAATCTTTTTGTAAACTGAACTAATCGGTAATCCGACCACATTAAAATAGTCGCCGTTTATTCCACTGATAAACTTTGAAGCGAGTCCTTGAATGCCATAAGCCCCCGCTTTGTCATAACAATCATTTGAGTCGATATAAGTATTTATTTCTTCGTCGGTTAAAGGATAAAACTCAACTTTTGTTTCTTCTGCAAAGGTTATTGAGCCTTTTCCGCTGACTGCACAAACACCCGTAAACACAGAGTGCACTCTACCCGAAAGGCTTTTAAGCATATTAAAAGCATCTTCTCGGTCTTTTGGCTTGCCAAGTATTTTATCGTCAAGCACAACAACTGTGTCGGCGCCAAGTATAATTTCATCTTCGTTTCTCTCAACAGCCATAGCTTTTCTCGCAGCAAGCATTACTACGGCATCTTCAGGACTTGTGCCTTCTGCAATAGTTTCGTCAGCATCTGCAACACGAATAGTAAAGTCTATCCCTGCATTGGTGAGAATTTCACTTCTTCTTGGTGATTTCGATGCAAGTACAAGTTTCATATTTTACCCTCATTTTTAAGTTGATTGATTTTTAAAATCATTGTCTGAGTTTTGCTATCTGGCAACTCACCATTCATTACCATTTCAACAGCATCCGCAAGCGATATTTTATAAACCTCTAAAAATTCGTCTTCGTCAGGACTTTGTTCACCGAATTCTAAATCAGTTGCTAAATACATATGTATTATTTCACCACAGTAGCCAGGAGTGGGATAGAGTTTGCCTAAACTTATATATTTATTTGCCACAGCACCTGTTTCTTCTTTAAGCTCTCTCTTGCCTGCTTCAAATGGGTCTTCACCTTTTTCAAGTTTGCCTGCAGGTAATTCTGTAACAACTTCCATATAAGGATAACGAAATTGCTTTACAAAATACAAATTATAATCTTTGTCGAGTGGTGCTACACACACGCCACCGTTATGCTCAACGATTTCGCGTTTTGCAACTGTACCATTTGGCAAAAGTGCATCGTCAACACGCATATTAACAATTTTGCCTTTGAATTTATATTCTTGATTTATTGGTTTCTCTGTTAAATCCATCTTATTCACCATATTTTTTGATAAGTTCTTTATAATGTCTTCCTTTTTCTTCAAAGTTCTTATATTCATTATAACTTGAAGCTGCTGGGGATAAAATGCAGATTCCTTTTGTGTTTTCGAAAGCCTGTTTTACTGCTTCTTCAAGGTTTTCTGCTTTAATTAGATTTTTCTTTGTGCCGTTTTGGAGCATCATATCAATAATTTTATGTCCTGTTGTTTTTGTACCGATAACCACACTCAAATCACTGTTTTCAAGGTCAACAGCAAAGTCGGTATAGTCTATTCCCCTATCTTTGCCACCAATTATAAGTGTATTTGCCTTAATAGCATTAACTGCGCACATAACGGCATGTGGAATTGTTGCAATACAGTCATTATAGAATGTAACACCTTTATATGTACCAACATTTTCCATTCTGTGCTCAATACCTTCAAAATCGTCAATGGCTTTTTTCGCATCTTCTGCTGTTACGCCGAATTTTGATGCTGCAGTAAAAGCATAAAGCACATCGTGACGGTTATGCTCGCCTGCGAGATGAATGTTATTAATTTCAAATGGTAAATATGCATCTTTTTCTATTGCTATTGCATTTGATTTAACTGTATTCAAATCAAGATAAGGCTCAACGCCCTGTGTGCCATTATATATAAAAGTATTGTTTTCATTCTGATGACGCACAATATTGAGTTTTGCATTCACATAGCCAGTCATACCACCTTTATAATGCTCAAGGTGTTCTTCATAAATATTTGTGAGAATTGAAACATCGGGTGAATTTCTTGTGAATTCAAGTTGATGTGATGACATTTCGATAACCGCTATTTTGTTTTCCGTCATTTCTTCAATATAGTCAAGCACGGGAAGTCCCATATTACCCATCAATTCGCAATCAACTCCACCCGCACAAAGCATTTTATATGTGAGTGTTGATGTGGTTGTTTTGCCCTTTGAGCCAGTTACACCAATTTTCTTGCAAGGTGCAAATCTCAAGAACAAATCTGTTTGACAAGTTACATAAGTATTTGATGGCACATCAACATTCACGAATGAAATGCCAGGACTTTTCATAACAACATCGAATTTGCCGATATGTGAAAGATAATCTTCACCACAGAAACACTCCACATTCTTGTCGTCTATTTTTTGTTCTCTGCCATCACCTATTGCGAGCATTTTTTCAGGCAGATATTTTCTTATATAATTGTATGTGCTTTTACCCTCTCGGCCAAAGCCTAAAATAAGCACTTTTTTGTCTTTTAAAAATTCAATAATTGGAGGCAACATAATTCTCTACTCCTTATTTTCCGCATATAAAATAATTATAACTTTATAAAAATGAAAAATCAACAGAAAAACCACTATTACTAATATAAAAATATTTCAAAACTTATTAATTTATTATTGCATACTTTATGCAAATGTGCTATAATTCCTTTAACGTGTTGAAAAATTCTATCTATTTTTCACATATTGGTATATACTTAGGGAAAGGTGGGTAAGAGCTATGAAGGCTTATACCTCAAACAACATCAGAAATATTGCTGTGTTAGGGCACGGCGGAAAAGGAAAAACTACACTTTGTGAAGCAATGCTTTATGTTTCAGGCGCAACTGACAGACTTGGCAAGGTTGCTGACGGTAACACAGTTCTTGACTTCGACGCAGAAGAAAAGAGAAGAAAGTCATCAGTTTCATCTGCTATGGCAGCTATTGAATGGGATAACACAAAGTTGAATTTTATAGATGCTCCAGGTCTTTTTGACTTTGAAAACGGTGCAGCAGAAGCAGTTCGTGCAGCAGAAGCAGTGCTCATCGTTACAAGTGCTGGCTCAGGCGTTGACGTTGGTACAGAAAAAGCTTTCAAAGCAGCTGAAAAACGCGGTCTTGCAAAATTCTTTGCTATTACAAAAACTGACTCTGACCACAGAAGTTTCTACAAAACATTTGAAGCTCTCAAAGAAGTTTATGGCAACAAGCTTTGCCCAACAATTATTCCTTATATGGAAGGCAACATCACAAAAGCTTATGTTAACCTTATGACAGGCAAAGCATATGCTTATGATGATTGTAAAGCTACAGAAGTTCCAATGCCAAATGACCCAATTATCGAAGAAATGACATCAGCATTTATGGAAGCTGTTGCTACAACAGATGATGCTCTTATGGAAAAATTCTTTGAAGGTGAAACATTCACACAAGAAGAAATTCTTAAAGGTCTTTGCCTTGGTATTTTCGATGGTTCAATTTATCCTGTTTATGCGGTTGCAGGCCTTACAGGTGCAGGCGTTGACCAGCTTCTTTATGGTCTTGCTTGGTCTGTTCCTGGCGCATTCGGTTATGCAGGTGAAACAGCAAAAACTGAAAGTGGCGAAGAAACAATTCTTCCTTGTGACATTAACGGGCCACTTGCAGCAATCTGCTTTAAAACTGTTGCTGACCCATTCGTTGGTAAAATGTCATTCTTTAAAGTAGTTTCAGGTAAACTTGATGGTAACACTCAGGCTTATAATGTTCGCACAGGTGAAACAGAAAAGATGGGTAAAATCGTTACTGTTAAGGGTGGCAAGCAAGAAGACGCAAACGAAATCATCGCAGGTGACATTGGCGTTGTTACAAAGCTTGCAGGCGTTAAAACAGGTGACACACTCTGCGATGCAAAGAACATCGTAATTCTTGATGGTGTTGACGCTCCTAACCCTTGTCTTTCAATGGCAGTTAACGTTCGCAAAAAGGGCGAAGAAGAAAAAGTTGCACAGGGACTTTTCAGACTTATGGAAGAAGACCCATCAATCTCATTTGCCATCAACAAAGAAACAAAAGAACAGGTTCTTTCAGGTCTTGGCGAACAGCATCTTGATGTAATCGTTTCAAAACTTAAGAATAAATTCGGTGTTGAAGTTGACCTTTCTGTTCCTAAAGTTGCTTATAGAGAAACAATCAGAAAATCAGCAGAAGCACAAGGCAAACACAAGAAACAGTCAGGTGGTCATGGTCAGTTCGGTGATGTACATATCCGCTTTGAACCATGTGATAGCGACGAGCTTATCTTTGAAGAAGAAGTATTCGGTGGTGCAGTTCCAAAGAACTTCTTCCCTGCAGTTGAAAAAGGTCTTCGTGATTGCGTTCTTAAAGGCGTTCTCGCAGGTTACCCAATGGTAGGCGTTAAGGCTACTCTTTATGATGGTTCTTATCACCCAGTTGACTCATCAGAAATGGCATTCAAGATGGCAGCATCTCTTGCATATAAAGCAGGTATTCCAAAGGCAGACCCAACAATTCTTGAACCTGTTGGCACACTCGTTGCTTTAATGCCTGATGACAATCTCGGCGATATTATGGGCGACATCACAAAACGCCGTGGTAGAGTTCTTGGTATGGGTCCTGCAGATGAACCAAGAATGCAAGAACTCACAGCAGAAGTTCCAATGGCTGAAATGGGCGACTTCACAACAGTTCTCCGTTCAGTAACAGCAGGTCGTGGCTCATTCTCATTCGAGTTCACTCGTTATGAACAAGCTCCACAGAACATCGTTGAAAAAGTTATTGCAGAAGCAAAGGTTGACGAAGAATAATAGAAAAAGACGGTCGAAAGACCGTCTTTTTTAATGCAGAATTTTGAATTCAGAATACAGAATTGTAGGGGCGATTCACGAATCGCCCGTTTTTATTGTATTAGAAAAGAGCCAAGCAAATTAAGCTTGGCTCTTGTTTTTTATTCAGCACTTTCTACCGACTCGTTTGTCTGTTCTGTTGTAGATTCAGTAGTTGATTCTGTTGTGCTTTCTGTTGTGGACTCAGTAGTTGTCTCTGTAGTTGTCGTAGTTGTTGATGATGGTTTTGGTTTTGAAGTATTTGAGCCACTATTGCTTGGATTCTTTTTGGTAGTTGTTGTGGTTGATGAAGATGTTTCTTCTGTTGAACTTTCTTCAGTTTCAGTTTCTTCCGTTGTTGTTTCTGTTGTTGTGGTGGTTGTTGTAAGCACTGGCGTTGGTCCAACCTTTTTATATTCAGTTTCTTTGCCGCAGCCTGCTACTGTTAGAATAATCAAAGTTATAAGGATAATTGCTATAAATCTTTTCATTTTTACAACTCCTTTACATCTGGTCTATATTTCCATAAACCTGCACAAATTCAAGTTTATCACTTTTAAGAATATCTTTTGGTGTAACTGTGTCGCCACCATTTGAATCAAGGTCAATACCAAATTGGTTATATGCATGCCACACAAGGTGAGCACAATGTGTCTGTGTCAAGGTTTCCTCTTGTGAGTCAAACATTCCTGCAAAGAGAGAATATTCAAGCCCCACCAAATTGTTTTTGGCATAATCTGCAACCTTTTGTCTTGTTGCTCTATCCATATCTTTAACTCGAAGCACCGCAACAAGTGGGAATTGATTCCATTCACTTACATTGCCTATGGTTGATTGCTCACCCATCATAACCGCTTGAACAGTTTCTCCGTTATAAGCATCTGTAACAATAGCAGCATGTCCATGTCGCCAACCAAAGCTATGAATACTGAGTGTTATGATAATATCACCATTTTGTAAATCTGCAAATTTTGGATTTTCTATTCTGTTACCATTTTCGTCGGTAATATATTCGTGATATGCAAGAATTCCGTCACGGGCACATTCAAAATCTTTGTTTTGCATATAGTAATTATAATAATTTTGAACTTCTATATAATTTTTTGCTCTTAAAAGTTTATTAACCGCTGATTTGCCCAAACCAGTCTGTGAAAAAACAGTTTTATATTCGTCATCAGTCAGTCCATAATTTTTCTGCATTTTTTCAAATATTGCATTCCATTCCCCTTTATTTACAGCAACGGGCTCATGATAAGCCGACCAGTCTGCAACCCAACTCAAAGCAAGGTTTGATGCTAAAAAAATTATTGCAATAGCTAAAACTCTTGATATAAATTTTCTTATTCTACTTTTTCTCATATATTCCACCCCACAAAACTTTTATATAAACTTCTGTGCGCTTTTTTATTTTGATTTTACCATATATTTCATATTATTGCAAATAGTGAAAATAATTATACAACGGATTAAACTTATTTTTTCGGGGAAAATAGTTGAAAAGGAGTGATTTATATGTCAACAAGTGACAAAGAATATAGTAAAATGGCCGAAAAAGCGTCTCCAAACTCCCCAAAAATCAAGAATTGTATTAAAGCATTTATTTTTGGTGGTGCAATTTGCACATTCGGTCAATTTCTAAACTTCATTTTTGAAAGATTAGGTTTTTCAGAAGACTATGTTAAAGCGTTGACACCATCTGTGCTTATTATTCTCACTGCAATTCTCACGGGTATCGGCGTGTTTGATAAAATTGCAAAACATGCGGGAGCCGGAACTATTGTTCCAATTACAGGATTTGCTAACTCGGTGGTTTCACCAGCTATGGAGTTTAAATCCGAAGGACTTATAATGGGTACCGGTGCAAACATTTTCAAAATTGCAGGTCCAGTTATCGCATACAGTATTTTCGCAGGTGTTATCTACGGATTAATTGCTTATATTTTTAAATTATATTAAACAAATAAGACCTACTCGATTGAGTAGGTCTTTACTTTTAGTTACCAAATGGAAAAGGGAATGTTTGCATTTCTACTTCTTCTCGTGGCTCACTGACACTTGAATCTTCAACAAGTTTTACCTGAACATCAAAAATTGAAGTTTTATAATTTGCATCTATATGGCAGATTTTAAGGGTTAAAACATCTCCGACCTTACCATTTTCAATCAAATCAAGAATAATATTATAGTCATCAAGGTCTTTGCCATTAACGGCAATAATCATATCCCCTTCTTTGACATTCTTATTTTCAAGGTCGCTACCAATCATTATTGTATCAATGATTATTGAGCCCGCTGGCAAATCATTTGTTTTAACAATTATTGAATGAACCTGGCTTTGTGTGTTTGGCATAAACTTAATGCCCAACGCAGGTCTGTCTGTTACTCTGCCGTTTTTAATAAGTTGGTCAACAATCTCTTTAACGGTTGAAGATGGAACTGCAAATCCCATACCTTCAAAATCAGTTGATGCAATTTTTGATGAGTTTATACCAACAATCTGACCATGACCATTCACAAGAGCTCCACCTGAGTTGCCTGGGTTAATTGCCGCTGTGTGCTGAATACATGCAACTTCATATCCAACAGGACTATCAACCGGACGACCGATTGCAGAAACCATTCCGTTTGTGAATGAACCAAAGAATTGAATTCCACCAGGGTTGCCGATTGCATAAATAGCGTCACCCACTTCAAGAGTATCAGAATCTGCAAATTCAGCAGCTTTTAAACTTGTGTTTGCTACATAAACCAACCCGATATCTGTTTTTGAGTCCATTCCAACCAATTTAGCGTCATATTGTGAGCCATCAGCAGTCTGAACAACAATTTTAGCACTTGCAACATCAATAACATGAGCGCAAGTGATAATATATGAGCCTGTTTTATCGCCATTAAGTCCTAAAACAACACCTGAACCCTCTGATGAAACCTGTTGTCTGTTACCTGAATACACGATTATTCCCACAGAGCTTTCATGGATTTTTTTATAAATTGCTTTTGCAGACATTGAATCTCCGTCAGAGATATATCCGTCACTATCGGGTGTTTCAACTAAATCCATCTGTGTTTTGTCACTATCAGGGGTAACTTCTGTTCTGAATCCGTCTATAAAAAGTGATACAAAGAACACCAAAACTGCTATAAGAAAAGATATGCACAGAATTACGGCTGCAATAATTACACCTTTTTTCTTGCCCCTTGATGGTTTCTTTTCTGCTTCAGGTCTGTTATATGCTGCATAACTTCCATAAGGCATATATTGATTTGAGTTGCCATAATTACCATAAGTTCTTTGAACATAAGGCTCTGTTTTAGGTTCACTCACCTTTTCAGGCTCTATTACAGGATTCTCAGCTGTTTCGTTGATATCCTTTTCAAAATTTTCGTTCATATTAAAACCTCCGCGGAGATATATTATTTTTTAAGTTTTGAAAGCAAAATAGTAAATTTTGTATATTCACCCTCAACACTTTCGGCAAATATTTTGCCACCGTGCATTTCAATAATAGTTTTGCAAAGATAAAGCCCTAACCCTGCGCTCTTGACATCATAGCTTCGAGATTTATCCACTTTATAAAAACGTTCAAAGATTTTTCCCAATTCTTCTGGCGAAACACCTTCACCACTATTTTTAATTGAAACACAAATCTTTCCGTCTTTATTTTCACCTGCAAACACAGAAATTACGCCGTCATTCTGCGTGAATTTCACAGCATTGTCAACAAGATTGAATATCACCTGATGCAACATATCTCGGTCAGCATTGACCATTGTTGAATTAAGATTTTCAAAGCCTTCAACGCTAATGTTTTTCTTCTCTATCTCTTGTTCAAATGAGAGCATTGAATCAATTAAAAGAGCAGAAATATCAAACTCTGATAATTTCAACTCAAGCTCACCTGCTTCAATCTTTGAAAGATTGAGCATTGATGTAACCAGTCTTGAAAGACGCTTAACTTCGTCCGAAACTCTCGTCAAATATTCGTCGTGTTTATCTTTTGGAATTGTTCCGTCAAGCATTCCGTCAATGAAACCACCAATAGTTGTCATTGGGGTTTTAAGCTCGTGAGATACATTTGCAACAAAACTTCTTCTCGACGATTCAAGCACCGACAACGCCGAAGCCATTCGGTTAAACGAACCACAAAGCTCTGCAAGTTCATCCGAACCACGAACTGACACACGTCTGCTAAAATCACCTTGAGCATAAGCCTTTGTTGCTTTTGACATTTGTCTTAATGGGTTTGTAAGTCTCACCGTCAAAGCATAGGCAACTAAAAACGAAAGAGAAACTGCAAAAATTGCCGAGGACAGATACATTTTCATAATGCTACCCGCATATTGCGTAAAGCTATTTTTAACAGGGTCACAAGCAAAAACTGCACCAATTACCATTCCGTTAACCTTGATGGGTGCACCTGCCATAAATGTAGGTTCACTATAAAGTCCATCAATTTTTTCGTCACTGAAATAACCGTTTTTTGAAGCCGTCGCCATTATTTCTTCGGGAATTTTATATCCCTTATGAATAACACAGTCGTTATTATCCGCAAGAGATGAATAATTAAATTTTTCTTTGCAAAGCACTACTCTACCCTGCATATTGCACATTATCACATCTGCATCAATGGCGTCAGAAATAACACTGAGATTATTGCCAATGAGAAGCATTGCACTGTTAAACTCTGCTTCTGTTCTGCAACTGGACAAAATTGTTTCGCAATAAGCAGCGTTTTGCTTGACATTTTCAGTAAGCAAATCTTTTTTCTCAATGGACCAACGATTTGAAAGGAAAACAAGCAAAGCAGATGCAAGAACAATATAACTGACCAAAATCATTGATGTCATAATTGTCAGATACTTTGCAAACAACGGAAGATGGGTAAAAAACCATCCCGTTTTTCTATAAATGTTTTTTATAAAATTCTTACTTTTTTCCATGAGTTTCAAATTTATAGCCCACACTCCAGATTGTTCTTAACTCCCACTCATCCGATACACCTTTGAGCTTGTCACGAAGTCTTTTAATGTGAACATCAACTGTACGGCTATCACCGTAATAATCAAATCCCCAAACATCATCAAGCAACTGGTCACGAGTGAATACTCTGTCAGGATTGCTTGCAAGATGATAAATAAGTTCCAATTCTTTGGGTGGAGTGTCAACAGAAACTCCATCAACTTTCATATCATAATTTGAAAGATTAATCACAAGTTTATCATAACGGACTTCTTTCATATCGCTACCTTTTGTAGATGTTGTGCGACGAAGTACCGCTTTGATTCTTGCCACGATTTCTTTTGTGTCAAATGGCTTTGTAACATAGTCATCTGCACCTAATTCAAGACCTAAAACCTTATCAAAAGTTTCATCCTTTGCAGTGACCATAATTATAGGTTTATCACTTGTTTTTCTGATTTCACGGCAAACCTGCCAACCGTCAAGTTGTGGGAGCATAATGTCAAGAAGCACTAAATCAGGATTTTCTATATTAAAAGTGTTTACAGCATCAACACCATTGTGCTCCATTACAACAGCATAACCTTCTTTTTCAAGGTACATTCTCAATAAATCGCAAATATTTTTGTCGTCATCAACAATGAGTATTTTTTCTTTCTGCATAGTGACATCCTCCTTTTATCCTTTATAGGAAAATAATACAACATAAATTTTAACAAATTAAAAACAAAGTTTTGTAAATTTATAAATTATTTATGGTATTTACCATTATTACTTATAGAAAATGCTCTGTAAACCTGTTCTGTAAGCATTATTCTTGCAAGTTTGTGTGGAAAAGTCATTTTTGACATTGAAAATTTAAAATCTGACATTTTCTTGATTTCATCAGAAAGCCCAAATGAACTGCCAATAATAAATGTGACTGTGCTTTTGCCACTCAATGCAATATCTTCTAACTTTTGTGACAACTCTTCTGATGAGAGTTGCTTGCCCTCAATACACATTGAAAACACATAAGACCCTTTTGGAATTTTTGACAGTATCATTTGTGTTTCTTTGTTAAGTGCATTATCAATTTCGGATTGTGATGGGTTGTCAGAAAGTTTCACAGGCTCAAGCTCTGTAACCGCTACTTTACAATATGCTGAAAGTCGTTTTTCATATTCTGCTGAAAATTCTTTCATATATTTTTCTTTAAGTTTGCCCAACACAATAAAATTTATGTTCATCATAAAATCATCGCCTTTTCATCCCAAACAGGCTTTGCCACACGGATATAATAATCTTCGCCTTCTTTTGCCCCTGCCATACTCAGTGCCGAAACGCTTGTCTGATAAGCCAGCTGTGGAATATTGTTTTCTCGACTTAAATGCCCCAAGAAAAATCTTGTTGTGCCACTCTCAATAAGTTTTACCAATGTTTCTGCACAAACATCATTTGAAAGATGCCCTTTTACACCTAAAATTCGTCTTTTAAGAATATATGGATATCCACCACATTGAAGCATATTCACATCATGGTTAGATTCAAGCATTACAAGGTCAGAGCCTTTGATTGCGTTGAACACAGTATCTGTCATTATGCCTAGGTCAGTGGCAACTGATATTTTTCTGCCGTTAGATAATTCAATAGTATATCCGCAACTCTCGCTTGCGTCGTGCGATGTAGCAAAAGGTTTTATAAGCATACAACCAACATCAACACCATCTGAATTGATAACACAACATTCATCTGCATTATCAAGTGCATCTGTTTTCACAAGTGCTGCGTATGTACCCGCTGTCATATGAAGTCGCGCTTTGTGTTTTTTTGTAAATACTTTTATTCCTTTGATATGGTCAGAATGCTCGTGAGTTATAAATATGTCACGGATTGAATCGGGGTCAACGCCAATGTTGTTAAGTGCAATTTCCGTTTGTTTTGCACTGACACCAATATCAATAAGAATACTATTTTCTCCCCCACCCACATAAATACTGTTGCCACTAGAAGAAGAAAACAACGGACAGAATTTTGCCATAAATAATACTCCTGTAAATTATATCAAAAAGGGACGGTCTTAACCGTCCCTTCACTATTTTTAACCTACGCTCAATACGGTTTTTTCGTCATCAGGACTGTTTCTTAATTCGATATCCGCACCTAAGCTACGTAATTTTTCAATTATGTTATCATATCCACGTTGAATATGATGAATTTCTTCAATTTCGGTTGTGCCGCTTGCCACAAGACCTGCAATAACCATTGCAGCACCCGCGCGAAGGTCATCTGCTTTAACAGGAGCACCTTTTAATGGGTCAACACCTTCAATGAATGCGGATTTACCATCAACTGTAATCTTCGCACCCATTCTAAGCAACTGGTCAACATATCTGAAACGGTTGTCCCACACGCTTTCAGAAACCATACTGTTACCACGAGCTATTGACAAAAGCACCGCAAACTGTGGTTGCATATCTGTTGGAAAACCTGGATGTGGCATTGTTTTAACGCTACAATGATTTGGACGGCAATCAGAAGAAATTCTGATTGAATCATCATATTCTTCAACTACTACACCGCATTCAAGAAGTTTTGCAGTAATTGACTCTAAGTGCTTAGGAATAACATTCTTAATAAGCACATCGCCTTGAGTAGCAGCAGCTGCTACCATATATGTTCCTGCTTCAATCTGGTCAGGAATAATTGCATATTCACAACCATGAAGCTTGTCCACACCGCGAATTTTAATAACATCAGTACCTGCGCCACGAACGTCTGCACCCATAGAGTTCAAAAAGTTCGCAAGGTCAACGATATGTGGCTCTTTTGCTGCGTTTTCAATAATTGTAAGACCTTTTGCCTTAACTGCTGCAAGCATAAGGTTAACTGTTGCACCAACTGTTACCACGTCGAAATAAACTGATGTGCCAAGCAAAGTTTCTGCTTTAACATCAACCATTGCATTTTCTTCCATAGTAACTTTTGAGCCAAGCGCCTCAAAGCCCTTGATATGTTGGTCGATTGGACGAACACCAAAGCAACATCCACCAGGCATTGCAACCTTTGCGTGATTGAAACGGCCGAGCAAAGCACCAATAAAGTAATATGAAGCACGCATTAACTTTGACAAATCATGACCAACAACATTTGTGCGGACATGAGTTGTGTCAATTTCTAATGTGTTCTTATTTATCATTTTAATTTCTGCACCCAGAGAACGCAAAATCTTAATCATTGCAGAAACATCACTAATATTAGGAATGTTTTCGATTCTGCAAACATCCTCTGCGAGAATGGTCGCCGGAATTATCGCAACGACGGCATTTTTAGCTCCGCTGATTTCAACTTCACCTGTCAATCTGTTTCCGCCGTTAATTATGATTTTTTCCAAGGACTCTTCCCCCTCAAAATCAAATAATTTCAAAAATCTACAAGATATAGTAAAAAAACTGAAAAAATGACATTTTAACCACAATTACAGAAAAATGCCCAAAATCCTTTAATAGTATAACACTATTTTACGAAAAATAAAAGGGGTTTTTAATATTTTTTTAATTTTATAAAAAATACTTATTTATACTATTAAATATGGTTAAAATCGGTTGAATAAAATCAAATATTATTGTATAATTAATTGATTATGCAAAAAGTTAGAAAGGTTTTTCTTTTATGTTGTATTTTCTCGAAAATGACATTTTAAAAATAGCTGTTGATACTCACGGAGCTGAGCTTTCTTCAATTTTTAATAAAAAAGAAAACAAAGAGATGCTTTGGCAAGGCGACCCTGCATTCTGGGGTAGAAGAAGCCCTGTGCTTTTTCCCGTTGTCGGCAAATATAAAGACGGCAAAACAACATATAATGGCAAAGAATATTTTCTTGGTCAACATGGATTTGCAAGAGATAGTGAATTTACACTTATTGAGCAAACTAATAACAAATTGTCTTTTGAACTTTTAAGTAACAACGAAACACTTGCAAAATATCCATTCAAGTTCCGTCTTATATGTTCATTCGAACTTGAAAGCAATAAAATCATTGTTGGTTGGCATGTTGAAAATATTGATAACAAAAAGATTTATTTTTCAATCGGTGCTCACCCTGCTTTTTATTGTGAAAAAAGTAAAACCATGCTTTCAATGAATGGTAACAATCTCAAATATAATCTTATCAATTCTGACGGACTTTACACATCACCAAAATTCGATATTGATAATTCTTTCGTGCTTCACGACAATGTTTTTGATAACGATGCACTCATCATTGAAAATAGTAATGTTGATGAAATTACACTTATTAACAATGGCAAAAAATATCTAACTGTAAAATTTGATGCAAAAATTTTCGGTATCTGGTCCCCTGCAAAGAAAAATGCACCTTTTGTATGTATTGAACCTTGGTATGGTCGTTGCGACGCAGAAGATTTTAGTGGTGATATTACAGAAAGAGAATGGTCAAATTCACTCGAAGTTAATGACAACTGGTATAAGGAGTATGAAATTATAATCCATGAGTAATTATAAATATATTTTATTCGATTTTGACGGCACTCTTACCGACTCATCAGAGGGCATTTTCAAAAGTCTTACTTATGCTTTTGAATCTTATGGTCACGGCACTCCGTCAGAAGATTTATTGAAACAATTCATTGGTCCACCACTTCATTATAGTTTTACTGAGATATGCGGGTTCACCCCTGAGCATGCAGTTGAAATGACCGAAAAATATCGTGAACGTTATAGAGTCAAGGGATATCTTGAAAGCAAACTTTATGACGGTGTTTATGAGCTTTTAGAAGAACTTAAAAATCGCGGTTATAAATTAGCAACTGCATCTTCAAAGCCTTTGCATTTTGTAGATAGTATCTGCGAAAATCTCGATATTAAAAAGTTTTTTGATTTTCTTGGTGGCACAACCTTTGACAACACAACAGAAAGCAAAGCGATGGTTTGCGAAAACGCTATGAAGCAACTCGGTGGCGACATCACAAATACTCTTATGGTTGGTGATACCCGTTTCGATATTGAAGGTGCTCACGCAGTGAACCTTCCTTGTTGTGCTGTGCTTTATGGTTTTGGCACACAAGAAGATTTCGTAAAATATAAAGCTGAATACATAGTTGAAAAAGCTATGGATATTTTAGACATTCTTTAAGAAAGGGGGATATTATGTCCACACCTTTAGCAGATAGATTGCGACCACAGTCTATTGACGATATGGTTGGTCAAAAACACCTTTTAGGTGAAAATATGCCCCTTCGCAACATTGTTGAATCGGGTTATTTGCCAAACCTTATTTTCTATGGTCCGTCTGGCACAGGCAAGACAACCCTTGCGAGAATTATTGCAAAAAACACAAACAGAAAACTGCACCATATCAATGGTACAAATGCAAGCACGGCAGATATCAAAGCCATTGTCAGTGAGCTTGATACTTTTGCAGCACCTAATGGCATTTTACTCTATCTTGATGAGATTCAGTATTTCAACAAAAAGCAACAACAGTCTTTGCTTGAATACATAGAGAGTGGAAAAATCACACTTATCGCATCAACTACTGAAAACCCATATTTTTATATTTATTCGGCGGTACTTTCTCGTTGCACTGTTTTCGAATTCAAATCAGTGACAGCAGAAGATATTGTGCCGAATATCAAACGTGGGTTTGAGTTTCTTCAAAGTGAAATGGATATTCCTTTTGATATTGAAGATGGCGTTTGTGAGCACATTGCAACCGCTTGTGGTGGTGATGTGAGAAAATCACTTAACTTTGTTGAACTTTGTGTACTCTCTGCTCCGATTGTTGATGGCAAGAGAAAAATTACACTTGAAAACACAGGTAGTCTGACACAGAAAAACACCTTCCGTTATGACAGAAACGGCGATGAGCATTATGACATTCTTTCGGCTTATCAAAAGAGTATGCGTGGCTCTGACCCCGACGCAGCACTTCATTATCTCGCACGACTTTTAGAAGCAGGAGATATGATTTCAGCTATCCGCAGACTTCTTATCTGTGCTAGTGAAGATGTGGGACTTGCTTATCCACAGATTATTCCAATAGTAAAGTCTGCTTGTGATATCGCAATGCAAGTTGGAATGCCCGAAGCAGCAATTCCGTTAGCAGATGCAGTTGTACTTGTGGCAACAAGTCCTAAATCAAATACTGCACACGATGGTATTTTTGCAGCTCTTGATGATGTGAAAAAAGGCAATTACGGCAAAATACCACGTCAGTTACAGAACAAACATTTTGACGGCGAAGATGCAGAAGAAAAGGGACAGAATTATCTCTATCCCCACGCTTACCCTAATCGTTGGGTTAAACAGCAATATCTCCCCGACAATTTAAAAAACAAAAAATATTATGAATTCGGCGACAACAAAACCGAACAATTAGCAAAAGAATATTGGAAAAGGATTAAAGGTGAATAACATGGCAAAAAGAGAAGATTATATTTCATGGGACGAATATTTTATGGGAATTGCACTTCTTTCTGCAAGAAGAAGTAAAGACCCAAGCACACAGGTTGGTGCTTGCATTGTTGACGACAACAACAAGATTATGTCAGTTGGTTACAATGGATTCCCACACGGGTGTGATGATGACGAATTCCCTTGGGACAGAACTGGCGACGAATTTGATACAAAATATCCTTATGTTTGCCATGCAGAGCTCAATGCAATTCTCAATAATGGTGGCAGAAACTTAAAGGGATGCAAAATCTATGTTGCTCTCTTCCCTTGCAACGAATGTGCAAAGGCAATTATTCAGAGCGGTATCCGTGAAGTTATGTTCCTTTCAGATAAATATAAAGATAGTCTTAACAATCGTGAATCTCGCAGAATGTTTGACGCTGCGGGTGTTAAATACACAAAAGTTAAACTCAACCGTGATGAACTCAAAGTAAGCTTCAGAGAAGAGGACATCTAAAATGGGTAAGAATGACTTTTTTGCTTTCACATCTCGCACCAAATACATAAATCGTTGGGCGTTGATGCGAAACACAAGATATGAAACTTTGAGTGAGCATTCTGCAGAAGTTTCTCAACTTTGTTATGCTCTTGCAGTTATCGGCAATGAGTATTTAGGGAAAAATCACAACTGTGAAAGAGCGGCACTTTTGGGGCTTTATCACGATGTACCTGAGATTATCACAGGCGACTTGCCAACACCTGTTAAATATTATAGCCAAGAAACAAAAGAAGCATATAAAGCAGTTGAAAAGAATGCATCAAAGCAACTTCTCTCTATGTTGCCACCTGAATTGTTGCCAAGCTATGAGCCACTTTTCAAGAAGAAAAACGAAGACAAAGAATTGTGGAAACTAGTTAAAGCAGCCGACAAAATCAGCGGCTATTTAAAATGTGTTGACGAGAGAAAAGCAGGCAACAGCGAATTTATTGAAGCAGAAGAAAAACTTCTTAAAGCAATTCAAAAGAATGAGTTGGAAGAAGTGAAAATTTTTGAAAAAGAATTTTTACCATCATTCCATAAAACTCTCGACCAGATGAAGAAATGAAAAAAGACGGTTCATTTGAACCGTCTTTTAATTTGCTTTTTCTTAATAATAACGATAAAGCGCAACAACCTTGCCGAGAATAATCACTTCGTTTGTGATTATTGGCTCATAGGCATCATTTTCAGGTTGAAGTCTGAAATGACCATTTTCTTTATAGAATCTTTTAACTGTTGCTTCGTCTTCAATCATTGCAACAACGATTTCACCATTTGTAGCATATGGTGTTTTTTCGCAAATTACAACGTCGCCGTCAAGAATACCTGCCCAGAGCATACTCTCACCACGAACTTTTAAAGCGAAAAGTGATTTATCACGAGAAGTTCTGCCGTTATAAGGAATATAACCTTCAATCTGTTCAACGGCGAGAATGGGCATACCAGCTGTAACTGTGCCCAAAAGTGGAACACTTGTTATATTTTCTGCTTGACCGAGAACTCTGATTGAACGTTTTAAAAGTGGGTCGCGCTCAATATAGCCTGCTTCTTCAAGTGCATCAAGATTTGCCTGAACTGAAGATGTTGAACGAAGACCAACTGCAGAACCGATTTCACGAACTGATGGTGGAACACCACACTGTGAGCGCTCACAAAGGAACTCATAAATTTTTTGTTGTGTATCATTAATGGGGCGCATAAAAATTCTCCTCATTTTTTAAATTCAAAATAAATTTTTACAATTATTTTCTATATTCTAACACATATTTTTTAAAAAGTAAACATTTGTTCGATAAATTTTCAAAAAAATTTTTTGTTCATATTTCTTTTTCTGAATATTAAAAGAATATTCACGGTTTTTCATAATTTTAAGTTATTATAAAGATGCACCGAGGGAAACCTTGGTGTGCATACCCCATCCTCAAACAACCCCTCAGAGTATTTATACTCGGAAAACGGACGGCTCCGCAACCGTCCGTTTTTTCTTGTATAAATATTACATTTCTGTCAAAAATATTGACAGAGGTGTTTTAATTGAAAAAGTTTAACGAAGAAAAAATTAAAAAAGCAATCTATTCAACCTGTGCCGTGGCACTTTGTGGCGCAACACTTTTCTCATTCTGGCTTTCTAATAAAGACAATGTGCCCACAGAAGACCCGTCTAAGACTTCTACCACCACAGAAACCTCAACTGAGCGAGAAATTCAGGTTAATACACCCGTCACCAATGTGCAAGATGACAGATATATAACCACAACAACCGAAGAAGCACCGAAATCAGTCTATTATGCATTCCCTTTGGGCGACAAAGTGAGCAAAGAATACTCAAAAGGCGAACTTACTAAAAACAAGACTACTGACGATTGGCGCACTCATAATGGTGTTGATATAAACGGAACTCTCGGTGACCCAATTAAGGCTATTTGTGATGGCGAAGTTACCGAAGTGCGTGATGATGCTCGTTGGGGCACAGTTGTGACAATCAACCACAACAACGGAATTATTGCAGAATATCGCGGACTTCAAAAAGATAGCACATTAAAAGCCGGTGCAACTGTCAAGGCAAATGAGAAAATCGGTGTTTTGGGTGAAATTCCAATCGAAAAAGACGACGGAATACATTTGCACCTTGAAATGTTGAAAGACGGCAATCTTGTATCCCCATCGGATTATTTGGGCAAAAGTGTAGATATTTAATTTTCTTTATGATAAAATAAACTCGGTGATTTTATGACATCGGTTTATTTCTTCAAATTAACAGAAAAAACTGAATATGACAAAGCTTTGCTCCCACAGAATGTGCAAGACCATTGCAAAAAGCAAGAGAGCATTGCAGCAGCAACCGAGCTTTTAAATATGGGAGTTATGGGACTTCGTTATGAGCAAAACAAACCCTTTGCAGACAACTGTTTTGTGAGCATTTCTCACAGTGGGGATATGGTTGCAGTTTGCAAAAGTGAAAACCCTGTTGGAATCGACATTGAAAGAATTGACGACACCAGAAATTTTGAAAAAATTGCAAATCGATATTTCCACGGAAAAGAAAAAGAGTTTTTTGAAGAAAACCCAACCGCTGACAGTTTTTATGAAATCTGGACAAAAAAAGAAGCATACACCAAAATTGACAGCAACGGGGTTATTGAAATTCAAAAAGGAATTGACGTTTTAAGCATAGAAAACCACGAATTTCAGACCGAAAAAGTTAATGAATATATGCTCACAATATGTGAGAGAATATAAAAATTAAGGGACACAATCGTGTCCCTTAATTTTTATTTGCCTAATATATAATCCACCACTGCTTGTGCTGTGCATTCAGGAATATCTATTTCGCAACTTGCCTCTACCATATTTTCAAGATAATGGGCATCAGAATTGCGAAGATGTTTCATCCCTTTTAACAACTCGTGCTTTTCTTCATATTGTGGGATATACGCTTTATGCGTAAATTCTGCACAAGTGAAATTCATTTCGGGGTACATAAACCCCAAAACTGAAAGCACCGAATATGATGAACGGTCAAGGTGAGCAGGGAAAACTGCACCATCAAACCTTGCGACTTCGCTCACAACATCGTCAATGCTTATTCCCGACGCTGTTGTTAAAAGTATTTCTTCACTGCCTAAAATCTGGTCGGTTTCGTCCATTATATATTGATTACCGAAAATGCTCTCATCATTTTTGATGGGTGGCATTGTGGTTTTAACATATTTTGAAAATTCCAACGCTTTTTCGAGAGTTGGAAAAAGACAAACTGTATGAATTTCTTCTGCTGTGCAAAGTTCCATTCCGGGCACAACTGTAATCCCCGCCTGTTCCCCTGCTTTTATTGCAGCAGGACAATTAAGACAGGAGTTATGGTCTGTTAGAGCGATAATATCATAATCCATAAGTTTTGCCATATTGACAAGGTTATATGGTGTCATATCGTTATCGCCACAAGGGGACAAGCACGAATGCAGATGAAAATCATACTTTAACTTCATAAGATTTCACCGAGTTTTGTGGCAAGAGTATAAGCATTTTCTTCTGACGAAAGAATGCACACGCCCTGCATTTCTGCACGTTCTTTTGCATTATCGTCAAGAGTTGAGTTTTCACAAAGTACAATGCAAGCACAGTCCGCAAGAACACAAACACCAATAGCGTTGATATTACCCATTACTGTAAACCAACAGTCCCCTGCGCTTGCTCTACCCATTACCCAACTGAGTAAATCACCACAATATCCACCTGTGATTTCGCGGCTAATATCACCCTCAACGAGCACTTTGAGATTTAATTTTTCAATTATGTTTTTAATCGTCATTGTTTTTTCTCCTAATAGTAACTGCTGATAAAATCGATGCGTAAATATTAACGAGATAGTTTTTTGCCAGAGCCGTCAAAAAACGGAGGCAATACTTTGTGTATTGGCGAGTATTTTGGACGAGCTATGACGGAAAAATAGCCGTTAAGAATTATGCATAAGATTGCAATCAGTAGTTACTCTGTACGGAATGGTTTTGGAATAACCACGCCTTCTTTATCTTTCATTGCAAAAATACAGTCATTTCTGTCTGCTTTGCCGATAACAACATCTTCTGCAAAGGTTCTACAAGATGGTGAGCCACACATTCCGCAATCAAGACCTGGCAAGGTCTTTTCAAGCTCGTTAATCTCGCTCATTTTCTGCATTGCTTCAAAAACATTGTCAGCCAATTTCCAAGGGGTTGCTTCAAGGGGCTTTTCCCAATACATTTCTTTTGGAATCGTGTCATATTCAAGGTGATTACAAGAAATAGGCATATATTTGCGAAGTCTTTGAAGTCTTGCCTTTGCTACAAATGGATTTTCAACTGTGAGTGGTCCACCCACACAACCGCCTGAACAAGCATTAAGCTCGATAAATTCAAGGTCATTGAGTTTTTCGTCTTCTAACTCTTTAAGCACCTTGATTACATTTTCAATACCATCTGCAGCCAAATGTCTTTCTCTTAAAATTGCTGCGGATTCGCCACCGGATGACGCCCAGCTGACACCGATGATGCCCGAATCTTTCAAGTCTTCAAGCTCGATGATTTTATCCATCTGGCTAACCAAAACAGGATAAATATCTTTAATCGCTAAAACGCCATTGATATTTGATTTGCCATTACAGATTGGTTGCTTGATTGATGTAATCTTCGCAGTACAAGGTGTAATAAAGAAAACACCGATATCTTCGTCAGAAAGTCCTGTTTCTTGTTTTGCCTTGATTCTTGCAAGTCTTGCCGCTTCTTCCATAGGCGCGTTCAAATCAACAACATTTTCAATAAGGTTTGGAAAACGCACTCTGATAAGTCGCACAACAGCAGGACACGCTGATGAAATCATAGGTTTGTTTGTTTTATTCATTGAAAGCAGAATTCTTGTTGCTTCGCTGACCAGCTCCGCACCCTTTGACACTTCAAAAACATCATCAAATCCGAGTCTTTTAAGACCTGTTAAAACATAGTCGGTATCTTCAAGGTTGTTGAACTGACCATAAAGTGATGGTGCTGGCACTGCAATTCGGTATTTATATTCAAGGATTTCGTTCAATGAATATTTTTCAGCATATTTTGCGTGATGCGGACAAATTCTTATACATTCGCCACAGTCAACACAACGTTCTGAAATTATATGAGCCTTTCCGTTTCTAACTCTGATGGCTTTTGTAGGGCAACGTTTAAGACAACTAACGCAACCCTTACATTTTTCTTCATCAAGTCTAACAGAATGGAAATAAGTTTCGTTCATTTCTATCACTCTTATCAATTATTATATACTTTAAGGTACATTGTTGTACCTTCACCGACAATAGAGTCGATTTTCATTTCGTCGGTGTATTTTTTGATATTAGGAAGTCCCATACCTGCACCAAATCCCAATGAACGCACATTATCGGGTGCTGTTGAATAGCCTTCTTTCATAGCCAATTCAATATCTGGAATTCCAGGACCTTTGTCAGCGAGTACCATATCCACACATTCAGGTGAAATTTCAATATCAATTTCGCCACCACCTGCGTGAATTACAAGGTTGATTTCTGCTTCATAAAGAGCAATAACAACCTTTCTCACCATTTCAGGACTAAACCCTAAATCTTTGAGTGTTCTTTTAACTGAGCCCGATGCTTCACCTGCACGGGTAAAATCATCACCTGGAACATTGTAATGCAATTTAAGATTACTCATTTCAATGCTCCTCCCCTGAGTCCCTTTTCATAGAGCATTCCACAAGATGCAAACATTGTCTCTTTTGTAGATAAAAGAACAATGTCACGGTCACGGGCAAGGTCGATAATCCCTTGGTCAGGTTGCTTGCCACGAACAAACACTATACATTGCATATCCATCATTTCTGCAGTTCTGACAACCTGTGGATTAACAAGACCTGACAAAAGCACTGCTTGTTCTTTAACATATGCAAGAACATCGCTCATCATATCACTACCACAAGCAGTGAAAACATCACGGTCTAAAAATTCTTCACCACAAATTATCTCTGCATCGAGAATTTCTTTAATTTCAAAAACTTTCATATTTTTGACCCCCTGCCAAAAGTATATATAAAAATATTATACACCCACGGCAAAACTTTGACAATGCAACAGTTTACCGAATTATATTCATTCAATTTGTGAAAAAGGACAGAAAAAGCCCCCTGACTGAAAATCAGTCAAGGGACTTCAAAAACGCATCTTTTAAATATTTATTATCTCAAACAGGTGTTTTCCTACTACATAAATTACGGGCACAAGCAATGCAGGTAAAAGATTACCTACCCTGATTTTTTTACCAAATGTAATATTTATGCCTACACAGAATATAAGTGCAGAACCAACATAAGAAAGATAGCCAATCAATTCGTCGCTTATAACATTCCCTGCAAAATGACCGAACAAAGTGATTCCACCTTGATAAACAAAAATTGGAATAGCAGAACAAATTGCACCTAAACCATAGGTAGATGTCATAATAACAACGATTACAAGGTCCAAAACTGCTTTTGCAGTAAGCATTGAATAATCCCCTGTAAGTCCGTCCTGAATTGAGCCTACAATAGCCATTGCACCGACACAGATAATGAGTGAAGTGTTCACAAAGCCGTCAACAAACTTATTATCTTTCTCTGCGTGGAACATTTTCTTCAGCTTTTCACCAAGGTCATCCATTCTCTTTTCAATATTTATAAATTCACCCATCAGACCGCCGAAAACGAATGAAAAAATGAGAAGCATTGTGCCTTGAGTCTGAATTTTGCCATCAACAACAGTAAGCATACCTTGTAATGTACCAGTAACACCAATAAATATTGTTGAAACACCACAAGCAGCCATTAAAGTCTTTTCGTATCTTTCTTTAATACCCTTCTTAAAAAGAAGACCTATAAGTCCACCTAAAATAACAAGAACTGTATTTATAATTGTTCCTAAACCAAACATTCAATCACATCCACAAAAGAATGTGATGATTATATCACTTGACTATTATTTTTTCAATGAATTTATTCTACTTTGTTTACTATTTCTATTGAAAATTTTTCAAATTGTGATAAAATATCGTTATAATGGAGTAAGTTGGTGTTTTTTTGACATTAACTTTTACTTATTAAAAGAACAAAGGAGAAATAAACATGGAATTTCTTAAAAATTTCGAAATCCTTTACGAAAATTTCTTCGCACTTGACTGGAGAATGCTCGTAATGTGGGCTATCGGCGGATTGCTTATTTATCTTGCAATCAAAAAGGAAATGGAGCCTACCCTTCTTTTGCCTATGGGCTTTGGCGCTATTCTTGTTAACTTGCCTTTCTCAGGCGCTATCACTCAGATGGCTGAAAATGGTGAACTTGAAGTTGGTGCACTCGATGTACTCTTCGGTGCAGGTATCGCAAACGAATTGTTCCCACTCATTCTTTTCATCGGTATCGGTGCGATGATTGACTTCGGTCCACTTCTCTCAAATCCAAAACTTATGATTTTTGGAGCTGCAGCACAGTTTGGTATTTTCTTCACACTCTGCCTTGCATCAATTTTCTTCCCAATCAACGACGCAGCTTCAATCGCTATTATCGGTGCTGCTGACGGTCCTACATCAATCGTTGTTGCTAACAAGCTTAACTCTGAATATCTTGGTGCTATCATGGTTGCTGCATATTCATATATGGCTCTTGTTCCAATTATTCAACCACCATTCATCAAGCTTTGCACAACTAAGAAAGAACGTATGATTCGTATGCCTTATTCACAGACAGAAGTTACAAAGCTTACAAGAATTCTTTTCCCAATCATTATCACAGTTGTTGCAGGTCTTGTTGCTCCAGCATCAGTTTCACTTGTTGGTTTCTTGATGTTTGGTAACCTCATCCGTGAATGTGGTGTTCTTAACTCACTTTCAGAAACAGCACAAAAGGTTCTCGCAAACCTTATCACAATCTTCCTTGGCATTACAATCGCAACAAAGATGCACTATGAATCATTCCTTGCTCCAAACACTCTTCTTATTCTTGGTCTTGGTCTTGTTGCTTTCATTTTCGACACAGTTGGTGGCGTTATGTTTGCAAAGATTCTCAACATCTTCTTACCAAAGGGTAAAAAGATTAACCCAATGATTGGTGCTGCTGGTATCTCTGCATTCCCAATGTCAGGTCGTATCGTTCACAAAATGGGCCTTGCAGAAGACCCACAGAACTTCCTTCTTATGCATTCAATAGGCGTAAACGTTTCAGGTCAGATTGCATCTGTTATTGCAGGTGGTCTTATCCTTAGTTTCTTTATGTAAGGAGTGTGCAATATGTTAGAAAACTTGTTTGTTACTTTCATGGCTTTTATGTTTGAGCCAATGAACTTTGTTTATAATATTAAGTATATGGTTATCGGTATGGTTTGCATTATCATTGTTATGGGTGTGCTTATTCTTATCACAACTGCACTTAACAAACTTGTTCCAAAGTTCACAAAGAAAGATAAGAACGATAAATGAAAATAAAATAAAAGTAAAAATCCTCTGCATCGCAGAGGATTTTCTTTTTTAGAACAACATACTAATCATATTTAAAAGCGTTGGCAAAAGCATTGCTATAAGTGGTAATGCTACAAACCACAACTTATTAAGTTTTGGCATTCTCTTTTCACCGATTATGATACCAAAACTCACAAGAATCAAAAGAATAAGTTCCAGACAAAGTGTCGCAAGTTTTAATGGTGCAATCATACCATTTGAAACCATTGAAGCTGAAATAATGAACAAAGTGTAAACCGCTGTTGATATAATTGCTAAAACTGCTAATTTCTTGACTGTCTTTGTTCTCTTTTTCTCGTCTTCTTCAACTCTCGATTTGAGAAGTACCGCCGTGAATACGCCCTGAATAATAAGAGCGATAAACCCATACACAGCTCCGACAACGATAGGAAGTATCACACTATCGGTTTTCTGTGAAAAAATCGCTGGAACTAACTGCACAACAATTTCTAAACAAAGAGCAATTTGTGCTGGCAAATAAGGATAGATATAATCATACTGCGTAATCTGTTTGCCATAAACTGTTTTTTTAACAATATACGATGTGAGATAAACACCAGAAAATGCAATTATCAGTGCCTTGCAAAGAGTTTCGAGTAAATCAAAAAGAATGTTATCACCTGAGCCTAAAGCCCCCGCCATTGTTGTAGGGAACATTACAACCGCAAAAATTATTGCTATTAAGAATTCCCAAGCAAGTGAAACTTTTAAGAAATATTTAAATGGATTTTTCGGTTTATATCTCTTATCTTTAGCATTTGGGTCAACTGTAAAATAGTCTTCTGGCAAATTATAAGCTGTTACAACTTTTTCTGCAATTTCCTGTGGCACTTCGGGTGCATCTTCAATCTGTTTGAGAGTCTGTTCATCAATTCCGATTTTTTCGCTTAATTCATTTCGCCAGATTCCGTTTTCTGCACGAAAAACATATAAGGTTTTTTTAGCCATTGGTTGCTACCTCCCTTTTCTTTATAATATATTAGCATTTTTTCATGAATAAGTAAAGAAAATATGCATTGCAAACCAGAGTTTACACCTATGTAAACCTGAATATATAGAAAAATTTACAAATTCGCAATAAAATAAGCCTTGTTAGCGAAAGTTTTTTGTTGCGAGAAGAAAACTTTTCTGCTATACTAAAATCGTAATTAATATGATTACATTGGAGGCGAATTTATGAAAGATTTTATTGAATACATTGAAACCTCCTGCGCTGATTTGAAAGACAATCATATGGCTTATCTCTATAAGAAAAAAATTCTTGATGAGATGACAGACAGAGCTAATGAAATGACTCACGCAGGTTTAAAGGACGAAAAAGTTCTTGCAGATTTAATTGCAAGTGAATATCCTGACATCAAAGGTAATTTTGCAAAATTTGAAAAAGAAGAAAGAAAAAGAAGATTATCAAAGCTTCTTAAAGTTATTTTACCAATCGGTGGTCTTATTTTCTTCATATCAATGTTTGTAGCTTATTTCTCAATAAGCAATGCAACAAAAGCATGGGATAAAACCTGGCTTATTATTGTTGGTGGAATTTTCGCAATGATAATTTTCTATACAAGTTTCGGCATCAAGAAACTCTGTCATATGAGAAGAATATTCCACCCAATAGCACGAGTGCTTATTGCTGGTTGCGTTATGATTTTCACAGTGTTTGTGTTCCTTTTCTGGCTTGTGATGATTCCAGAACTCGTTTTCTGGCCAATTCTTCCAGGTGGTATTATTTTAGCACTTGTATGTGACCTTGTTTTTGCATTCGCGACAAAACAGAAATTCAGAACTATTTCACTTTTTGTTTATATGCCAATTATGGCAACAATGCTTTATATAATTCTCGCAGCATATAATGTAATTGGTTGGTTCACAGGTTGGTCAATTATCTTTTTGGGTCTTGTTGCTGATTTGATTTTTATTTTGTCAATCGTTGTTGGCAATGTGAAATACTTTATGTATAAACAGGAGGTTGAGGACTAATGGAACGCAGATTAACCGCTGAACTTTGGGACAAAATGCATTATTTGTTCCGTGATTTCAACGACCGTATGGTCCATGTTGAACTCAACTATGATTTTATTCCTGATATTGAAGCACTCAAAACAGTTATTATCTGTGCATTTGAAAAAGCACCTGTGCTTCACTCAAAATTTGTTGACACAAAGCTCTCAACTCATTGGGAAGTTAAACCTTATGACATTGATGATGTTTTCACAGTTTCTTACCCTGAAAATGTTGAAGATGCAGTGGAAGAGTTTCTCACTCAATATATTCCACCAGAAGCAGATATTCAAATGAAAATCGCTCTCTTTATCAAAGATGGCAAAAGCACTCTTTGTATGGTTGAAAACCATATGTGTATGGACGGTGGCGACCTTAAATATTTCTTGCAAGCATTCTGCGAAAATTATAGTAAATATGTAACTGACAGAATTAGTCCTGTTGATTTCAGAACAGGCTCTCGTTCTTATGATGATGTTTATTCAGGATTTTCGCAAACTGAAGCAGGTGTTGCTCAACGCCTTTTCAAAAACATTAACGCAAAGGATAATCACAAATTCCCACTTACACCAAACAATATCCGTGATAAGAGTTTTATCGCAAGAAAGAGATTTAGCGAAGAAACATTTGCGAAACTCAAAGTCAAGGGCAAAGAATTAGGCGCAACAATCAACGAATTGCTTCTTGCAAGTTATTTTTATAGTGTATATGAACTTGCTGGATATCCAGCAACTGATAAGGTTATGATTTCAAATGCAATCGACCTTCGTCGCCATATGGATAATGTTGAAGACAAGGGTTTCACTAACCACACTTCATGGATGCAATGTGCAATTCCTGAACGTGGCAGAGATATTTTTGAAACAATCAAATATGTAGTGCGCAGTTCAAACAAGTTTAAAAAAGACAAATTTATGGGTCTTTATGGATTACCACTTCTTAACTTCGGTTATAACATTCTTCCCCATGCAGCAAGTGAAGAAATTATTAAAATCGGCTACTCAAATCCACTTATGGCTATGAGTAATATCGGTTTGCTCAAAGGTTCAGATTTTGCACTTGCAGGTCATGAGCCAACAGATGCATTTATGTCCGGTGCTGTTAAATATAAGCCATTTGTGCTTCTCACAGCAACAACATATAAAAATGTGATTACACTTTCAATGTGTGTTCGCGGAAACGAAGAAGACAAGAAAATCGTTAATGATTTCTTCTCACTTATGGAGAAAAACATTAATACAATTATAGGTTAAAATGAAAAACGAGATAGGCTTGAGCCTATCTCGTTTTTTTACGCTCGAACCCTCTCGGGCTCAAGTCCCTTCATTTTTACAAAAAGAAAAGAGATAACACAGATGTGTTATCTCTTTTCTTGGTGCGAGAGACGGGACTTGAACCCGTACGGGATTACCACACGCCCCTCAAACGTGCGCGTCTGCCGATTCCGCCACTCTCGCATATCGGTCGTTCTCTCGAACGCAAGAGACATTATATCAAAGGAAATCGACACTGTCAAGCACTTTTTTAAAAATTTTTTAATATTTTTAAATTGAATCTTTTTTGCGTTGTGCGCCTTGCTTGGTTGACGGCTTTTTTCTGTGCTTTGGTAAGCCTTGTGCAATGGTTGGAAAACTATTTTCGGTTTCTGCTGTTGGTTGAATTTCATAAGTTCCATATTTATTCACCATTTCATATGGGGACTCAGGACTATCTGGAAAATACGTCACGTTTTCTTCAAGTTCTTCATAATGTGGAAACTTTTCTTTTTCATTTTTCATTCTTATCACCCATAATTATTATGGGCTTTTTTCTTTTTTACATACAAAAAACGGTAGAGAAAATCTCTACCGTTTTCATTTTTAAAATTAAGCGTCTGCTTTTTCTTGTGCTTCTTTTTCGTGTTTTTCACGAAGTGCTACATAAATTGGTTCCATCTTTTCTTTTGTGAGAGGATAACCAAACCTGAAGATAAGCCATACACTTGTGTAAACAATCGCAGGAATTATTGTGCAGATGAACATAATCTTGTTACTTGTGTCGTTTTCAGCAATGAAACCATTACCTGCTGTAAGGCTATCATATTTTGCCCATTGAAGAAGGAAAAGTCCACCCGCATCAGCAATCGCCTGACCGAATTGGCGACCAAATGTGTAAGCTGAATAAACTGCACTTTCATTACGGATGCCTGTCTTATATTCCTGATAGTCGATAACGTCCATAACAACTGCCCAGCAAGTAAGGCTGACAAATGTATAACCGAAACCGATAAGAAGAAGGCAAAGCATATAAAGCCAAGCAGGATAAATACCCTGTGTTGGGTTAATCCACATAATGAAGTCTTGATTGTTTGCAGTAACAAAAAGGAATACAGATGTTATTGCAGAAACAATTGACATTCTTCCGCAAAGTTCTTTTTTTCCGTATTTAGCAGAGAGCTTTGGTGTGAACAAAATAAGTATTACCATCGGAAGATAGTTACAGATTGTACCCACAATGCTAAGACCTGTATTTGTAAAGTAGTTTTTATAAAGATAGGTGTTGAATGAGCCGAATTGAAGCTGACCGCTGATAAGAACACCTGACAATGTGAGCAACACGAAAGGTCTTGATTTGAAAAGTCCTTTATAAACGCCCTTTAAGTCAACATTTTCGTCTTCAACTGCAGGCACTCTTTCTTTGACCATCTTGTGACCAACAAGGTAAGTGATAATTGAGAAAATACCCATAAGAAGTGCATACATAAACATTCTGCTTCCGTCTGCAACTTCAATTTCTTTACCTGTTTGCTCGTCAAATCTACCAGTACCAACATAAATAACCATTGGAGCGATAAGAAGAACAACTGCGCCACCGATACCAGAACCTACCGAACGAGCTGTTGAAAGTATTGTTCTACCCTTAGGGTCATCAGTGATAACAGATGCTAATGAGCCGAATGGGATGTTCATTGCAGTGTACATTGTGCAATAAATCAAATACAACACAATAGCAAGAACAAATAAAAGCATTGGTTTTGTCGCTAACGTTGGATTGTAAAAAATTGAATTTGGGTCGTTAAATGGAATAAAGCAGATTACTGTTGAAATACCAAGAGGTACTGCAACCAAACGCAAATACTGACGATATTTACCATCTTTGCCTGCTTTTCGTTTTGAAACAACTGCACCCCAAAGTGGGTCATTGATTACGTCCCAAAGACGAGTGATAATAAACATATAACCAACAAGTTTTGGAGCAATTCCAATAACGTCAGTCATAAAGATTTTAAGGTAGCTTGTAATGTATGTAAGGTTAAACATATTACCAGATTCAGCAATAGTGTAGCCTGCAATATCTTTAAAGCCTATTCTATTAGGATGATTATTTATTTCTTTGACTTTCTTTTCTTTTGCCATAGAAACCATTCTCCCCCTTCTCTTTTTATTAAAAAGTATGATAACACTTTTTAACAAAAATTACAATAGATAAAAGAGTGATTATTCTTCGTTTATACTTATTTTGACTATGGCAACGGTTATATCGTCGCATTTATCGATTGCTCTCGTCTTTGCAAGAGCACAGAGTTTTTCAGGCAAATCATAAGAAAACCCATTATCTTTTATATATGATTTAATCTCTTGAATGTTGTTATCAGCCGCGCCATCGGACATCATAATTAATATATCACCATTTTTAAGTCCGCCGTGCACTGTGCCGAATTCTGCTTGTCTTAAAATGCCTATTGGCATTGCAGATTTTTTGATTTCGGTAACTTTGCCCTGACGGACTAAAAGAGAAACTGTTGCTCCTGCTTTATAAATCACGGCTTGTCCTGTATATAAATTAAGTTTTAAAATATCAAGAGTTGCCAAAGATTCGTCACGGCTTTTCACAAGCATTGCAGAATTCACAAGTCTTAATGCACATGGGAATGAAAAACCTGAAACAATTAATTTTGAAAACATTGATGATGCCATTATTCCGTCAATAGCAGCTCGGCTACCCGTGCCCATTCCGTCACTTAAAACTGTAATAAAATTGCCCTTTCCGTCATAAAAAGAGTCAAAACAATCACCGCAGATTTCGCCATCTTCACCCGATGACTGATGATAGATGCATTCTGCTGAAAATGAAGTTTTTTCCCAGAAAAACAAGATTTTTTCTTCAATGTTTTTAATACTTGACGGAATTTCAAACTGGGTTTCTGTTATATTTTCTATGCAATTCTTTATATCACTTTCATCGACCTTGCTATCAATGGAAAATGACACATTCACAAAGATGTTTCCCCACTCATCTTCATAACAATTCACAGAAGAATCAATACCTAAATTATCGATACTGCTTTTTATTGCATCTGACTTATTTGCAAGAAGAGTTGTTTTGCTTTGCACATCACAAAGCATATCGTCAAGCATATCACACACATTTTCAAATTGGTCAGCAGCTATTTTTCGCATTTCATTTATTCTCCCTTCTGCACCAAGTCTTGCAGAATATGATGAATAGTTTTTGTTGAAACTATCGCAAAGCGACATTATTCTTATGCACCTGTTTTGTAGTGATGCGGGTGATGATGATGGAGTAATGCTACCCGTTTTTCTGATTTCTTCAATCATCACATCAAATTCACTTGCCGTGCCCGAAAAGCCACCTCGCCAACATTTTTCAAAACTTGCACAATCGGTGCACACATTATCTCGGACGCGAAGATAAACTCCCGTTGTGTCAGGTGCACCTTTTTCTTTCAGTATTTCGGCTACTTTTGCCACCATTCCCGACATATCACCAACTGCGTTTTTAGCAAGTTTAAGTCTTGAAATCAGCATATTTTTAACTGCTGAACCCTCTCCTGACAAAGCAGAAATTGAAATTTGCGCTTTAACTTCTGCAAACCATTTTTGTGGGGTTAAAATAAACAAAATTGATGCTAGAGCCGTTTCCACAAGCATTGAAAAATCCGCTCTTGTACCGCCAAAATACAGAAATAATGCACCGAATGAAAAAATATATGCAAACGCACAAAGAACTCGTCCCGAATATGAGAAAACTCCTGAAAAAAGTCCTGCTACACAATAGCAAAATGACAATGGCGTCGCCGAACCAGTCAGAGCAAAACCCAATGACGCACCCGTACCAATTATCGCACCACCACTCTCTCTGAAAAGAAATGACGAGCAAATTATAATGTATGAACAAATTGCACCCGAAAGTGAAATTTCCAATAAATTAACACTTTTTAAAGATAAAATGAGAATGAGTATTGATATAACTGTACCCGTCAGTTCTCTTGCAGATATATATCCCCTATTTTTAAACTTTTTTATGACTAGAAAACTTACTGCAAAAAAATAAGCCGAGCCAAAAGCAGAAACAGTTTCTGCAATGAACAAAAACAGTTTTCGAGCATCAAAAGAAGATGTTATTGTTACTACCGCGCCTGTTGATGCAGTAGCAAAAAACGATATCAAAGCAGGAATAAAAAGTTTCTCTCGAAGAGAATCAAAGGTGTTGGTATAAACCTTTAAAATATAGACAATAATAAGCGCCATTACATAGCGAAATGCCATTAAATATTCACTTGAAATTATGTAGCCAAGCATTGCACCAAAACACGAAAACAACGCATTTTCACGATTTGTACCACTACAAAAAGCAATTCCCAAAGGTGAAAAATAGCTTTCTTTGGATGCAGATGCAGTTAGCATTCCTAATCCAAAATGAGCGCATTGAATAATCACTGATTTAGCCAAATTAGAAAGTTGTATTCTGTCACTATTCTCGAGAGTGCCGAACTCGTTATTCTTCATTTTTTCACCTTCCAAGCATATTTTTCGTACTCATTATTATATGCTTGTCCCAATGGTGATTTTTAGTGCATTCAGTCAGTAAATTTTGTTTTATTTTGTAAATTTGAGTAAATAAAAATCATAAAGCGAAGAATAAATATTTTTGTCTTTTCAAACCTGCTTTTTTGTGTTAAAATAAAGTGTTCACAAAAAGGAGTGAGTTTATGTCAAAAGTTTTTACTGTTGTTTCAGGTAAGGGTGGCGTTGGAAAATCCACATTTTGTGCAAATGTTGCCATTTCTCTTGCCGGGCAAAGCAAAAAAGTTTTACTTATAGACGGTGATGCAGGTCTTCGCAGTCTTGATTTGCTTCTTTCTGTTGATTCTATGGTTGTTTATGACTGGCTCGATATTATTGAAAACCGTTGCGACCATAACAAAGCACGATTGTTTTTTAATGATAATCTTCAGCTTTTACCTGCACCAATTACATATCCTGACTCACTCACAAAAGACATTTTTATGGATATGATTGGCAAATTTAGCCAAGAATATGATTATATTATTATCGACTCCCCTGCTGGCACAGGCGAATTGCCTTTGCTCTATTCAAATTGTAGCGACATAAACATTGTTGTTGCTACTCCTGACGAAGTGAGTGCCCGAAGTGCTTGCGCAGTCGGTAACGCATTGGTTAAACAAGGCATTAAAGAAGATAATCTTCGTCTTATAATTAACCGATTTGATGAAAAAGCAGTTAAAAAAGGAAAACTCTTAAATATTGACGATATGATTGACAGAACATATATCCGTCTTTTAGGTGTTGTGCCAGAAGACCGAAATTTAATGTATTCTTCTGTCACAGAAAACACCATTTCTAACCGTTCTAACACCAAAAATGCTTTTTCGAATATTGCTAAACGAATTTCAGGCAAAGAAGTTCCAATTTTATTGTAAAAAAATGTTGAAAACTTGATATTTTTTTGGTATTATATTAGGTGGAATGTTATACTAAATTATTATGCGCAGTTTTTCAATAAACGAAAGGGGTTAAATTATGAACATAGCACTTATGGCACACGACTCTAAAAAAGAACTTATGACTCAGTTCTGCATTGCTTATTGTGGAATTCTCTCACGTCATTCTCTTTGTGCTACTGGAACAACAGGCAAAATGGTATCAGAAGCTACCGGACTTAAAATCCAACAGTTTTTAAGTGGTTCTCAGGGTGGCGACCAACAAATCAGTTCAAGAATTGCTTGCAATGAAATCGACTTGTTACTTATGTTCCGTGACCCACTTAACCCTAAACCACACGAACCAAAAGATAACACTTTGCTTAGACTTTGTGATGTGCATAACGTTCCTGTTGCTACCAACATTGCAACTGCAGAAGCACTTATTCATTCACTTGAACGTGGCGACCTTGACTGGCGCGACATTATTAATCCAAAGAGATAAAAACAGAATAAATTTAAAGATGCCTCACTTTTTTAAGGTGAGGCACACCTAATATATAAGGAAGATTTTTTATGGCTTTAATCACAAATGCTATTAAGGGTACACAAGATACTCTGCCTAACGAAAGTTACAAAATTCAATATATTGAATCATCTGCTCGCGAAACTGCTGAGAACTTTGGTTTTCGTGAAATGAGAACACCTGTTTTTGAACATACTGAGCTTTTTCAACGCGGTGTTGGTGAAACAACAGACGTTGTTCAAAAAGAGATGTATACATTTGAAGACAAGGGTGGTCGTTCAATCACTCTTCGTCCTGAAGGCACTGCAGGTGCTGTTCGTGCATTCCTTGAACACGGACTTTTTAACGAAGCATTACCACAGAAGATTTTCTATCTCACATCTTGCTATCGTTATGAAAAACCACAAGCTGGTCGTCTTCGTGAATTCCATCAATTCGGTGTTGAATGTTTCGGTGCAGGCGCTCCTAGTGCTGATGCAGAAGTTATTTCACTCGCTCACGAATTCTTCAATTATTTAGGAATCAACAATTTGAGTCTTGAAATCAACTCAATCGGTTGTCCTGAATGCAGAAAAAATTATCACAAAGCACTCAAAGAATATTTTGAAGCATATAAAGGTGACCTTTGCGAAACTTGTCTTGGTCGTCTTGACAGAAACCCAATGAGAATTCTTGACTGTAAGAGCCCTGTTTGCTCAGGTATTGCTGACAAAGCACCAACAGTTATTGAATTCCTTTGCGAAGATTGTCACAACCATTTCGAAAGCGTTAAGAAATATCTTGATGCTATGGAAATTGAATATACAGTCAACCCTCAAATCGTTCGTGGTCTTGACTATTACACAAGAACTGTTTTTGAGTTTGTTTCAAAAGAAATCGGTGCTCAGGGTACAGTTTGTGGTGGTGGTCGTTATGATGGGCTCATCAAAGAAATGGGTGGACAACCACTTCCTGCTTGCGGATTCGGTTTAGGTCTTGAAAGACTTTTACTTTTGATGGAAGCACAGGGCACAAAATTCCCAGAACCTAAAAAATGCGATTTATATATTGCAAATATGGGCGAAAACGCAAACATTAAAGCTGCAGCCATTGCAAAAGAACTTCGAAGCGAAGGCATGTGTGTTCAGTTTGACACAGTTGGTCGTGGACTTAAAGCACAGATGAAATATGCAAACAAAATTGGTGCACTTTATACACTTGTTCTCGGTGATAACGAAATCGAAACAGGTAATATTAAAATTAAGAATATGGAAACAGGCAACGAATCAGAAATGGAACTTGCTGATTTTGCCGAGAATTTTCAGGCTAAAGTGATTGCAGATGCAATGTCAGAATTTGAATCACTTGGTATGGAAGGTTTTGACTTATCAACTCTTCTCGGAGGTGCAGAATAATGGATACAATGAACGGAATAAAAAGAACTGACTACTGTGGCACTCTCAATGCTGACTTTGTTGGCAAAGAAGTTACAGTTGCAGGTTGGGTGCAACGTCGTCGCGACCTTGGTGCTCTTATTTTCATTGATTTAAGAGACAGAACAGGCGTTGTGCAATTAGCTTTTGACGATAATACAGACAGAGAAATTTTTGACAAGGCTTTTACAGTAAGAAGTGAATATGTTCTTATGGCAAAAGGCGTTGTTCGTGAACGCTCTTCAAAGAATAAGGATATTCCTACCGGCGACATTGAAATCGAAGTTAAGGATTTACGAGTTGTTGGTGTAAGTGAAACACCACCTTTTGAAATCGTTGAAAACTGTCAGACATCAGAAGTAACAAGACTTAAATATCGTTACCTTGACCTTCGTCGTCCTGACTTGCAGAAGAATATTCTTCTCCGTCATAAGATTACAAAGATTACTCGCGACTATTTTGATGAAAACGGATTCATTGAAATTGAAACCCCAATGCTTATCCGTTCAACTCCTGAAGGTGCTCGTGACTTCCTTGTTCCATCAAGAATTCACAACGGAAGTTTCTATGCTCTTCCTCAATCACCTCAGCTTTACAAACAGCTTTCAATGGTAGCAGGTTTTGACAGATATATGCAGATTGCCCGTTGTTTCCGTGACGAAGACCTTCGTGCTGACCGTCAGCCTGAATTTACACAGATTGACCTTGAAATGTCATTTGTTGACGTTGATGATGTTATGGGCATGGGTGAAGGTTATATTCAGAGAGTTTTCAAAGAAGCTATGGGTGTTGACATTCAGTTGCCACTCCCAAGACTTACTTATAAAGACGCAATGGAGCGTTATGGCTCTGACAAGCCTGACACTCGTTACGAAATGGAACTTTGCGATTTAGGCGATGTTGTTAAGGGTTGTGGCTTTGGTGTGTTCACATCTGCTCTCGAAGCAGGTGGCGCAGTTTACTGTATCACAGCTAAAAACGCTGTTAATACTCTTACAAGAAAAGAAATCGACAAGCTTACTGAATTTGTTCGTGGTATCGGTGGTAAGGGACTTGCATTTGCTCGTCTTATGCCTGATGGACTTGCTTCTTCATTTGCAAAATTCCTTACAGAAGACGAAATGACAGCACTTCTTAACAAAGCAGGCGCAGAAACAGGCGACGTAGTGCTTATCGTTGCTGATACAAAGAAAAACAGCGTTCTTTCAGTTCTTGGTGCACTCCGTCAGGAAGTTGCAAAGAAACTTGATATTATCCCAACAGATAAGTTCAACCTTCTCTGGATTACAGAATTCCCATTCTTTGAATGGGATGAAGATGCACAGACCTTTGTTGCTATGCACCACCCATTCACATCACCAATGGATGAATGTTTGGAATATCTTGAAACAGACAAAGCACAGGTTCGTGCAAAGGCATATGACCTTGTTCTCAATGGTGTTGAACTTTCATCAGGTTCAATTCGTATTACTAACCCTGAATTGCAGAGCAGAATGTTCTCACTTCTCGGATTCAGCAAAGAAGAAGCTTATGAGAAATTTGGTTTCTTGTTAGATGCATTCAAATTTGGTCCTCCACCTCACGGTGGTATGGGTATCGGTCTTGACAGACTTGTTATGCAGATGATTGGTGCAGACTCACTTCGTGATGTTATCGCATTCCCTAAACTTCAGAATGCGAGCGAGCCAATGACAGAATGCCCATCACCTGTTGATACACTTCAACTTGACGAATTAGGTATTGCAGTTAAAGAAATTGAGGAATAATTTATGAATAGAGCAAAAAGACAATTTAATATTATTTTAATGTCTTTGGTGCTTACATTTTCTTTTGGCATTACAGCATTTGCAGAGAATACAGTTAAAATCTCAAATGATTTAACTGTAACACCAATTCGCATTTTCTTTGCTTGTGTTGTCATTGTCGGTTTCGTTATTATGGAAATTCTTTTTAACAGAATCCGCACAAAACGAGTTGAAAAGAGAAATAATAAGAAATAAAATGAACTGTCCAGATTTTCTGGACAGTTTTATTTTTGTATTGTTATTTAAATTTATTTATGATATACTTTTTGCAGATTTGAAAGTGGGAGGTCCACATTATGTTATATTTTTATCCCGAAGATTTCGGTGCACTTGGCAATGGGGTGAATAATGACTGTGTTGCTATTCAGTCTGCTATTGACAAAGCAGAAGAAAATGGTGGTGGTATAGTAGTTCTTACAAGTGGTAAAACATATTTTTCTGACTCAATCCGTATGAAGAAAAATGTTGAATTGCATTTGCAGAAAGGCTCTCGCCTTAAAGCAACTGACAATATTGATGGTTATATCCGTCCTTGTAATATGATTAACGACCCTAAAACTGCATTGATTGGTAACCCTGTAACGGGCAAACCATCGTTTGTGTTTATTTATGGTTATGAAGCAGACGGTTGTACAATTTCAGGTGAAGGTACAATTGATGCTAATGGTCACGCTTTTGTTGAGAGAAAAGACAAATACTATGTAACAGGTAATTTCTATCCACGACCAACAGTTATTTATGTTGAAAAGAGTAATAATATCACATTCAAGGATGTAACTATTGTTGACGCTCCATTCTGGACTCTTCATCCTGCAGGCTGTGATGATGTGCTTATTTCTCAAATCAGAATTCTCAATGATTTGGACGTTGCAAACT